>CAYMWV010000154.1:0-8345 GCA_964394395.1 uncultured Sediminispirochaeta sp.
TTACCTGCCTGGTCGCAGCCTTCGGCTGCTGCTCGGCCTGCATTTTGGATGTCGTAAAATACGGTCCATCTCTGCCGGTTCCTGAATAACGGTGATAACTTTCATTTCCGATTCGAATACCGGGCTGTTCACTCGCTTCGCTCGCCCATGCATCATGGAGGTGTTTATTCCTTGCGGGAGGTGTCCTGACTTTTGCTTTTTCAGTACGAAAGTATTTTGTATACCCACATAGAGTATTACTGCGAACGGTTTAGTGTAAGCTACCAACCGGCGGAGGCTGAGAGCGGCATGTTTGGGGGCCACTCAAACTAACGCAGACTGATCTGGCCTCCAATCAATTATCTGAGGTTCTATTCAGAGAATTTGACCTCAAGATTTCGAAACGATGCGGGGCCTCCCTCGATCCCCAGACCAAGGCGTCCGGAGGCGAGGTCGGGGCCCGTGGCGGTTCCAATGATCTTCCCGCCTACAGCAACTTCATATTCCCGCGCTCCAGTACGGCTGCAGCGCAGGTCGATCCAACGCTCTTTCCGGTCAAGGTCCTCCTCGAGAAGAAATCGCCTCTCGTAGCCGTTTATGTGGAGGGTAATGGTAGAACCCTTTATGCGGAGGAAGTTGTAGGAGTCCCGTGCCCGGTAGTTCCACAGGAGCATGGCCGCGCCCCCCTCCGGCCGCAACTCGGCCCGCAGCTCCTCTATACCGGTAAAGTAAGGCTCGGTGAGCATCATTGGAATCCTCAGAATACTTCCTCGCTCGTGGTAGCCTTCACTCGGGATAGGGGATGCCGGGCTAAGGCTTATACCCGTACCTGCCGAGGCATCTATCTCTCTCGCAGTGCCGGAAGCGCTAAGCTGCAGCCCACCGTAGCGCAGCCAGTACTTCTCGACTCTTTCGAGCCCATCGCGCCATACCTTCGTCTTCCTCTTCCCCTCTAAGCTCTCCTCGATGTGTCCCTCGATGTGTCCCTCGAAAGTGAGGTCCGTGTCGGCTATGCTGTTTACCACCTCCAGTGAAAGTTCGTCAAGCTCGGTAAAGATGTCGGTACCGAGGGAACTCTCAGTATGTATGCGGGAGCTTACCTTCCTGCCGATGGTATCGCATACCTCGAGAGTTAGCTCGAGCTTATTATCCTCAAGCGTGTAGAGGGGCCTCAAGAAGAACTGCAAGCCTCTGCGCTCGGCCTCTTCGAAGGCATTGTCTCTGTCGTCTGCATCGAGCCCCGAGCTCAGCTCTCTCGGAGAAATCTTCGAGGAAGATCTCCATGCCGGGGAACGGCTCGATGCTGAGGCGGGCGTGCTGTCCTTCCGAGAGCCGCAGTTCCCCCTCACGCAGGATCGCTCTCTCTTGCGATGCTGCCTTTCCCCGGGCGCCGTCACTCCCGGGGGCGGTGCTGCAGCTGGCAAGAAGGAACACCGGCAGTATGAGTGCGATAATGAGGAAAATTCTGCAGCGGGCCGGGGACGAGGCCGGAATTTGCCGGGAGGCTCTCCTCCCGGCGGAGGGATATACTTTTACTATTCCTCTTCTCTCTTTTATTTCTCTTTTTTATACGCCTCTCAGGGGCTCTAGAGCCCCTCGGGTGGCTTCATCGACTCGAATGAGGCGACCGACAGGCTGTCGAAGCTGCAGGGGCGGTGCCACTCCAAATGCAGGTCTCCCTTAGCCGGCAGCTCTTCCGATATGGGAAAGACCGCATAGAACGTTTCGTCTACGAAGATGTAGAGCCTCTCCCCATCGTCGATAAACACGAAGTCGTGCCACTGCCCAGCAGCGAGGGCGGGAAGATTCTGGTCGAACCGTGCTGCGGGCAGGTCCCTCCCCTCGGCGGTGCTGAAGCTTTCGAAACGAGCCGGTTCGTCTCCCCGTTCCGGATTGACGATTACCGCCATGCGGCTGCCGCCCCATGCCCGGGTATTGAAAAAGAATTCTCCATTTTCGGGGACCTTGGCTCTGAAGCGGATGAGGGTATTACTGCCGGTTGGAACAGAGATATCGAGCCCTCCGCCGAGCTCTCCATCTCCCTCGACCACGAGGATGCCGTCCTCGAGCCCGGCGCTGCCCCCTTCGGCCACGTGAATGTTCCCCATCCGGGGGTCTCTGTCGTCGAACTCGGTCTCGTAGACGGGGGCAAGCCCTTCGATCTGCAGATCATCTTCGCCTATACCCATGTTCCATGGAGCGGTCTTCTTGCTGAGGCTCCCCGAGAGCGTCGCGGTCTCGCCCTCCTGCACCTCGAGTTTTCCCTCCCAGACGGCATTGCCGTAGTAGGGCCAGCCGTCCTTCCACGCATGTATGGTAAAGCGGTAAGAACCCGCCTCGATTCCCTCTACCGTGCTGTGGTACGTGAGATACTCTTTACCCGGCAGCAAATGGTAGTGGTAGCTCGTGCCACTTGAAACGTTTTGCAGAAATACGCCGAGACCGTGGTTGAGATTGCCAATTCCGGTCTCATTTTTCGCTGTCAGAGAGAGAACTCCAGTCTTGTAGAACGGATAGGGCGTTATCGTGAGCTGCTTTTCATTTGATGAGCTTCCATTATAGGGAATGGGACCATAACTACGGAATACCGAGAAATATCTGTCGTCATATCTTCCTGCCCCTATATGGAAAAAGATCTTGAGCTCTTCCTCAGGCCACTCGGCAGTGGACCACTCCGTTGCCATCGACTCCGGACTGCGGTCGTCATGGAAGTGCTGTTCCTGATTGAAGACCCGTTCCCCGTTTTCGGCCCGCTCTACGTGGAGGTTTACCTCCCCGTAGGTAAACTCGAGTCCCGCCTTTCTAAAGGCGGAGAGGTCGAGCTCTATCTTCGCAGGTCCCTCCTTGCGGCTGAGGCGAAGGGCCTCCGTCGGTGCTTCGGCTGCAGGACTTCCGGAAGCCGCGGTCTTCTCGGGCCCTCCCTTCGAAACCTCAATATCTCCACCACCGCTGCTCGCACAGCCGGCGGTAAAAGCAAGGATCAGAACTATCAGGAACAAATATAGGACGGAATTCGTTATGTGGCGCTTCATCGTTTTCTCCTTTATTTCTTCTCGATTTGGTAGGAACCGTAGTTCACTATGCGCAGATCGTCTATCCAGATCTCGTTGTGACACTCCATAACGAAGGTGCCCCAGCCAGGCAGGTCGCTGTTGAGAGGGGCGCTTCCGAGCCGAGAGCCATCGACGAAGATGAGTATGGTGGACTCATTCAACACGAGGTCTATGCGGTACCACCTTTCCAATTCTAGGTTCTTCTCCGATATGTGGCCGTCGCCGTCTTTGTTTTCACCGTTCCAGAAATAGCCAACGCCCCATTTCTCGTCCATCATCACCACAATACGCTGGTGAACAGGATCAACCTGTTGCAGCATATTTATGTGAACCGCCGGGTGGTTCTCTCCGTTGATTTGCTCTCCGAGCTTCATGCGGAAGGAGATCCTGCTCTTTCTTGAAATTGGTGTATCCACATACCAGCTCGTAGCCTCTCCTTTTGGTGCCCGGCTGTGGATAGTTCCATCCTCGTGGGTAACATTCCCGCCCACACCCTTTACGGGGGAGGGGATTTCACCGAAATCGGTGTCAACAATGGTTTCTTCGCCCTGGAAGTGGTAGTTCTCCAGCTTCATGCTCGCGCAGCTCGAGAACATGCTAAGCAGAACGGCGGAAATAAAGATGAGAAGGAATAGCGTAGTTGTAGTTTTTTTCATTTATTCACTCCATACACTTGATACGTAAGAGTCTAAAAGGGCAAATCTGTGTTGTCAATGATAAAATATGGAGGCCGATTAACTTTTTTTTTCAATTTTACAGAAAAAGGGGTTGCTTTATCCCGATCAATCAGTATAGAAATCCAAATAGATACAATGGAATCTCTTTTTTATTACCATAGAGGATATCGTCTTTTACTAAATAGGCCTTATCAAGTTCTGCTTTTATCTGCTTTTTATCTTTTTGCCTTCCACCAATTTCAAATATGGTATCGTTTACTGAAAAGTCCCCTAGCTCATTATAATAAATTTTGTTTCCGGAGTTTTTTAACATCTTGATAAAAAATATCTCTCTGATTGTCCCTATCTGTGCCTCATATCCTATCTCTTCTATTATCGCAGAATATAAGTCCTGATTATCAAGATAGATCTTTTCAGTATGTTTTAATAGATTGCTTCCGGCCTTATTCTTGTTCAGTAATTCGATCATACCCGTTTCATATAATATCATTAAGTAATTTTGGATGGTCTTATTATCTAATCCAATATTTTTTGAGATACTGTTTATGTTCAGCTTCCCTGGCGGAATGGTTGCAAGATAAGATACAATTCTTTTGAAATGCGATAGATTTTCAGTTTTCAATTTATAAAAATTTGGAATATCTTCAAATATCACCTTCTCTATTACCCTTAATATCTTTTGATGATAGGTCTCTTTATCTTCCAAGTAAAAACGATAATATCCACTCTTCAAATATTCTTTAAAATGGCCTTTGATTTTTTTTATCGTTGATAGTTTGCCTTCAAGTTCGGCTCTCTTTTCTAAAATCTCTTCCAATGTGATACTTTCGGTTTCATAAATGTTATTGAAAAGCAGATACTCGCGAAAAGACATCCCATCCATACGATACAAAACACCGCGCCTGGATAAATCATAGCTTCCCTTTATCAGGTCAATACTCGAACTACCAGAAAAAATGATTTTAATATCAGGATAGGAATCATAAGCGTTTTTCAACTCCTGATTCCATCGATAATATTTATGGATCTCATCAAAGAAGAAATACCTGACCCCATAGTCCTCATATAACCCATTGATAAACTCTATAATGGTTGTTTTCGCAAAATATATATGATCTACAGCTACATAGATGCACTCAGCTTTATCCTTAATGTGCTCTTTGATGTATTGGAGTAACAGCGTTGTCTTTCCTGTACCTCTTGGACCAATCAATCCGGTAAGCCGGTTTTTGATATTGAAATCTTTGAACATATGCCTATGATGCTGGTAATTTGTGTTTTGTAAGAGTCTTTGATAGGTGGCAATAAATTGTGTCAGTATTAGAGTACACTCCTAAATTCGCCTTAATTATGTAGAGTATACTCCATATCACTCTATTTGAACAGTTTTAAATAACCTTTCTTGCGCCCTTGCGTTCTTGCTCCCTTGCTCCCTTGCGCCCCAGGGCCAGATTCACCTCCCGGATCTTACCTGCAAAGGGATAGATATATTCAAACAGGTCAGCTCCTATTAAAGAGGCTCTGCTCTGGGGAAAACTCCACGGGAAGCTGGCAAAACAAAGCACTCCTCCCCCGCTTATGGACAGCCTCATTGCCGCTACGGCTCTAGACAAACCGCACCTTGTCGATCCGGTCCAGCTCCCGGTGGCGCTGCTGGTAGTCGATGCCGTAGCCGACGATGAACTCGTCGGGGATGACCATGCCGTTGTAGGCCACATCAATTTTGGTCTTCCGGCGCTCCACCTTGTCCAGGAGGGTACACACCTTCAAGTCCGCCGGCTCTCGGGTTTCCAGGAGAGCCAAGGTTTTAGCCAGGGTAAGGCCGGTGTCGATAATATCTTCCACAATCACCACGTTGAGGCCGTGGATCGGTTCGTTCAGCTCTTTGAGGATCTTCACCTCTCCGGTGCTTTCGGTGCCCAGGTAGCTGGTAACAGCCATGAAGTCCACCGTCACGGGGATATCCATCTGCCGGATCAGATCGGCGGTAAACATGAAGGAGCCCTTCAAAAGGCCCACCAGGTGGACGCCCCCCTCCTCCCGGTAGTCCTTACTGATCCGCACGGCCAAGGTGCGGACCGTTTCGGCCACCTCTTCCCGACTTATCATCGGATCAAGTTCGTAGAGTGCCCCCTCGTCATTTCTAATCTGCATCACGGCTCACCTGGAAGCGGGCCACCAGCTCTTCCAGCCGGTGAACACTTTCGGAGTTCTGATCCCCGGCGCTGGAAACCGCCAGGGCCGCCTCGGCAATCTCCTGAATACCCAGGGCCATCTCCTCCATCCCGCCGCTCGATTCGGCGGAGATGTTCTGCAGGGTCTCCAGACTGCTAACGATGGATTCTACCTTCTGGTCCATTTCGCCGGAAGACTCCTGCACATCCTGGGTTGTCTGCACCAGGGAGCCCAGGGCTTCCACAATCTGACTGCTGCCGATGGAGAGCTCCTTGGTGGCATTCTGCATCTCACTCATGCTCCGGGAGACCTCCTTCACCATCTGCAGCATCTGGTCAAAGACCTCACCGGTCTTTTCGGTGGAGTTTTCGGTAATACCGATATTCTCCACCACCTCTTTCAGGCTCTTGCTGATCTCTTTGGCGGAGTTGGAGCTGGACTCGGCCAGATTGCGAATCTCGTCGGCTACAACGCCAAAGCCCTTTCCCGCCTCTCCGGCATGGGCTGCCTCAATGGCCGCATTCATGGCCAAGAGGTTGGTCTGACTGGCAATGGAGTCGATCACCTCGATCATCTCCATCATCACATCCGCCGACAGGGAGACCTTCTTCATCACCTCCCGGGTTACGCTCATTTCACTAGAGCCCTCTTCGGAGGCCTGCTCCAGCTTCACGGCAACCAGCTTCTTCTCCTCGCTCGATTTGGCAATGGAGCTGATATTGGCGGACATCTCCTCGATGGAGGCGGAGGATTCATTTATCGCCGAAGCCTGGCTCTGGATCTGCTCATTCACCCGACTGATAAAATCCCGTACATCATCGGCGGAAGCCTTGGAGGAGCGCACCTCGCTATCCAGATTCTGCATCTTCTGTTTCATCTGGTCGCTGTTTGCCCGGATCTCCTCGATAGCTGCAGCGGTCTGGGTGGAGCTGGAAGCCAGGTCTTCACTGATCCGCCTGGTGTCGGTGGTAACATCTCCGATATCAAGCATCATCCGGTTGAGGCTGGCCACAAAGCCGTTGAAGTATCCTGAAAGACGACCAATCTCGTCCCGACTGTCCACTTCGCTGCGGACAGTAAGATTTCCGCCACTCACCGCTTCAAAGTTGACGATGTAATTGCTCAGGGGCCGGGTAATCACCCGGATACTGAACCAGAGAAATAACCCCATCAAGACCATGATGCCCAGGGCAAGAAGGGTAATCTGCACCGCCGCCCTATCCCGGGTTGCATGGGCTGTGGCGAGGCTGCTGATGATCTCGAAGGCGCCGTGGATCTCCCCCACCTTCCAGCCCTCTTTTGTCCCCCCCACCGGATCGGCGGCACCGGCAGGGTCCCCATGGCAGAGGAGACACTCCTGGGTCAGCCGGATGGGGCGGAAATAGCGGATCTGATCCGCTTCGTAGATCACCAGTTCATCCAGATCCTTCTCCTTCAGCTCCGCCAGGACCCGGGATTCCAGCTCGGTGGGTTCGTTTTCCGGATTTCGGGGTGATTCCTTGGGGACCCGAAACTCATAATTGGCCAGATCGGCGTTTTCTTTCGCCACATTGATGGCGGTGATAATGGGAACCGCCTCAATAAGCTTCTCCCGATCCCCTTCGGTAGCCAGTTCCTCAAAATCCCTCACCACCCCCATCTCGATTTTACGGGCCATATTCTCCCGTGCCGCCTCGGCGGTGTAGACTACGGCATTACTCTTTTCAAGAATTGCTGCCTCAGCCTGCTCACCGATAGCCGTGGTAAAGACGATGGAAAAAATCACCGCCAGGGTGAGAATACCAATCAAGGTGATGAGTAAAATCTTGATGGTGATACTGATGTCCTTTATTCGCGCCATGTATAGCCTCCGGAATATGGTCCTCTATAAATAGTATCGAAGAAAAAAAGCCCGCCGTAAAGAGGGGAGGTGCCATTAAAGCTCCTGAAGGAGGGATTTCAGGAAATCCCACACAATTTTCACCGAACCGATGTGCATTCGCTCCTCGGGAGTGTGGACCGCCAGGATGTCCGGGCCGAAACTGATCATCTCCATCCCCTCGATCTTGTCTCCGATAACCCCGCACTCCAGGCCTGCGTGGATTGCTGTGTGCATGGGTTCCTTTCCGGTGAGGGTGCGGTACACCTCTTTGCACCTGGCCAAAAGTGGGCTTTTTGGATCCGGGGTCCAGGCGGGGTAGCGATTAAAATGTCGAGCCTGTCCACCGGCAAGCTCCACCGCCGAAGCGAGCCGGGCCGCCACATCATCCAGAGCGCTCATCACTGAGGAGCGTTGACTGGTTAGAATCCGAACCGTGGTACTGCAACACCCCTTCTGGGTCTCAATAGCCGCAAAGTTGGAGCTGGTCTCCACCAATCCTTCAATTGAACTGCTCATACCGTATACCCCGTGGGGGATTGCCCTCATCATGTTGATAATTCTCGCCGTGGAGGCTCCGTCCATCTGCTCTGCTGGCAGCCC
>CAYMWV010000155.1:0-8339 GCA_964394395.1 uncultured Sediminispirochaeta sp.
CTATCTCTGTCCCTCGTGCAGTCGCAAACGAACTATCTTTTTCGCCGAGCCCCGGCGCATAGCCTCGATTGCCCCGGGCGCCCCTTTTCCGCATACTGAACGCAGAATCGGCAGCCCATTCCCAAGGGAGGCACTATGCGGACGCTCCGTCCCTCCTATGTCATCCTCTCCATCGCGCTCGCGGCTCTCGCGGTCGGCTGCGGTCGGGGTCGCACCGGCGCATCGCAGGGCGACGACGTGTTCGCAGGAGGACGCCCCGCGACCATCGAAGCGGCCCAGGCGGCGCTCGTCAACACGACATCCCTCGAGCAGGGCAGGCAACTCGTGCAGACGCTCGAGCGTCCACGACGGGCCGAGGAGGGCGTCGTCCGCGGCGAGATCAACCTCTCGCGGTCGACGATCAACTACTACTCGACGAATCCAGAGGCGGCGGCCGCTCAATTCGCGACGCTCGACTTAGGAGACGAACCACTTTCGATCGTCGACTACGGCCCTTCCGGGCTGCTCCCCATGGAGAACGCTAGGCCGCGAATCTACGTGATGTTCAGCCAACCGATGGTTCCGCTGACGTCGCTCGGCGAGGTGATCGCTGAATCGCAGCTGCTCTCGATCGAGCCGGAGGTGCCGGGGGTCTACCGATGGTACGGCACGAAGACGCTCAGCTTCGAGCCCGAGGCCCCGCTCACCCGTCACCCGAGCTACGAAGTCTCCGTCACTGGAGAGGAAACGAGCCTCGGCGGCAACGCGCTCGAACGGCGGTTCTCGTTCCGGATCTACACCGAGCGGCTGGAGATCGCGAACGTCTACGCGGGCACGCCGGGCGACCCGTACGTCGATCGCTACGACGTTCCTATCGAGTACGCGAAGACCCTCATCGTGGAGTTCAACCAGACGGTCGACGTCGAGGTCATCAGGCCATTCCTGGCCGTGGAGGCGAACGGCGATCCGCTCGGTTTTACGCTCGCGCGCCCGGACTACCCCGACGAGCTCGAGTCGCGAACCGATCGTGCCGTGAAGATTACGCTGGACGCCGATCCTCCCGAGCAGTCGAGACTGCGGATCATCGTCCGCGAGGGCGCGCGTCCTCGGGAAGGCTTCCCGGAGACCGTGCGCGGGCACACGCACTTCGTGCGCACGATCGCCGGATTCAGAGCCGACCGGCTCACCGCCTTTCGCGGCGCCTTCCCCATGGACAACCGCTCGTACAACTATCCTGTCTTCCTCGACTTCTCGCACCCGCTCGCAGACGACGCGGCCGAGAAGGAGTTCACCGTCACGCTCGACGGTGAGGTCATCGAGCCGAGCGGCATCGACCAGCACTACTCGAACCTGCGCTTCTTCATCCCGAACGCGCGTCCGGACCAAATCGTCGCCGTGACCGTGCCGCCCACCGTCTCGGACGTCTACGGCCGCGAGCTCGGACGTGAGGCGCACCTGAGCTACACGATCCCGCGACCGGAGCCGATGATCGAGTTCCCCAGTCACTACGACGGCCTGCGCCACCTGGAGGCCGAGTTCGACCCGTCGATCGTGTTCAACATGCGGAACATCGTCGGCTTCAGACTCGGGGTCGAGGGCGGGACCGAGTTCTTCGGCAATCGTAACGTCCCCACTCCGGTCGACTTCGACATCTCCGCGCACACGCCCGACTACGTCCATTTCCACGAGATCGACCTCAAGCCGTACCTGAACGACGACCGCCGAGGAACGGTCTTCTTCAACTGGGCCGCCCGGAAGGACCCGGCGCTCGTCTCCAACTCGAACTACCGGACAGAATCCGACGCGGTCGCGGTGCAGGTGACCGACCTGGGAATCTCCACGCGCTTCGCCTACAACCGGATACTGGTCTGGGTGAACCGGCTCTCGGACGGAACGCCCGTGCCGGGGGCCGCCGTCGAGGTGTTCAACCTGCAGAGCCGGCGCTTCACCGGACAGACGGACGCGGCGGGTCTCGCCGCGGTCGAGATCCCCGGCGACAGCTACGCGGCGAGTTTCTTTACCGACGATCGAACCAGCGACGACGACATGCACATCCGCGTCCGCAGCGGCGCGGACACGGCGGAGTTGCGCGTCTCGTCGACGCACAACTCCTACCGGTTCGGACCGCGGTCGGTGGAGCGTGCTACGGAGGCTCTGGAGCGCAGCCATCGTGTCCATCTCTTCACCGACCGTGGTCTGTATCAGCCCGGAGAGGAGTTCGCCTTCCGGGGTATCCACTGGCTCCAGAACGCGCAGGGATTCACCCCGTTCCGCGACGGCTACGCAATCTCGATCGAAGGCATCCAGTCGGAGTCCATCGTCTGGAGTGACGACGGTTCTACGAGCGCCTCGGGCGGATTCTCGGGGCGGATCGCGCTTCCAGGCGACATGGAGTACGGCGACTACGTGCTGAGGTACCGTTACGGCGCCGGACGGTACGAGTACCAAGACGTCCGCTTCCAAGTGGGGAGCTTCCGCCGCGTGTCGTTCGAGGTAACGTCGCTCTCCGACAGCGACGAGATCATAGCGGGTAAGAGCGCGTCGGTAAGCATCGCCGCGAGCTACCTCGCCGGAGGCGCGGTGGCCGGCGCGAGCTACGAGTACTTCTGGATGCGCAGGCCCGTGCGCTACGTACCGCCGGGGCCACAGTGGGAGGCGTGGACCGTAGGTACGAGCGAGTGGGGCCGCGAGCGAAGGCTCACCGGTAACGAGGGTAGTATGAGCGCTGCGGGGACGGCGAGCATTGGTGTCGCCACCGCGGAACACGAGCTGGAGGGGAAGCCCTACCGGTATAGTCTGGAGGTGCGCGTCGAGGACGTCGACCGGCAGGTCGTCGCTCACGACGTCTCGTTGCTCGTGCACCCGGCGGACCACTACGTCGCCGCGCGCTTCTCGCAGGGATCGAGCGAGGGATGGTGGTCCAGCTTCGTGCCCACCGGCGACAAAGTCGTCGCCGAGGCCCGCCTGGTCGGCATAGACGGCGGGGAGCTCGATCGGAACGGCACGATTCGCTACGGACTCGTCAAGGGCGAGTGGCGTTCCGCGCAGCAGCAGGGCTTGTACGGACGACTGAACCAGCGCTGGGAATACGTAGAGGAGACGCTCTACGAGGAAGAGGGCAGCGTCTCCGACGGACGCTTCCGCCACGAGTTCTCCGTCGACGACCCCGGGCGCTACACGCTCTTCTTCGTTTCAACCGATGCCGTAGGACGCCCGACCCGAACCGAGATTCCCTTCTACGCGACCGGAAGCGGCTGGGTTCAGACCGCGAGCCAGACCCCGTCGGACATAGACATGGTCGTCGACAAGTCGATCTACGAACCCGGCGAGACGGCGAGGATCCTTGTCCAGAGCCCGCTCGCGGAGGGACGGTACCTCCTAACAATCGAACGGGAGGGCATTCTCGACCAGCGGGTCATCGAGCTCTCCGGGAGTAACGAAGTCATCGAAATCCCGGTGAAGGCCGACTACGTGCCGGTCTTCTACGTCGCGCTCACAAGCTTCACCGAGCGCACCGCTACCGAGGACGACTACTTCCACCCCGACCTCGGGAAGCCGCGCGGCCTCTTCGGACTCACGACCGTCTCCGTATCGACGAGCTCTGTCGAGCTCGACGTCTCGCTGGCGACCGACTCGGCGTCGTACGGTTCGGGCGACGAGGGGGACGTAACCGTTCGCGTCACCCAGAACGGTCGTCCGGTCGCCGACGCGGAGGTGACGGTGCTCGGCGTCGACCGCGGCGTCCTCGACCTGATCGACTACCGCGTGCCGAATCCGCTCGATTACTTCTACGACGAGCGGCACTTTCCGCTCAGCGTGGAGGGTGACGACAGCCGGCGGCTCCTGCTGCGACCGGTCACCTACGAGATCTCGTCGCTCCAGGGGGGCGCCGGGGAAGCGAAGCTCGATGAGCGTACCGATTTCTCGCCGCTCGCGCTCTTCGAGCCCGCGGTGAGGACGGACCGGGACGGCTACGCCCGGCTCACCTTCGACTATCCAGACAACCTCACTACCTACCGCTTCACGGCCGTGGCGCTCGCCGGGAATCGCCTTGGCCTCACGGAGCACGAGGTCCGGGTGCAGAATCCGATCAACGTGCGTACGGCTCTGCCTCGTCGGTTCCGCAGCCGCGACACCGCCATCGCCGGAGTCGTGCTCACGAACACGACCGACGTCGAGCAGCAGGTCGACGTGACCGCCGAATCGGACATCCTCCTAATCGCCGACCAGCAAACGAAGTCGATCACGATCCCGGCGGAGTCGGTCTACGAGCTGCCCTTCGTTCTCGAAGCTCACGACGCAGGCGACGGCGTCATCCGCTTCACGACACGAAGCCCGGTCCTCGGCGAGGTGCTCGAGAAACCGGTCATCGTGGAGCAGCCGCTCGTTACCGAGGCGTTTACGACCTTCGGTATGGTGGACGACGTCACGGAGGATGGTGGCGGGCGCGCCACCGAGGGACTGCTCATTCCGTCGCAGATAGCGCAGGCGTACGGCTCGCTCACGATCGGGCTCGACACAAGCGTCCAGGCGCACATTCTGCCCTCGATCGCGAATCTCGAGCTGGTTTCGGGCACACCGGCGTCGGACATCCGCAGGCTGTACGACCTCTCGATCAGGGTCCAGGGACTGCGACCCGCCGGAGACGTCGCCGGAATTGTCGGTCGGCTCGAACAACACCAGTTCCCGAACGGCGGCATCGGATACCGCCCGCCGACGACCGACTACTCCCGGCCGAGCCTCTTCGTGTCGCTCCTGACCGAGCAGGTTCTCCAGCAGGCGGACCGATCGGGCGTGCCGATCGACCACGCCCTCGATCGCAGGGCGCTTCGAACCTACCTCCGTTCGGAGCTCGACCTGGCGCGGATGGAAGAGCGCGCCGGCTTCGCGGCCGCGTGGAATGCGGCGGTACTCGCTGCCGTTGGGTTCGTCTCTCCCGGCGACCTCGCCTTCCTGCGGGAAGCGGGCGACGAGCTCGGGATCGCGGGCAACGCGCTCCTCGCGGAAGCCTTCCTCACGCTGCGGGAGGCCGATACCGCGCGGCGGATTTACGCGCGAGCGAGGAACTTCGTCGTGATCGGTACGCAAACCGTCGACATCAGGGAGACGTATGAAGCGCGGGGCTACTTCGACTCGGGTGAGCCCGAGCTTGCGCTGATGCTCCGCATCGGCACGCTCCTGGATGAGTCCGACGAGCTGCTCATCCGGTTCGCCCGCTCGCTCGCCCGGACGAAGACCGATCGAAGGTTCAGCTCGTTCCACGACGATTTCTGGATCGTCCACGGTTTCGCACCGCTCGTCGCGCGCGAGTCCGGCGCGAGCGAGGTGGGCGCCGAGGTTCGACTCGGCGGCGAGACGCTCGTGGACCGACGCCTGGACGCGGAAGCCCGCGAGGCCTTCGAGCAGCACTACCCACTCTTCGAGGGTCGCCTCGCGGAGGTGCCGCGCGACGAGCTGGTCGAGCTCGACTTTCTGCGCAAGGGCGGCGGAGAGCTCTACTACACGAACACGCTTCGCTACGCCCTGCCGAGCGAGACGGCGGTCCCGCGCGACGAGGGCATCGAAGTACGGCGGCAGATCGAAACGCTCGACGGCGAGGTTATCGAGGGCGAGGTGCTCCCGCTTGGGAAGACGCTGCGGATGAGGGTGTTCGTGAGCACGACGCGTCGGCAGAGCTACCTAAACCTCCAGGTGCCGCTCCCTTCCGGCGCCGAGATCCTCGACCCAACGCTCAAGACGACCGGCAGCTACGCGGACGCGGGCGGGGTCCAGTCCGAGGAGTCGACGCGCGAGACGGTGTACGGCGACACCGTGACGGTCACCGGCGACGGCTACGCCTCGTACGGGCCCGGGGGCTGGTGGTTCTGGTTCTACCGGCCGATCCAACGCATCTACGACAACGCGATGCTCTACACCTGGGAAGACTTCTACGCGGGTGACCGCGACGTGAGCTTTCTCTTCCGAACGACAACGCCGGGTGTCTACCCCACCCCGCCGGTCCAGGCATCGCTCGAGTTCGAGCCCGAAGTCTTCGGGCAAAGCGGCGGGCGGCTCTACGTTATCCGCGAGGAGTGAGCCGGTTGAGACGTCGCCGCCTGATCCGCCACCCCCTCGTCGCCGCGCTCCTCGGGTTGCTCCTGCTCTGGGCGCTCGGCCAGGTGGCGCTCAGGGTCGCCCCGTACCGGGGCGCCGAGGCTCTTGCCTCGCTCTCGTTTTCGCGCGTCTACCTCGACCGGCACGATCGCGAGCTCGCCGTACGACCCGCCAACGAGAACGGCCTGCGCAGGATCTTCGTGCCGTACGACGAGCTGCCGGACGAGCTCCCGCGCATCGTTCGCCGCGCCGAAGACGCGCGCTTCTTCTTCCACCCCGGCGTCGACCCGTTCTCGCTCGTCAGAGCCGCGTTTCAGTACGTTGTGCGGGGAGAGACGGTGAGCGGTGCGAGCACCATCACGATGCAACTCGCGAGCCTGCTCTACCGGAGGCCCGACACGATCCCGGGCAAGCTGGCAGAGATGATCGACGCGCTCCAGCTCGAGACGCGGCTGTCCAAGCGCGAGATCCTCGAGCTCTACCTAGGACTCGTGCCCATGGGCTACAACGTGGAGGGATTCGCGGCGGCGGCCCGCGTCTTCTTCGATCGCCCGCTCGACGAGCTCACCTCGCGAGAACTCGCGAGCCTTGCGGTGATCCCGCGCAGCCCGCGCGCGTACGACCCGGCACACGATCCCACCCGGCCCGGCATCTGGCCCTTCGAAGCACCCCACTTCGTGGAGCTCCTCGAGCGCACGTACGACCTGGAGGACCGCCGGAGAATCGTCACTACCCTCGACCTCGACATGCAACACCACCTCGAACGCGTTCTTGCGACCACCGTGGCCGAGGCACGCCGCCACCGCATAGGCAACGGCGCCGGTCTGCTCGTCCACCCGCAGAGCGCGGAGATCCTTGCGTACGCGGGCTCCGCCGACTTTTTCGCGAGCGAGACGTCGGGCCAGATCGACGGGGTGCAGATCCTGCGTCAGCCGGGGTCGACGCTCAAGCCGTTTCTCTACGCGGAGGCGTTCGAAATGGGCTTCACGCCGGCGACGGTCGTACCGGACATTCCGCTCGACTTCGGTGGCGCGGAGATCTACGTGCCGGAGAACTTCAACGAACACTTCCACGGGCCGGTGCGGGTGCGGGAGGCGCTCGCGGCGAGCCTGAACGTGCCGGCGGTTCACACGCTCGAGCGGGTCTCGGTGACCCGGTTCGCGGATCGGCTTACGGAGCTCGGCTTCGTGAGCCTGGAGGCGCAGCGCCCGGAGTTGGGGGTGAGCCTCGCGCTCGGGGGAGCCGACGTCAGCCTGTACGAGCTGGTGCAGGGGTACCTCAGCTTCTACGCCGACGGCGCGAGCTATCCGCTCTCCGGTATCGCCGGCGTCGAGCGGGGAGAGCCCGATTACCACTGGACTCCGGCGACCGCAGGGATGATCCGGGACATCATCAGCACGAACGACGACCGGGTCATGACGTTCGGCCTGAGGAGCCCGCTCCGTTTCGACTTCCCGGTCGCCGTCAAAACAGGCACATCGAATCAGTTCACAAATATCTGGGCGGTCGGCTTCTCGAGGGACATCGCCGGCGGTGTCTGGATGGGGAATTTTGGCGGGGAGACGGTGATCGGGACGCCGGGCTCGTCGCTGCCCGCTTCGGTCCTGCACGAGCTAATTACGAGTTACAGCACCGGCGCGGATCTGCCGAAACCGCGAGGGGTCGAGACGATTCGCGTGTGCAGCTTGAGCGGCATGGTCGCGACCGACCGGTGTCCGGACACGGTCGTCGAGTACGTGCCATACGGGGCCGCGGGCGACCCGTGCGACTGGCACAGCGATGGCGCGCCGGCCTATCCGCAGGAGTACCGGCTCTGGGCCGAACAGTACGGCTATCGTCTGAGGTTCCAGAAGGACGCCGAGCTTGCGATCGTGACGCCGATGGACGGGGCGGTCTTCTTCCGCGATCCGGGCGCTCCGGGCTCATCTCAGCAGGTGCGCTTCCTCCTTACGGGTTCGGGACGCGCGGAGCTTCTCGTAGGCGACCGACCGGTGTTCGAGGGCGAGCTGCCGGCGAGCGTCTTCTGGCCGCTCGAGCGCGGGGCGCACGCAGTCCGACTCCGGACGGCGGAGCGCGAGATCTCGCAACGGATCGAAGTCCGATGAGACGTCGAATTTGAAGAATCTTGAGTAGGACCGGCGGCAGAAGACGCCGAGCCCACCTGCGTCGGTCAGCCCGGGAATACTACTTCGTGCTTAGGCAAAAATTTGGGTTGATACCACCGAATTGACGCCCGAAAGCCGGGGTGAGTATACTATTTGCTCAGT
>CAYMWV010000156.1:0-4355 GCA_964394395.1 uncultured Sediminispirochaeta sp.
TCATCATCAACCACCGCAATATATTTACCCTCAAGAATCCCCATCATCTTCCTCCGAGTCGGCTGCAGGTAAAAGGATCCGCAGCTCTGTTCCCTCACCAGAACGGCTGTTAATCTCTACCCTGCCGCCGTGCTGTTCGATGATTCCGTAGACCAGGGAGAGTCCAAGACCATTCCCGTCGCCCTTGGTGGTAAAAAAGGGATCAAAAACTCTGGAGAGATGCTCTTCCTCAATACCGCATCCAAAATCGGTAAAGGAGAGCATACACATCCCCTCATCCAAACCCACCGCAGAACGGATCCAGACCAGAATAGTCCCTCCCCCTCCCATGGCCTGGATCCCGTTTCGCAAAATATTAATCGCCACCTGTTTTAATTCGTCACAGCTAATTGCCAAAGGAGAAACCGTTTCATACTCCTTTAAAAACCTTACCACCTTTCTTTTCCCGGCAGAGAAAGAAAGGAGATGAATGACCGAATCTATTGCAGAAGCTGGATCAGTGCATCGGTTCTGTTCCCTCTTGGTACCGGCAAACTCCAATAGGTTACGAACAATTCCAGCAATTCTCCGGGTTTCCTGCTCCATCCATTTAAGGGACTCCCGCTTTTCTTTATCACCTTCCTCCTCCAGAAGAAGCTGTACATTGGTAAGGATCGACGTGAGCGGGTTATTAATCTCATGAGCGACTCCAGCGGTGAGGAGACTGATGGATGAGAGCTTTTCCGCCTGGTAAAGTTTATCTTCCGCCACGGTCCGCTTGGTGATGTCTTCAATAAGACCGATAAGCAACCGCTCTTCTCCCCATGCCCCCCTCTCCGTAAGTCCCAGTTCTCTTTCATCTCCCCGTTCAACCAGAGGGTAGAACTTTATATCATAGACCTGGTAGCCTCCCATCCTTCGAACAGCGTGATAAGAAGGTATCTTCCCGGATAGAACCTGGAACAAAACCGTGTCAAGGGGCTGAGCAAAAAGATCAGGTAAGAGCTCGGAAGGTTTTGCCCCCTCCGTCTCTTCCCAGCGCAGATCAAAAAGCTGCAGAAAAGCTCTGTTAACCCGAATGATACCACCGGTGGTGCTTAAAATAATGAGGCCAGAATGAAGAGATTCAAAAATCTGTTCATTAACCTCTTTAAGCCGGGTTATCTCCTCGATATACCGTTCTCTCTCGATCCGGTCATCATAAAGAGTCCTGGCCATTTTCCTGAACCGGTTAAAAAGCTCCTGGAACTCCCATACCGCAGTCTCAGGAAGCGGCTGGGAGCTTTCCCCATGCCGAAGGGTATCCATCGCTTCAAGGAGAAGTCCTGCTGGTCTGGAGAGATTACGAGAGAAGATAAAGCCAATCACCCCTGCTATTATTGTGGACCCCAGAGCTACATAGAGGAGGAGCTGTCGAACCATGACCAGCCGCTTTTCATAGAAGATGCCAGAAAGGGCTACTGCTAAGGTAAGGGGGTCGTAGAGATGGAGATTACCCAACTCTCCAACCCTCTCTGAGATGATGTAGTATGTGCCGTCAGTCTCGTCAATGTTATATGCCCGCCGTTTAGCCAAACTGGGGGGGGTGAAGGACTCGAGGACATCACTATAAGATGTACTGATAAAAAGCTCCTCTCCCAAATAGAGAGCTATTCGGGACTCGGGCCTGCTGGCCAGTCCCCTCAAGTATTCGGCAGTGATATGCTTTATCAAGAAAAGATCCTCATCCTGCCCGCTGGTGTTGAAATTGAAACTGCCATAGTAATAGAGAGAATCGTTCCAGCGAATATACCCTCCATGAGGATAGGAGTGTTGGCGGGATAGAGCTGGCTGGGCTTCAAAAGGAAAGGCAGAGTAGTTCCGGTTGATTATCCTACTTTTTTCACCAGGAACTTTGAAGACAATCCAGTCCACCGCTTCCGGGTCTACCAGGTCAAGGAGGAGGTTGTTGAACTCTGGAGAATCGTGGGAAAGGGAGCGAAAAAGCTTGCTTCCCCTAAGACGAACCAGGCTTTCCCATAATCGCTGACGGTCGGCATGAAACCGGGAGAGTGCGTAGTCTGCTTCAAAATAGATCTCCTCCCTGGCATCTTCGCTATTTTGAACCTCCATGAGATTCGTAAAAAGCAGAAAAATAAAGAGGGACTGGAGAACAATTATTCCCATAAACAGAATCAGCATCTTACCAAAGAATTTCATCGCAGCAACTGCTCCACACTGGTCACCAGCTCGATGGGAAGGATAATTTGTTCAGATAGGCTCTTATCCTCCTTTAGATAGGAGAAAAGTTCCTTCATTATGTGTTTTCCAGCTTCTTCCGTCTCCTGCAGTACCACTCCATCAAGATACCCCCTCTCCATGGCATCGATGAGCAGAGGGCTATAGCCCCGGGAAATAAAGCGGATCGAACCGAGAAGGCCCGTATCCACAAGAAACTGGAATACTCCTTCCGCCTCCTTCACTGTGGGCGCATAGATTCCTGAAAGCCTAGGATGAAGCTGAATGATTGAAAGGGTCTGAAAAAGAGCCTTTTCCGGAGACCCAAAAGCGTAATCGATTCCCACCACCCTCATCTCCGGATGACCGCTAATGGCCGAATGAAAGCCCCGGATGGAAACCTCGGACGAAAGATTCTCCGGGCTGGAGGAACTGACATGAAGATCCCCTTTACTGCTGAGCAGGGCGGCAAGGTGAGCCCCTGCAAGACGTCCTCCTAACTCGTGATCCCCCGAAAGGGGAATATAGCCCTTTGGTAAAAGATGGTTCGGAAGATAGTCATTATGGAGAATCAGCACCGGGACCTCCGGCTCGGGAAAGGTATCAATAAGCCATAGCAGGAAATCTTTCGAGGGAGGCTCAATGATGACCGCATCCATCCCCGATCCGATGGAAAGGGAAGAAAAAAAGCGTAGGGAAGGATCTGTTTGATTCACCTTAACGGGTGACACAGCAACACCGCTATGAAGAAGCTTCAAGGTAATCCCCTGTTCTTTAGCTTCTACCATAGCTCCGTTGAACATTGCCCGGTTTCCCGGAAGATTTTGATCAATAAGCCAGGCCACAGAAAAACCTTCACTCTCCACGACCGACTCTCCACCAGAACAGGAGAAAAGCAGAGAAAGGAAAAGAATGTAAATCAGAGCCTCAGCAAACCTCTCTCTATGAAGAGAAAACAAACTGCCAATCAACCGGCGCCCATTCAGTTTTTCCCCCGGGAGATACAAAACTTACTCCTTCCTCGCTGAATTCGAGATGGTCCACCCCGTCAAAGGAGGAATCGCACCTTACTACACCCTGAATGTAGGGTACCACAAGTGGCCGGTCCCTCTCCAGATCCAGGGCAGTGGGAATCCCTTCTCCAGTCAGCAGGTTATTCCGGAGTGAGGCATCTATCCCCTCGGCCAGATATCCGCACACATCCTCAAGACCAATACAGCGGTTTCGTCCATTCCAGGGTGCACCGTGACGGCCCAGGTTTTCCATCCAGATAACGGTCGAAGGGAGGATCGAGGGATTCTTTAGGGAAAACCAGATGTAGCCCCCTTCCTGGCACCATGCGGTCATCCATGCGGGGGTTTTATCCTTCGGCGCCTGTTGTACAATCTGCAGGATGTCCACATAGCCCTCCCGGTTCGGAAAGCGGCTTGCATCGGTAAAGGGGGGATCCTTCCAGATGGTGGGTACCTCCTCCAGGGAGCTGAATTTGGCCGATGGAGCTAGGGAGTAGTATTCTCCTCCGCTGTTCCAGGGCGGGGACCCGGGGTTGGTGATGCCAAACAGGAGGGGGCTGCTTTTCAGTTTCAAAGCTCCATTGTGAAGCCCCAGGGTAGCGTGATGCCCCAGGGGCAGGCGCCCGGCAGCGCCTTCGATGGTGTGCCGGGTGTATATGCAGCTCTCCCTCTCCTTGATAAGCCACTCACCCTTTACACTGCCCCGCTCCCTGGAACGATTAAAGTGCATCTCCAGCCGGGAGCACTCCCGGGACTCCTCTTTTCCTATAAACTCCCAATCCTCTCCCGCCACTTCGCCGTGGGGCACCTCCCGCTCCCCGGAATCATCAGACCCGGGGTTGGCGCCAAAGGGCATGCAGAAAAAATCTCCCCGGAGCTTATTGAGCACCCCAGGCTGGCCCTCCAATTCTGCAGCCCGCTTTTCAGGGGAATCTTCCTGCCAGGGTGATATGTAATAGGGCTGAACCGGGTTAGCAGTGTCGTTAAAAAAAGTGACCGGGGCCATCTGGGCACCCTTTTGGGTGATCTCAAGACGGACTGTCCCGCTTTCAAGGGTAAAGCACTCTTGTTTCTTGTTCTTATTCATGGAGACAAGTATGCATCGATATGTTCCTCCTGTCAAAGGGAAGCTATTGGCGCCTTCCG
>CAYMWV010000156.1:4455-8317 GCA_964394395.1 uncultured Sediminispirochaeta sp.
TCAAAGGGAAGCTATTGGCGCCGTCCGATTCGTGGCAACTAACCGGTACTACCAGGTTCATTCCGGGATTCATTCCGGGAAGAAAGCGTCCCAGATTCGATCCTCGAACTCTCTGCCGGAGGCACCGAGTCTCCTGCTCAGGGAGAGGTAGATTGCCTGGACTATTGCATGCTGGGCGATCCGGGAGGTAACGGTTTCGGGGTTAGCTTCATGACAAACTGATAGAAGCAAGTGCTCTGCCCTTTTAGCCAGGGGGGTAAGCCTGCTACCGGTTATAACCGCCAGCGATGCGCCGGTACGGTAAGCTGCTTCCACCGCCTTCATCACCATGGGAGAGGCACCGGAGTGGCTGATCACAATGAGCAGGTCCTCCTTTTGAAGCAGGGAGGCGTGCATAATCTGCATCATCACATCACTTTGAACAGTACAGTTGATTCCCAGCCGAAAAAGCTGGTTATAGAGCTCCTGAGCGATGGGACTTGAGGTGCCTGATCCACAGATAAGCACCTTCCCAGCCGCAATCAAACGGGAAATAAAAGAGTCAAAGGCGGCTTCATCAAAGGCGAGGGCCGTTTCATCCAGAGCCTCTTTGCTCTTCCTGATAATTGATTGAAAGGGAGTCTCATCTGCCTGAATCTCCTCGCCTCCTTCAGGCAGGGAGCGGACCAGGGCGATCTTGAGTTCCAGCCAGCCTCGGTAACCCACACTTCTGCTAAAACGCATTGCCGTGGCATCGCTAACCCCGGCATCCTGGGCGACTTCGGCAAGGGAGAGCTCCACCACCCGATGGGGCTGCCGGAGAATCAGCTCTCCCACCTTCTTCTCCGAAGCGGAGAGGGCATAATAGGCGGTTTTCAGACGGGCAAAGAAATCCCGTTTCAGTGCCGATGCTCCCATGGTTCCTCTCTCAAGCTATCCACAGCCTCCCGGAATAACACGGCAGCACCCCATGGAACAGGAGTGCCGCCGATCCCATCTTAGAGAACGCTAAAAGTGGCCTTAGGCACTCTTCTTCGGAAAGTTCTGTAGAAAGCAGGAGATCAGAAGGCCTAAAGTACCAAGCCCGGCGATCACTACAACCCCTGCCGAACCAACTTCACCTTCTGCGCCAAAACCGGCATAGAGCAGTCCCTGACCAACACCAAAGGCGGCAAGGAAGCCTCCCACAAGTCCAACAACCACACTTAGCACCATGATAATGGCTCCAATTCTGGAGAGGGGGCCTGCAATGGGAATATCCTCTTCATCCATGATATCGGTCCAGAGCAGATCCCATTTCACGATTCTGGGATAGAGGATCAGCAGGATGGGGATACCAAGGATAATCGAAGGTATGGAGTTGTTCAGGGTGATGATACTGCCCAGGGCAGCAAAGGGTACCATCCCGACAAAATCCAGATACCAGGCGATGGGAAGGGCACAACCGGCGGCGGCAATTATCGCACCGAGCACATAACCGCCCACCTTTTTTCCTGACTTCAGATCTGGCTCATATTTGCCTTCGGCGGCAAAACCGAAATTGATCCAGAGCTTGTAGGGGATATAGGCAAACATGAAGTTTCCTACAAAACCTGCAATGCTTCCGAGACCCAGGGAACCGAAAAAGTCACCAATCAGGTTTCCGATTGCGGCTCCCCACGCCCCGGCGGGTCCAAAGAGCAGTCCAAGAACCACCGGCAGGGCGCTGGCGGGCCTGAACTCGGTTATTCCCGGGATCAGGACAAACCCTTTGAACGGGATAAGCAGCGCCGCATAAAGACCGGCACTGAGGGCCACAAGAACAACCATCTTGGTCTTCTTCCACATGGCTACAACATCTCTCATACGCTTCCTCCTTACGGAATGTATATTATGGCCCCGCAATTCTGCGGTACCATTTAACCTGTCATCAGCCCCCGACATGGCCGGAAAAATCGGCCCAGGGGAAGGTGGTGGTAAGAAGATCGAATGCGACTCCGTTATATCGGAGAAAAGCAAGAGCCCCCACCACCACTATACCTATCAAGCACATGGCAATATCACTTCCCTTCATCTTCAACTCCAGGTAGTTGGTCCGTTTATCACTGTACCCAAAACCCTTCGATTCCAGGGCCATAGAAAAGACGTTGGTACCCCGAATAACCGATACCAGGGTCGGAATCATTAAGGGTGCATATTTCCTGATCTTCTCAAAGAGGGTACCCGAATCAAGATCCAGCCCCCGGGATTTCTGTGCTTGAATGATGGTGTAGCTGGTGGCGACGATCATCGGTACAAGCCGGATGGCAGTGGAGAAGGCGAAAGCTCCCCGGTAGGGAACCTTGATCTTTACCAAGCCCTCAGCTATCTCCTCAATCTTAGTGGAACTGAGGAAGACCATTCCTCCCACTATCATCAGGTTGGTTCGTATTGCGGTCATGATACCGTAGTAAAACCCTTCCAGTGAAAAGATGAAAAATCTTGTTTCTCCCTCTCCAGCAATCGACCAGATCAGAAAGCTGAACAGGGTGATCATGATCAGCACAATCCGGATCCGTTTCAGATTACCCAGCACCCGGCCAAGCCCCCCTTGCAAGAGTACCAGCAGGAAAAAGAGGGCAAGGACAACAATATTCTTGTACATTACCCCTACCGCAAAGGTAAGAAAGAGAAGAAGCAGTTTCGTCCTGGGATCAAGGCGATGCACAAAGGTCTTCAAATCCATATAGAGAAACATATCCATTGCTACACTCCTTTCGTGCACCCTTTCATCTCATCTACCGAAAGGAGGGTTTTACCCAACTTGTTCGAGAGAGAGACAATATGGGGGGTCTTGAGATAGGACTTGGCCAGCTCACTCTCCCGGGCGAAGATCTGTCTGGTCGGACCATCCATCATCACCCTGCCATCTTTGACCGCTGCAACCCGATGAGCGTATTCAGAAACCACCCACATGGTGTGGGTAATCATGATGATGGTGTGCCCCGACTCGTTGAGCTTTTTTATGAGCTCCATCATCCTCCGCTGTTCCTTGTAGTCCAGGCCTGTGGTGGGCTCATCAAGGACAATGATCTTGGGCCTGGCAGAGAGAATGGAAGCTACCGCAACCCGCTGCCGCTCCCCTTTGCTCAAAGAGAATGGGTCTTCCTCCTCATAGCCGGTAAGTTCTACCGCTTCAAGCGCTTCGGTAACCCGCTGCTTGATCTCCTCTTCGCTGCATCCCCGAATCTTCGGACTGAAGGCAACCTCATCATAGACTGTATCGGAAAAGATCTGATGGTCCGGATTCTGAAAAACGTAACCAATCTCCTTTCCAATCTCAAAGATGGAGTGCTGCCGGGTGTTCTTCCCGTAGATGGTCACATCTCCTTCGGTGGGAGCCAAAAGGCCGTTAAAATGTTTCACCAAGGTGGTCTTCCCACTGCCGTTATGGCCAAGAATGGCGATAAACTCCCGGTCTCTGATCTCCATGGAGATACCGTCCACCGCCCGGTTACCATTGGGATAAACATGGACCAGGTTCTCTATCTGCAGTACCACTTCTCCATAGCTTCTCTCCCGCTCCTCTTGGGCCTTTAGAATTGCTCCATATCTTTCTTCATCAATAAAGAGCTTTTTCTCCTTGAAAAGCTGCATCCCCTCTTCAGGAGCAATGGGCAGCTCCTCCTTCGGAATTCCCAGAAGTTCTTTGAAGTATTTGGGAATCTGCAGAGTCATGATACCCACCCGATCAGTATATTCCACATCCCGAAGCAGCTCCTCCGGTCTTCCCTGACGGGTGATCTTTCCATCCTCCATAACTACCAACCGGTCTGCGTGGAGCGCTTCCTCGGTCTCATTTTCAATGATGAGGAGGAAGCGCTCCACAGACCGGTTGGTAGTTATGGAGGATGGAAAGATCACC
>CAYMWV010000157.1:0-8240 GCA_964394395.1 uncultured Sediminispirochaeta sp.
AGTTCTTCCCCCAACACCATCAGCCTCATTGACCATGGCAAAATAGGCTTCTATTGCCTGATTGAATGGAACCCCAACCACGGCGAATCCACCACTGGTTGCTGCCGAGTTTCCCACCAGAACAGTTTCTTCCGTAACACCCTGGGCAAGGGTTTCCTCTTTTGCTCCCCCTCCAAAGACGGGGCTGGCCAGAATAGCCACTACCATAAGCACAATAACAATTCGTTTCATACAAAAACCTCCAGTTTTTATCTATTATCTCTGTCCTGCAGAGCTAATGATCCTTTCCTAAATACGCTTCAACTAATTCCGGGTCCTTGAGCAGCTTCTCCGATTCTCCCTCTTTCACAACCCTTCCCACCTGCAGCACATAGGCGTAATGAGCAATCTTCAAAGTCTGCTGCGCATTCTGTTCCACAATCAGGACGGTGGTCCCTTCCTGGTTCAACTCCCCGATGATCTTAAAGATATCTCTCACAATCAGCGGGGCCAGTCCAAGAGATGGTTCATCCAGAATCAGCAGCTTAGGCGAAGCCATCAGAGCCCGTCCAATGGCCAGCATCTGCTGCTCCCCCCCAGAGAGGGAGAGTGCCACCTGATCTCCCCGCTCCTTCAGGACCGGGAAATAGCTGTAGACCCGCTCCAGGTTCCGGCGGCGAATCTCCGGATCCTTTACGGTAAAAGCACCAACCATCAAATTCTCGTAGAGGGTCAGATCCCCGAATATCTGTCGCCCCTCGGGAGATTGAACAATTCCCCTCCCGGTAATTCGTTCCGGGGCGAGACGGGTAATATCCTCTCCATCGAATACAACCTTTCCTGCTGCTGCAGGAACAAGACCAGATATCTTCTTGAGAAGAGTGGTTTTTCCCCCGCCATTGGCACCAAGAATTGCAACCACGCTCCCCTTCTCCACTTCCACCGTAATCCCCTTGAGGGCGGTGTTAGCCCCGTAGATGACAGATAGGTTTTCAACCCGAAGTAAGGTATCCATATTAATCATCCTTTATTAATCATCCTTTCCCAGATAGGCTTCCTGCACCAGTGGATTTTTCTGCACCCTCTTTGGTGTGTCCATTGCAAGGTACTTGCCAAAATTGATGGCACAGACTCTATCGCAGATATTCATCACAAAACCCATGTCATGCTCTATAAGCAGGACCGCTGTATTAAAAGTATCCCTCACTTGGTGGATCAGCTCCTGCAGTTCATCGGTCTCCCGGTCATTAAGTCCCGCTGCAGGCTCATCAAGGATGATCATCTGCGGATTTGCAACCAGGGTCCGGGCTATCTCTATCTTTTTCATGATGCCATAGGGCTGACCCGCCACATAGGCGTCTCGAAGATGGGCGATCTGCAAAAAATCGAGCACCCCCAGCGCCTTTTCGCACAGGGCTGCTTCCTCGGTTCGGGCCTTTTTCGTCCGTAAGATGTGATGGATGATTCCAGTCTGAAACTGGGTGTGGGCACCGATCAAAACATTGTCCAGCACCGAAAGATCGGGAACAAGCTCCAGATTCTGAAAGGTCCTGACGAAACCGTACTGGATTACCTCGGTAACTGAAACGCTCCTGAGATCAACAGGACGATTCTCCTGATCAATATAATAGATGCCCCCCTCATAGCCCTTGTAAAATTGGGTTACGCAGTTGAATACGGTGGTCTTCCCCGCCCCGTTTGGCCCGATAAGGCCGACAATCTCCTTTTGGTTTACCTTAAAACTCAATTGGTCTACCGCTTTCAGTCCTCCGAAGCTCATAGAAAGCTTATCCAACTCAAGGATCGGTTTCATCTTATGCATCTCTTCCTTCCCTTTTCCTAAACAACTTCTTGATATCAACTCCTATATAAATAAAGCCGTTGGGGTAAAAAAGGATAACCAGGATAATCAAGACTCCTGAGAAGATGTAGGAGACTTCGCCAAAAAGCTCTTTGAGAATCAGATTTGGCACCCCATAGATAATGAATGCTCCCAAGAAGGTACCAAAGATCGATTTAAATCCCCCTACAACCACCATGGCGATAACAAAGAGACTTATATCAAGAGTCCATGCCCGGGTGGGAGCATTCTGAAAGTAGATGGCGTAGAGGATTCCTCCGGCGGTGGCAAAAAAGGTTGCAAGAATAAAGGCGGTGAGACGGTACTTGAGAAGACTGATTCCCATAGCTTGGGCAGCGTGTTCGCTCCGGCTCATAGCCATCAGGGCGCGGCCGGTACGACTCTTCACAATGTTATGCATCACCCCCATCATCACTACCATGAAAAAGATGGTGATGAGAAAGAGGATGCTCCGGTGGCTCTGGATAATCTGGTTCAGCTCGAATAAGCCAAGAAAGGTAACCGCTCCTATCCTGATGCCCTCCCCGCCAAAAAGGGGTACCTGCGTATAGATCTGCCTCAGGATTTCCCCCACAAAAAGGGTAGCAATAGCGAGGTAGATGCTCTCCACCCTTAAGGAGAAAAGGCCTATCAGCGCACCCAAGAGGGATGAGACGAAGAGCACACAGATAACCGCCAGCTCCAGGGGCAGCCCAAGATTGAGAAACACCCCCAGCCCCAGGGCACCGGCCCCCACAAACCCGGCAGTTCCCAGGGAGATAAGACCGCTGAAACCAAGGAGGATGTTGAGCCCCAGGGCAACAACCGTATAGATAACCACATAGGCGTAGATGCTCATGGTCGACCAGCGGAGAAGCCCATAGTGGGGCAAGAGTCCCAGCACCGAAAGAATTGCACCAAAGAGAATAAACTGACCTAAAGGATGCCGGGACGCAGTACCGGAAAGCCTTCCAAAAAGGTGTTCGATCTTTTCTTTTGTTTTCATCATCCTCTCCTAAACCTTCTTGATCGGCTTTCTGCCGAAGAGGCCGTAGGGTCTGAAATAGAGGAGCAGCAGAATAAGGGAATAGACAATTACGTTCCCCCAGATGTCGGAAATATAGAAGGCGGCAAAGTTTCTGGCAAAAGCAATAATAAAGGCCCCGATAACCGGACCAAGAAAGGTAGAAAAGCCCCCAAGCACCCCGGCAAAGAAGGCGCTAATCTGTACATCCAGGAGCATATTGGGATTAACACTGGCCTGGGGAGCCACAATCAGGGCGGCCAGGGTTCCCAACATGGCCGCACTGGCCCAGCTGATCATGGTCACCGTCTTTGTTGGTACCCCCATCAGCTTCGAGGCGGTTTCATTCGAGGCGGTTACCCGAATAGCTAGGCCCCAGCGGGTATGCTTAATAAACCAGAACATGAAAGCCATAATGCCAAGAGAGAGGACGATAACAAAGATGGTGTTGAACTGCAGGGTGGCCTCCATGATATCAAGACTTCTTCCTGGGATAAAACTGGGAAGCCGCAGCGGGTCCACCCCAAAGAGGATGGGAATCAGCCCCACTATCACCATGATAAGTCCCAGGGTGATGATCTGCTTGGCCACCGAATTCACCTTGGAAGCTGGCCGGATAATGAAGGTATCGATGATAATACCGGTAAAGAAAGCACTTACCATGCTGACCAGTGCAACCGCCCAGATACTCCATCCCCAACTGAGAAAGAGCAGTCCTGCTACATAGGCATTGATGGTTCCAATTGAGCCCTGGGCAAAATTGGTTGTTTTACTGGTCCGCCATATCAGAACGATACCAAGTGCAGCCAGGGCGTAGGTGCTACCTGTCTGCATACTGTTGAACAAGATACGCAGTAGATCGGCCATTTATGACTCCATATAAATGATAAGTGAATCTTCTCTCATTTATTATCTCCCGACTTCAATGGATTGTCAAGAAAAAACATATTCCTCTCCTAACCCCACCGAATGACTGCGGCGGACCAGACAAAACCGATTCCACCGGCAACAAAAACGATATTATCCCCATCGGTGATCCGCCCTCGTGCAAGACCCTCTTCCAGAGAGATAATCTGATCGTTCTGTCCGATATGACCATACTCCTCCAGATAAAAGCTCTGCTCCGGTTTAAGGTTGAACTCCTTCAAGAAAGCCTCATGGGTTCTGGGGTTGAAGTGGAGCAGCCCCAGATAATCCAGATCTGTTTCGGAAATGCCTGATTCGGCAAGGGCTTCCCGCACCACAGTAAAGAAATTGGGCATGGTGATAGTTTTCAGCTTCTCTTTAAACAGTTCGGGATTATCAATGGTAAAATGGAGCTTATCCAGCTCATCAGCCTTCAGCGGCCACTGTTTCACCCCCCCCGGCTTTACCGTGCAGAGTTCGGAAAAGGAACCATCTCCCCGGAAGGAGGCACCCAAAAGCTGGTTATGTTTATAGCCCCCCTGAAGAATGGCTGCGGACCCGCCAGCCCCCAGGTCAAACATGAAGGTAGTCTCCGGAACCTGGTAGCTTACCAGATCGCCGTTCCGGTAGCCGCTGGCCAGAAGAACCTTTTTACATCGCCCCGAGGCAATGAGTCCCCGGGCAGTCTCGAAACCGGTAATCATGGAACCGCACATCGCCTCCATATCAAAGGACCAAGCGTTTACCGCCCCCAGTTCATCAGCTATCTTCAACCCTGCAAGCCAGCAGATATAATCCTTATGCTGGCCACCGTTATAGATAACGCAGTCCAACTCCTCCGCTCCCATACCGGCCTTCTCCAGGGCTTTTTTAGCCGCCTCGATGGCCATATAGACGGGTGTCTCAAAATCCGATGCTACCGGCTTTTTACGAACCCCAAGCTTTTCTATTACAACCTGTGCGGGTACCCCCGACTCTTTGGCGATCCGTTCTGCATCCCAGAAGGTCTTCGGGATATAGGTCCCCCATCCCCGGAGGCCTACAACCGATCTCGTTATCTGCTCTTCCACCACAATACCGCCTATTTCGCTATCTGCCGGGGACCATAGGTTACTCCCCCGGTAATCTCAATGGTTGTTCCGTCCAGCGCATCGTTACCAATAACCGAAAGCATCAGATCGGCGATCTCTTCAGGTTCGATAAGCCGGCCAATATGCACATCCTTGAGAATAGCCGCCAGGGCGTCCTGATTCATATTTTTCAGCATCGGGGTTCCCACATATCCCGGGGCGATTCCTACAGTTCGAATATGGGTGATTCCCTTCATATGAAACTCACCACTGAAAAGCTTGGGCCACATAGCAACTGCTGCCTTAGTGGAGGAGTAGTTGAGCTGCCCCACCTGTCCCACCTTGTTTACCGAGGAGATGGTGAAGAGGACCCCTTCCCAACGATTATCAATCATCAAGGCCGCCGCTTCCCGGAGGGTAAGAAAGGTACCAGTCAGATTAATATCAATCACCGACTGAAACTGCTCAAGGCTCATCTTCTTTTTTACCTTTCCCGTTTCCCGATCGGTACTGAGAATAAGGCCATCCCGGATAATCCCTGCGCAGGGCACCACCACGTTGATCTCCCCAAAGAGTTCCGCCGCTGCAGCCATAAAGCTGGTCACCTGCTGCTCATCGGTAACATCCACCACTCTCCCCTCGGCAACTCCACCACTATCCCGGATTTCCTGCACCACCCGGTCCACCCCTTCCTTGCCGATATCGCCGAGGATTACCTTGGCACCCTTTCTGGCCATTACTTTGGCCACCGTTTCGCCGATGCCGCTGCCTCCGCCGGTAATAATCACCGCTTTATCGTTAATATCCATAAGAGCCTCCTAAATATTACATATGAATCACCTCTCATTATGTGGGGAGATGCGGGGTCTGTCAAGGAAAGATTTAAAAAAAAATGGAGGCTGTTGCGGGACGGGCTGAATTAACGATAAATTTTATTTGACTGACCAAGGAATGGAGGCTGTCCCGCAACCTTTCCGGAGCATTATACACACATATAGTGGTGGTAGAATTGCAATAGCACTATGTTTGGGGGGTTGGACAGCCTCGATTCAGTGGGATTAATGTTGCGGGACGGCCTGGATTATGGTATACTAATCCATAATGAGAACTGATTCACTACAAACAAAGGAGTATTTATGAGTAACAGCCATATTATAGGGGCCTATAATACCCGATTCGGAACCTTCGCCAAGAAAAACCGGGAAACCGGTGAGGTGACGGACCTTCTCTCCTACTACGATCTGATTCGTGAGGCGGGCCAGAAGGCCCTGGATGATGCGGGACTCGATGCCAGCGATATTGATGCACTCTGGCTGGGCTCCTGCTCCCCCTCCCTCTTTGTCAACCAGGAGCATGCCGGCCCCTTGGCCCTTGAGGTTGCTCCGGAAGAGTTTCGATTTCTTCCTGCTACCCGGGTTGAAGGAGCCTGTGCGTCCTCCTCGGTAGCCCTCTACAACGCCCTTTACGGTGTTGAATCGGGCAGATACCGACGGGTCCTGGTTATTGGGGTGGAGAAGATGTCCCTCCTGAACACCCCTGGGGTTACCCATGCCCTGTCATGCTGCTCCTACTGGCCTGAAGAGGGGGGCTGCGGAATAACCTTTCCAGGGCTCTTTGCCGAATACGCAAAGGGGTATAGTGCCCAGTACGGCATCGATAAAGATGAGCTGGAGGATCTATTGGCCCATGTGAGCGCCCTCATGTATCGAAACGGGCTGGAAAACCCCCTGGCCCACTTTGGAAAAGGGGGTCCCACGGAGAAATTGGGCCTTTTTACCGCCCAGGCGATTAAAAACCTGCCCCCGGAGAAGAATCCCATGATAGCAGAGCCGCTTCGTCTCCACGACTGCTCCCTTATTTCCGACGGTGCTGCTGCAGTAGTTCTGGGAAACGATGAGGCGGCAGCTGAAAATCGGGATAAGGCGGTCCGCATCGCCGGGATAGGCCACACCACCGAACGTATTTCCATCCGGCAGCGACCAAACATGTACGACCTGATGGCGGCAAAAGAGGCGGTAAAACAGGCCTATCAGGAGGCAAAAATCAGCGTGAAGGATCTGGACTTGGCGGAGGTCCACGACTGTTTTACCATAAACCAGCTCCTCTGCACCGAAGCCCTTGGCCTCTCTGAAGACGGTAGAGCCGGTTTCGATTATCGAGATGGTCGATATGGCCCGGATGACCGCTGCCCGGTAAACCTCTCAGGAGGCTTAAAGGCGAAGGGTCATCCGGTGGGAGCAACCGGGGTATCCATGCACGCCCTGCTCTATAAGCAGTTGACAGGTGATGCTATCGGCCTGGCCCCCGGAAAAGGGCAGCCCACCACAGCGGCACTGCTTAATGTGGGCGGTTCAGCGGTAACAAACTGTGTCACCGTCTTACGACGGGAAGGATAGGGAGGAGAGAGCATGGAGCATACTGCAGTAATTCGGGGAACCGGAATCTACGTTCCCGGAGAGGCCATTTCCAATGAGGAGCTGGCCAGAATAACCGGTCTTTCCATGGATGGGGAAAAACTGGAGGGAAAACTGGGGATTAAGGAGCGGCATATCGCCCATCTGCGGGACATAGATGAAACAGCCGCCGATTTCGCCACCCATGCCGCTGCCAGGGCAATTGAAGATGCAGGGCTATCAGCAGAGGAGGTGGATCTCTTTATTGTAGCCAGTGATACACCGGAATATATCTCTCCTGCGACGGCTATTCTTGTTCAGGGGCGGCTGCAGAAGGGAGAGAAGCAGGTAGGGGCCTTCGATGTTGCATCCTCCTGCGCCAGTTTTACCATGGCCCTCGATGTCGCTTCCCGGATGGTTTCATCAGACCCGGAGATCCGCCACGCTGTAGTTGTGGGGGTCTACAATATGCCCGCCTTCTTCCGCCCCGACGATCCCTTCGCTTACTCCATCTTCGCCGACGGTGCAGGTGCCATGCTTCTCTCACGGGAGAAACAGGCCAATTCCGGGTATATCACCGGAAAACGGGTAAGTGATGGCACGCAGTGGAACTATATAGGGGTCTACTCAGGAGGGGCGCGGCAGCCGATCACCCTGGAGCGGCTGAACAAGGGGGAGTACGGTCTACAACTCCTGCAGAACCTACCGGGAGATAGAAACATCAACCTCTGGCCCCCTTTGAGCCGGGAGCTTGTCAAGAAGGCCGGGGTCAAGCTCTCTGAGGTGGATCATTTCATCTTTACCCAGATCAATGCATCGGTGATTCGCAAGGTTATGGCCCTGCTCGAAGAACCGGAGGAGAAAGCACTCATGGTGATGGACCGATACGGCTATACCGGCTCAGCTTGCGTCCCCATGGCCTTTCACCAAGGGGTCAAGGAAGAAAAGATCAAACCGGGAGATCTGGTGCTTACCATGGCCTCTGGGGCCGGTTTCTCCGTAGCAGCAAATATCTTCCGCTACTGATT
>CAYMWV010000158.1:0-8215 GCA_964394395.1 uncultured Sediminispirochaeta sp.
TTATTCAGCAGGATTAATGTTGCGGGACAGCCTGTATTAGAGGTTCATCACTTTACCGGGACCTGTAGATTCGCCCAGCTCACCATTTTCATTCCGGCCAACGGCTCCGGGGAAGCTGCCGGGGTCACCTTGAATGGGGGTGGAAAAACCTTCCGTCCCCGGAATGGGAACCTTTGTATTCCTGACAAAACGGTAAAGCACCTTATAGCCGGAGCTGCTCCTTTTTCTCATGATCTCCCGGATCTTCCGCTCTTTTTTTGCTGCAGAACTGAAGATGTATTCCTTTTCCCTGCCCGAATTGGGAGCGCCACCCCAAAGGATAGTGAGAACGTGGGGAGAAAAGAGGTTCCCCTGGCGATCGTGCATGGTGTAGTAACGGCTTTTCCCGTTTTTACCTGTTTTATAGAGTACGATGATCATCACTTTAGCTATCGGCATCGACGGGGATTAAATGAAGCTTCGGCACCCCCTCTTTCATATCCACTTTCAGATAGTAGTCATGAAAGGAGAGAGGTGTAGCGGAGGCTAACGACATCTCCTCAATCTGCCAAAGCTTGAGCCTGTCGATGATCCAACCAGTAAGCGTCCCAGGCCAGAGAGGCTTATCGGAGTTCACCGGGACCCCTGAGAGCTCAGTCAACCGGATATATCCGCAGCTGGGAAGAAAAAAAAGCATTCTGTCCGGCTTGAGATAGGCTGCTTCAAAGCTGAGGCTCCTCGAATCTGTCTCAAGGGGCCTCTGGTCCCCTGCTGTCTCAAAACTGATCCCCCCCTGGTTGGACATGTTGATATGAATCTCTTCCAGAACAAGATCAGGATGCACTGCCCGGGAGCTGCTGAACTCGCTTCGCAGCTGTAGAAAGCCAAAAAGTGCAATAAGCATCACCGGTAGAAGAAGAACTTTTCTTCCCACCGTAAGGATAGCCCCGGAAAGAAAAACAGGGGCTGCAAACATAAGAAGCTCTCTGCTCCAGTGCTGGCTGGAAAAATCGAGGAGCAGTACCGCAGAAAGAAGTACTGCGGAGAGGGCTACCGCAAGGAAGAGCGCCAGGGTGATTGATCCCCGGGGGCGCTTGATCCTTCTCCTTCTCATCCCCTTCTGCTCCATCCCCTTCTGATAAAAGCCTCCCCGTTTTACCCGCTTTAGCAGGATATGGCGATAAAATGCCTCTATCCAGGCTCCTGCAGATCCCCCAAGAAAGAGAGAAAAGAGAAAAAGCCAGAGATAGAGGTTTTCCACCGGGGTTACACTACAGCCCATACAGTCGAGTATACTTCTCCTCAAGGTAATCGGCAAAGGGTTTTGCAGAAAGAGATGTTCCGCTTATGCCGGTAACAAGCTCCTCGGCGGTTTTTGAAGATCCATACCGGTAAATACGGTCCTGAAGCCAGGAGAGAATAGGTAAGAACTCACCGGAGGAGAGTTTTTCATCCAGATCTGGCATCTCCTTTTGCAGAACATCGAAGATCTGCGCCCCGTAGAGATTCCCCAGGGCATAGGTAGGAAAGTATCCCATAGCTCCCATGGACCAGTGCACATCCTGCAGAACCCCATCGGCATCCCTGCCGGGACGAATACCCAGAAGCTCCTCACTCATATCGTTCCACGCCCCGGGCAGGTCATTCAGCGCAAGATCACCGGAGAGCATCTTCCGTTCCAGCCGAAACCGAAGGATGATATGAAGCCCGTAGGTAACTTCGTCCGCCTCAATCCTGATCAGAGAGGGCTCTACCCGGTTTATCGCCCCTAGATAGCTCTCCAGGGAGACCTGGGAGAGGTTTTCCGGAAAAAGCTTCTGCAGCTCTGGATAGAAGTGGGTCCAGAAGGGCTGGCTCCGGCCGATCACATTCTCCCAGGTGCGGGATTGGGACTCGTGGATCCCCAGGCTGGTGCCGGTTCCGAGAATGGTCCCGGTCAGTTCCGGGGCAACTCCCTGTTCGTAAAGGGCGTGACCCGTCTCGTGAATCGTTCCGAAGATGGCCGTCTTGAAGGCGGCTTCATTGTACCGGGTGGTGATGCGTACATCATCATCCCCGGGACGGATGGTGAAGGGATGAGCAGATTCAGAGATATTTCCCCGGCTGAAGTCATAGCCAATGGCTTGGGCAACTTGACGGGAGAATCGCTTCTGTTTTTCCACATCATACGCTTTAAAAAGGAAGGCATCTTCAGGAGCCTTCTTTTCCTTGATCTTGCCAAGAAGGGAAACCAGAGCATCACTCATTTCGTCAAAGAGACGATCCACCGTGGAGCTTTTCATCCAGGGCTCAAACTCGTCCAGCAGAGCATCGTACCGATCATCCTCCCAACCCAGAGCGTCCGCCTTCTCCCGGTTGAGGGTCAGGAGGGTCTCCAGGTGGGGCCGGAAGGCATCGAAACTGCTTGCTTCCCGGGCCTTGATCCAGGCAGCCTGGCTTCGGCTCTGCTCCCGGGCGAAATCGGTTACCAGCTTTCTTGGCAGGGCGGAAGCACGGCGGTATCGGCGGCGAATCATCCTGAGGAAGGGAGTGTCCCGGCCTTCAGTTTCTCCTTCAGTTTCTCCTTCAGTATCTCCTTCGGCTTCTCCTTCAGGTTGAGCACCGGAAAGGGCCTCGATCAGCTCTCCCATCTCCTTCCCCGAGGTGATATCGTGAAGCTGCCCTTCCAGGAGGGAGATCTGCTCCGACCTGCCAGCCACCGCTTTTTCGGGCATCCCCGTCTCCTGATCCCAACTGAGGAGCTGAATAATCCCCGAAAGGATCTCCGCTTCCCGGTCCAGCTCTTTAAGTCGGTTCAGTTTCTTTTTACTGTCGCCACTCATTGTTTCATCATTCATTATTTCATCACTCCTTGTTTCATCCCCTCAGGATCGCTCCTTTTAAGCTTCGATTCAAGCACGCTCCTCCTGAGAGTGCTCATGAAAGCTCCTTTGCCGCAACAGTTTTTAGGACCCGGGAGATAAAATCTTCCAGAGCTACCCCGTTTTCCTGACCCCCGCTCCGTTTCCTGACCGAAACAGCCTGAGCCTCCTCTTCTTTCTCCCCAACAATCAACATGTAGGGGATCTTATCCTTCTGGGCGTTACGGATTTTGGCGTTCATTCTGGAATCGGAGAGGTCTGCATCTACCCGGATACCGTGACGCTGCAGTTCAGCTTTTACCTTCAAAGCATAGTCGTTAAAGGGGGCAGCCACAGGGATCAGCATCACCTGCTGCGGGGCGAGCCAGAGGGGGAAGGCTCCTCCGTAGTGCTCCAGAAGGACACCGAAGAAGCGCTCTATCGATCCGAGAAGTGCCCGGTGAACCATGTAGGGCTGCTTTTCCTTTCCATCCTGGTCAACAAAGGTCATGCCAAACCGGGCGGGCTCGTTAAAATCAAACTGGATGGTGGAGAGCTGCCAGGAGCGCCCCAGGGCGTCCTTCACCTTAAGATCGATCTTGGGACCATAGAAAGCGCCGCCCCCCTCATCAACCTTGTAATCAAGCCCCTCGGCTTCAATCGCCTTCTTCAGACTCTCCTCAGCCAGCAGCCACCGCTCCGGCTCACCCACCGCCTTCTCTGGTCGGGTTGAGAGATAGGCCTGGATCTCTTCAAAGCCGAAGGAGCGAAGCATGAAGAGGCTGAACCGGAGCACCTCGATGATCTCATCCTCCACTTGATCGGGGGTACAGAAGATGTGAGCATCATCCTGGGTAAAGCCCCGGACCCGCAGGAGCCCATGGAGGGTGCCCGATTTCTCATACCGGTATACCGTTCCCAGCTCGGCCCAGCGAAAGGGGAGCTCCCGGTAGGAGTGTTTTCCGTTCTTGTAGATCATGATGTGAAAGGGGCAGTTCATCGGTTTGGCGTAGTAGTTCGCCTTATCCATCACCATTTCGGGATACATCCCCTCGGCATAGAAATCGAGGTGGCCCGAGGTCTCCCAGAGCCAGGACTTTCCCACATGGGGGGTGTAGAGGAGCTCGTAGCCGTTCTTGAAGTGCTCCTCCTTCCAGAAGTTCTCGATCTGATGGCGGATTCTTGCCCCTTTGGGGTGCCAGTAGACCAGCCCGGGTCCAGCCTCCTCGTGGAGACTGAAGAGATCCAGCTCTTTTCCCAGTTTACGGTGATCCCGCTTCTCCATCTCTTCCAGGTGCTGCAGATGCTGCCGCAGCTCCTTGGGGTTCTCCCAGGCGGTTCCGTAGATTCGGGTGAGCATGGGATTGGTCTCCCGACCCCGCCAGTAGGCACCAGCAATGGAGAGGAGCTTGAAAGCCTCCGGGTTCAGCTCCCCGGTGGTTTCCACATGGGGGCCCCGACAGAGGTCGGTGAAAGAGTGGTGACTGTAGAGGGATACCTCTTCCCCTTCGGGAATCGCCCTTAAGAGCTCTAGCTTGTAGCGCTCATCCTGTTCAGTAAAGAGCCGTTGTGCCTCCTCCCGGCTGATCACTTTTCGCTGGAAAGGGTGATCCCCCCGGATAATCTCCTTCATTTTTTCACTGACAGCCTCAAGATCCTCATTGGTCATCGGCTTGGGCAGATCGAAATCGTAGTAAAAACCGTTATCGATGGCGGGACCGATGGCCACCTTGGTACCGGGAAACTGTTCAACCACCGCTTCGGCCATTACATGGGCCATGGAGTGGCGAATCCGGTGCAGTTTCTCTTCCTTGTTCATTCCTTTCAAAGACATCCTATCTCCTCCTCGTGGTACATACCATATTCATAGCTGGGCGGCGGGTATCCGCAGTGGCCGCAGCCACCGTTGGTGGTAATATTTCAAAAAAGCCCCGGGCACACCGGCCTTCCTGTTTCCAGGTAAGGACGGGGAGCCTGGGGCTTCTCGCGGTTCCACCTTACTTCCAGCGGGACTTTTTCACACAGCGTCCCGACCGGCACCTTCATTCTATCCTTTTACGCAGGAGATACGTCGGAGCTTACTTGGCCTTTCTTCAGCTCTAAACCACCCCAAGGAGGCATTGCCACCCTGCGGTGCCTTCACCGCCATAAACGGTTTTGGTCACCGTAAAGAGTGATCAAGACCGGGCCGTTCCGTCCGAAGCTCGGGAGGGGTTTTCATTAGATTGCCGTCAGGGATCTTCCAGCCCCCAGGTTGTACCACACCGGTTCCCCTGGACGGACCCCCTCTCTCTTCAGGCGGCAGATTCCGATTACTCGTCTCCGTCATCGCTGTTACCTGTTTAGAATATGCGTCTTTCCTGATGAAGTGTCAAGCCAGCCATAGCAGAGATCAATCAGGAAAGAGAAACTGCATCACCGCAGTATAGAAAGCTTCCGGCTGGTCCACATGAAGCCAGTGGCCAGCATCGGTGATGGAGTGGAAGGTGGCGGATGGGAAAATACGGCGGGCCAACTCCTGCTGGGATGGATCCACATAAGGAGAATCGGCCCCGGAGAGAAAGAGGACCGGTAGATCCTTCAAACGGGGATGCAGGCCGGGATGCAAACCGGGATGCGGGCCATCTGCTCCCCCTGCCTTTAGCGCTGCCATCTCCTTTTCGGACAAAACCGGTCCGTGCACCTTATCGAGCTCCCTTGCGATGAGGGGGAGATTGATCCTCCAGTGGAAATGACCCTCTCCATCCCTGCGCAGATTTTGCAGGAGGAAACTTCTTATCCTTCTCTCTTTTATCCCTTTTACCGGCTCCCCCTCTTTTGACAGGATCCCCTCTTTTGCGGGGGCCCGGTCTTTCCCCAGAACCTTGTCTTTCCCCAGAACCTTGTCTTTCCCCCGAACCTGGCCTTTTTCAAGGGCCTGGTCCGCCTCCCCTCTGGTGGAGATAGAAGAGAGGTTAAGGGCAGTAAGAGCTTCAACCAGGGGGGCCAATTCTCCAGGGCTTTTGCCGGGACCGATATCGACCACCGAAAGGGAGGAAGGAAGCGTTGGATAGTCGATAGCCAGCCGCATAGCACACTTCCCCCCCATGGAATGGCCTATTACATGGGCCTGCCGGACTCCTAAATCATCACAGGCGGCTGCTACAGCTTCTGCCATGGAGGGATAATCGAGGGAATCTGTGTGAACACTCTTTCCGTGGTTGGGCAGGTCAAAGGTGTAGACCCGGCAGTGGGAGGAAAAACGTTGAGCCATGGAACGCCAATTGATTCCGGCACCGAAAAGGCCGTGGAGGATGATCAGGGGCAGCGCCATATCCTTAGCCCCGGCAGCCGACCCCGGAGGGTCGTAACGATCAGCATGGAGCAACATCAGAGCTCATCAGCTCCCAGACAGCTGGCAAATAGCTCCGGTGCCCGGCGTATCATATTCTCAATCTTCTCCTCTCTGCCGTCATAGGTAAAGGCAAGAGTGCCGAAAAGGAAGCCCTTTTTCGCTCTGGGTCTGGAGATTTTCTCCCCATCTAACTGCAGGGTTTCAAGCCCCGTCACCGGGTTTGCCCGGATACCCAGAAGAAATCCATCAATGAAAAAAAAGAGCCACCGGCTACCTTTGAAGATTCCCCCCGAAGCGGCATCAATACGCTTTCCCGCCGGAAGCAACTGGGGAAGTTTTCGATACTCCAGCCGATGCCTGAAGGAGTCGTAGACCCCAAGCTCTTTCAATCTCTCATCCATTAGCGATCTATCCATAGGCCAATCCTACTCCCGCGGGGAGCGGGGGGTCAAGTCGATGGCGTAAAGCCAAGCCGTTTGACATAAGAGAATCCCTGTTTAAAACCCTTGCCGATCTCCCATACATCCGGTTTATACTGACAGAGTAGATAAGGGAGTGAGGTGAGAGTGAAATGGCGATGGAAGAGCAGCAGGGTACAAGAGGCGCAATTATTCTCGGCGGCGGGGTCGGCCCCATGGCGGGGGTTAAACTGCATGAAAAGATCATCACTTTTACCCGTACCTCCGGGAGGGACCAGGACCATATTGATGTGATTCACATCTCCCGGGCATCGAGGATTGCCGACCGAACCGGATATCTTCTCGGACTGGAAAGCGAAAATCCGGGCACTGTTATGGGGATCCTGGTGGTCGCTGAGACAGCACGTTTCCAGCCCGGGGTGGAATTGCCGCCCCTCCTCTGCGCAGCTGTTCCCTGTAACACCTTTCACGCCCCTGCGGTGTGGGATGCCTTTCTTCATGAAATAGAGCAAGCCGGGCGCCCGGTAAAGCCGGTCCATATGCTTGATGCCTGCCTAGGGGAGCTTCAGGAGAGGCTACAAAAGGGGTCAAAGATCGGAATTCTTTCCACCACCGGCACTGCCAGGATCGGGGTCTGGAAGGATCAACTGAAACAGGGTGGATTTACCACCCTGGAAGTGGATGAGGAGATGCAGGAAAGGGTTCACCAGGCCATATACGATCCCCAGTGGGGGATCAAATCGGAAACTCCCCCCTCACACAAGGCGATAACAATCCTTCAAGAGGCGGCCAGCAGTTTGGCCAGCCAGGGAGCTGAGGCGATTATACTGGGCTGCACGGAGATCCCTTTGGCCCTAAAAGAGGGACCTATCAACGGGGTCCTCCAGATTGATCCGGTAAGCTCCCTGGCCCGGGCTCTTATCAGGGCTGCAGGAGGAGTAGTGAAGGAGTTCGGAGCTCCCAAAGCTGAGGAAAACTGATTGAGGCTCAGGCAAAGGTATTCACCCTCTCCTGTCGCAACCAAGGCCCAGATCATCCATGGAAACACCAGCGGTTTCTGCACACAACCTCGTCCATCCCCTTACGCTGCCTGGGCAAGTGCTCCTGTTCCTGATGTTTCTCCGAGAGCTTAGCCTTCTCACCGGGGTAGCCGATAATAATAAGGGTAATAAGTACCATCGAATCGGGAATCGACAACGCTTTTTTCAGTTCCCGATCATTGAAACCGGCGATCGGATGCACCACCAACTCCTCCTTAACCGCCTGGAGCTGCAAATTCATGGCTGCCATTCCGGTGTCGAAGAGAGCGTAGTGGCGTCGATCCTCCAAATCACAATCCAGATCGTTTTCGGTCACCACCGCAACATATAGGGGTGCCTCTTTCGCCCAGTAGTTTCCTCCCGCCAGAACCTGGGCGACAATACCCCGTTCTTCTTCCCCGTCGATGAGGAGAAAGCGCCAGGGCTGTTTGTTTGCACAGGAAGGGGCCAGGATTGCTGCTGAGAGGATTCTATCCTGTACCTCCACTGGAATCTGCTTCTCAGGATTGATTGCCCTATATGCTCTTCTTTTGCCGATCTCTTTTACTATTCCTTCCATCTCTTTTCCTTCCATCTCTCTCTACCTCCCTCTGTTATACTCAT
>CAYMWV010000159.1:0-8184 GCA_964394395.1 uncultured Sediminispirochaeta sp.
GGCTCAACTTTGGGATATCCTTCGTCACAAAAAAGTAGAAATATCAGCCCCCAAAATCCCGCAAATCCATCTCCCAAAAAAGTTCACCATCCATACCAATGAGTAAAGAACCTCAGAAGGAGATGAATAACAAGATAAGCAGCGGTATCAATATCACTGATACCAGAGTATGCAGTGATAGAACTGCTGAAGCAAAGGCTTCCTCCTCGGCTTCCCCCGGTTTAAGAAAAACCGGTATGACAAAGGGAGGGGGAAGAAGAAACATGGTCCACACCGCCGCCAGATAGATACGGGGAAGGGGCAGGATATCACGTAATAGCAAAAATGATATACCTGCAGCCAAAACCCCGTTCAAAACAAGACGAAGACCTATAACGCCAAGAGCAGAAGGAAGACGCTTACGATTAATTTCCATGGTATACCCAATGGAGATACAGATAAGCGGAACCGTCAAGCCTCCAAGGATGTCCAGAAGGGAGCGGAAAGTGAGAAAAAGGGTAGTTTCTGCAAAGGGGAAAAACCTGTTCAGAACCCCCACGATCAAGCCGGAAATAATGGCGATGATCACCGGAGAGCGAAGAGCCCGGGTAAAACCGGAGAAGAAAGTCGCCTCTTCGCCGGTACCACGAACTAAAAGAGGCATGAGCACAAGAAATACAAAGAGCACCTGTCCAAGATCGGTTGCCGCAAAGACCCCAAGCTCCTCTTTCCCAAACAGGGAGAGAAAGAGGGCATAGCCCAGCATCCCCGCCTCATATCCGGCAAAGAGGAATGGAGCTGTTCGTCGCCCGGGCTGAATCCTTCCTGCAATAATCCGCCCCAGGGCCAGCATAATCAGGCAGGAGAGGAAAAGCAGTCCCACCATAATCACCATACCCTTTGAAACCGAAAGGGAGAAGAAAGCAACAAAGAGGAGTGAAGGCAATGCCACATCCACGGTCAGCTTCTTAAGCCCCTCCTGAACAGCTGAAGAGATGAAATGGCTCCGTTTAAAGAGATAGCCCAGAGAAAAGAGAGCAAAAAGAGGTACCACTGATGTAACTAGCTCCTGAAATGATATCATCAATCTTCTCCATCCTTTACAACACTACTGAGGACATCATAATACATTTCCCACTATTTCGGTAACAGCAGATAAGGGTTATACTTGGCTATGATGAAGAACCAAGCCCCTGGAGCACTACCTTTTATTCACTTGGGCAGAGGCATAGCGCACCAAAAAGGAGAAGCATAATGGAAGACCGTACCACATTAAAAGATATCAGCCCAAATAGCTGGGAGCATCCCGCCGACCGGGCTGCCCTCTCAGCCCTGAAAACCGTTCCCGGTATCGACACGGTGCTCAAATTCTTTCTCGGCAACACCAATGAAAAGCAGTTTCGGATGCTCTTTCTGGCAACATCGGTTCGGGTGGGCGAGAATCAGTTTCCGGGGGTTTATAAGCAGCTTCATGAGGCGTGCCGCATCCTCGATGTCGATCCGGTTCCCGAGCTCTATGTACAGCAAACACCATTCTTCAATGCCGGGGCTTTGGGGGTGGAGCGGCCATTTCTTACCATAAACTCCTCCACACTGGATATTCTTGATGAAGAGGAGCTACTCTATGTAATCGGCCACGAGCTGGGCCACTGTATCTCCGGCCATGTCCTCTACAAGACCCTCCTGGCCTTTCTGATGAACGTCTCCTCCTGGTTTCTCCGCTTTCCCGGTATCGCCCTGGTGATGCAGGGGCTTCTCTTTGCCCTTCGGGAGTGGGACCGGAAAAGTGAGCTCTCCGCTGACCGGGCGGGGTTGCTCACGGTCCAGAATCCGGCAGCACTCTACACCGCTCTGATGAAGATGACCGGGGGCGGCAAGATCGGCGAAATGGATCTGAGCCGGTTCCTCGACCAGGCCGCAGAGTACGACCGTACAGGTAATGCAGGGGAGAGTTTTTTTAAATTTATCAATATGCTTACCGTGAGCCATCCATTTCCGGTAATCAGGCTGCCGGAGATAAAGGCGTGGAGGGACGGAGGAAGCTACGAAGCTATCCTGGAGGGGAATTATGAGCGCCGGGATGGAGAAGTAAAACGCAATATGTTCAACGATTTCGAAGAGGCCCGGCGGCAGTACCGGGAGGATATGGATAAAAGCGAGGATCCCCTGGCCCGGCTTGCATCGGATCTGGGGAAAACGGCTGATCGGATAGGAAAGGGGGCAGGTGATTTTCTCTCTTCTCTGTTTCACACCGAGGATGAAGGCCGGAAAGAGTAGCCCTCAGCTCCGCCAAAGAGAGCTTGATCTACGATACTGGTCACTATGATGCTGATCCCTCACTCATTTTCATCCGCTGTTGCTTCTCCATTTGCCGATGTAGCAGGTGCAGCAGGGGTGGCAGCTTCAGACGGGGATGCTGAATCCTCCGAGTCCGCAGGAGCTGGCGAATTGGAAGGAGGAGCTGGAGCTGCCGGGGTCTGAGCAGGAAGTCTGTTGTCCCGGAAATGAATCACCACCTCTTCCCTGTTCCGCCGATGTCGAACCTTTACATAGAATGTCTCAGTATTACGGTCGTAGTACCATCCGCCAGCATCATACGCCTGAAACTGCCGGGTACCGTTCCAGCGAATTCCATACAACTCGATGTAGCTAAAAGCGGGGACGTTTCGAACAACCATGAGATGGGTATCGCCGGAGGGAAAAGAGAAACTGATGGCCCAGGAGTCGCTTCCCCGGCTGGCACTGATCCCCTGGCCAACAGTGTGGAGAGATACCTGGCTGTCCAGCTCGTTAAAAAGAAAAACGTTTCTCGGGATATAGTTGTTTTCAGCTATAAGGCCATAGATTGTCTCGGGAAGCAGATAGCCCTCTTGCACTTGCCCGCTTCCTTCAGCAACAACTCGTTCGGGGAGAACCCCATATTCGTCAGACTTGCTCAGAATGGAATGGATCATCGTCCAGCCCAACTCTTCAAAGAGGGGCTTATCCTCTGCAACCCCGATCTCCTGTAAATAATAAGCTGCCCGCAAGCTGCTCCTCAATTCAGAACTAGCTCTTTTCAGGCCATCCCTGTTTTCAAGAAGGAACACTCCTTGACCAATCCGGCCGATCCGGGGAAGAAGCTTTGCTTCAATGAGAGGCAGCAAGTGTGAAAAACCGCTGAACCGTTCGGAATAGAGATCCCTTGAATCGATATAAGCCTCAGCCAGACCAGATAGCTCCTCTGAGGAAAATGGTTTCTCCAGAAGCGCGCCGGAACTGAAGAGGTTTGCAAGCTCTTCAATAAGCTCCCCATCTCCATCCACCAGCAAGAGCTCTACAAGATGGGAGGTGACGGCAAACAGTTCCGGATCGGCGGATTTTACATAACTGCGAATAGCGGAGATATCCTCCTCCCTCTTGATCCTGTACGTATCTTCATGGGTAAGAATTGAACCGGTATAAGGTGAGGACTCCCAGGAAACCATATCCTGATGACGGGCGCTTATTCCCTTCATTTCTCCAAGATCTACCGACTCCCTTCTGCGATACCCCTCGGCGATCAGAGCGATCAGGGCAGACTCATTGAAAACCAGTGAGCCGTCAGGAGTGCTCCAGCTCTCCTCCGCCTGGTTAAAACGCCCGCTCCTCCAGCCCCGATAGGCAGATTCCAGATAGTCGCGAAGCAGGGCTTCGCTCTCCGATTTCTCCACCGGCGGTTCTCCCCGGAAAAACCAGAACCGTCTTGGATCCCCTTCCAGGCCGGAGAGAATAGAAACAGAACCACCATCACCATTAAGAAGAAGGGCGGAATCATCACTGATACTACTCTTGTGAAAATCCAGAAGATAGGAATCTCCCCGCATATTGAGCAGCGCTCCAGGTAGGTGCTTCAGTTTAGTCAGTCTCCACCCTTTCCCTTCCCAACTGTTCTCATCTGCGGGAGTTCCAACGAACAAAGGGAGTTTGATTTGAGCCGCAACATCCCCGGGAGAGGAGAGCTCAATACGCCCTGTCTTCTGGAAAGCCAAACTAAGACCCTCCTTATAAGAGACGATAATGTGCTGCTGATCTCCCTCTACCGATTGAAGGGTAAGGTAATTCCCAGGGACGGTGATATCCCGTTCCAGATCGATGCTCTTTCCAAAAAAGAGTAACTCCGCTTCAATCCCGCTGTTTCCCCTGGTTCCGGAAACCGAAAAGAGTCCGGAACTGAATGAGAAGGATTGCCGATCCCCCGCATTGTGCTGGGACAGGAAAAAAAAGACCAAAGCTATGTAGATAAGGGGAATAACATAATATTGAACACCCAACTTGCTTTTCATTTTACGCTGATTGTACCAATCCGGGCCTCCCTGTGCAACCTTGTTTTTTTCACCCCGACAACGGTATAGTAGGGCCATGAAACAGAAAACAACCAGGAATGAATCATCCCTTACGGAATTTATCTACCTTTTATCCTTCCCTGCTATTTCGATCCTCCTCTTATCCCTGCTGTTTCTCACCGCCTGTACCAGCCTTTCCGACAGGGATAAACCGGAAGCTGAAAAGCCGGAAGCCCCGCAGGAGGAAAAGGAACTCCCAAAGGAAGAGCCATCACCCTATGAGGCGATTAGCTCCCATCTGGCAGCAGGCAAGCCGGAAGAGGCGTTGAAAGCTTTTGAAAAGGCGAGGGAGGAGGACCCCGACTCCACCGAAACCGCCCTGTTGCGCTCAGGACTGCTTATCAGTCTGGGTAGAACAGAAGAGGCGAAGAAAAGCCTTGAAAAAGTGATGGAAGATGATCCGGAAAACCCCGACCTCCTCTTCGCCGCTGCCCTCATCGCCGGCCTCGAAGGAGATGAGGAGGAGCAGAAAGCACTCCTGCAGGAGACAGTTTCTAAGGACCCCGACCACGGCAGTGCCCAAGCTGCTCTGGGAGAGATCCATCTGAAAGAACGGGATTACGAAAAGGCAGAGGAGGCATTTAAAAAAAGCATCGACGCCGAGCCGGAGAATGTGGTGGCCCGGGCCGGATACGGGAACCTGCTGCTTCGACAAAAGAAGTATGAAGCGTCGGTAGAGCAGCTAAACAGAGCAGTAGAGGAGTATCCCCAATATCCCTTTGCCTGGATAGACCGGGGCAAAGCAAAATCGGGATTGGGTCTCAACAAGGAAGCTCTGGAAGATCTCTCCAAAGCCGTAGCCCTTGATCCGGGCCATTACTGGCACTACATCGACCGGGGACGGGTCTACCTCTACGACGGAAAGAGCGAAGAGGCAAAAGTCGATTTTCTTACCGCCCGGGATATTGATCCGGATTACTTTTTAGCCTACGTCTACCTGGCTGGAATCGAACGGGACCGGGATAACTGGCCTGAAGCGCTGGAGTATTACAGAGAGACCCTGAGCCGCAAGCCCGATTATTTCCACGCCTATCTCCCCGCCGCCACCAGTGCCTTTCTTACTGAAGATTATCGTTACGCTGCCAAAATGTTCAAAAAATCTGCGGAAACCTTCCCCAGGGAGCACAGCTACAAACTCCTGCAGGGCGTGAGTCTTCTTGCCGCAGGGGAAGATGAATCGGGAAAGGCGCACTTCCGCAAACTGATGGGAACCCTTCCCAAAGAGGGGTACTTCTACGATATCGCCCGGATGTTTACCGAACGCCGGTACGACTCCTATTTAGTATCAAAACTGGGGCTGGAAAAAGAGATCCCCTTAAAAGCCCGGGTCTGGTTCTATCTCGGCCTTTTCTATAAGATTGGAGGTCTTGAAGAGCTGGCAAACCGCTACCTGACGGAGGTACAGGATGCCGCCGTTTATGGCATGTATGAAACCGACCTGGCAGATTTTATATTGGATTCCGAGGAGTATGTAAATAGATGAGTGAAATTACCCTTACCGAACAGAGCGATACCGTTACCCGCCTCGCCTTTGAAGAGCGGGAGATTATTCTCCTCGGAACCGCCCATGTCTCCGGCGAAAGTGTCACTGAAGTGCGCCGGGTCATCACCGAGGAGCAGCCGGACCATGTCTGTGTGGAAATTGATGCTGGACGCTACAAAGCGATGACCGAAGGGCAGGACTGGAGCAACATGAGTATCGGCAAGGTGCTCAAACAGCGCCGGGGATTCCTCCTCCTGGCAAATCTGGCCCTCACCTCCTTTCAGAGGAAGCTGGGAAGCGACCTGGGAAGTAAGCCCGGAGAGGAGATGCGGGCGGCTATCGACAGCGCCCGGGAGACAGGTGCCGAATTCAGCTTCTGCGACCGGGAAATCCAGACCACCCTGCGCCGGGCCTGGTCCAAAAGCTCCCTCTGGAACAAAAACAAGATGATCGCCTCCCTCCTGGGCTCGGTATTCGGCTCGGAGAAACTGGAAGCCGAAGAGATCGAAAAGCTGAAAGAAAAGAGCGCCCTGGAAGAGATGATGCAGGAGCTGGCCTCCTACCTTCCCTCAGTCAAAGAGGTGCTCATCGACGAACGGGACCGATATCTGGCGACAAAAATCTTCCAGGCCAAGGGAAAGAAGATCGTTGCGGTCATCGGTGCGGGCCACGCAGGGGGAATTGTCAAGATTATCACATCCCTGGCGGCCCTGAACAACGGAAACCGGACTAGTCAGTTTGATTTGTCGGAAATTGAAACGGTCCCCCCCCCATCGAAATTCACCAAGGTACTGCCCTGGATTATCCCTGCGGTGGTTCTTGCCATCATCGCCTCCGGCTTTATCCGGTCAGGATTTAGTCAGGGAATCGAAATGTTCGGATACTGGGTTGCAGTAAACGCTCTCCTGGGAGGTGTGGGTGCCCTGGTGGCCCTGGCCCATCCAGTAACAATCCTGGTAACCATGGCCGCAGCCCCCTTTACCAGCCTGAACCCCACCATAGGAGTGGGAATCGTCTCAGGGATAGTGGAAGGGGCGATACGCAAGCCCCGGGTTATCGATTTTGAGCACCTCCACGATGACATCCTTTCGGTTCGGGGTTTCTTTCGAAACCGCTTTACCCACGCCCTGGTGGTCTTTTTCCTGGCCAGTGTGGGAAGCGCTGTGGGAACCTTCGTGGCGTTTCCCTTCTTGCTTACCCTTATCCGATAAAGAGCCCGGGCCCGGGGCTGGTCAACCTATTGCTGTTACCACCGGTCCCAGTGAAGCTTCTTCTCATCCCACTTATCCTTGGGCCGATCCCGGTCTGCCTCGGGGATACCGATGGGAATCACATTGAGGGGGATTACCTTTTCCGGCAGCTCCAGGGTACTTTTCACCACCTCCATCCGATCCTCCTCTGGATAAACAGCAGTCCAGACAGCACCGTAACCCAAAGCCTCTACCGCTAAAAGGATATTCTCGGTAGCGGCGCAGCTGTCCTGAAGCCAGTACTTTCCATCACCCTCGGAGAGATGACGAAGGTCGCCGCAGACCACAATGGCCGCAGAGGCCTGCAGCAACATCTTTGCGTAGGGAAGGCCATCCCCCAGGATATCCAGCTGCTGCCGGTCGGTGATGGCTACGAAAGACCAGGGCTGCCGATTCAATGCCGAGGGGGCTGCCATTCCCGCCTTCACCATCACCTCCAAATCTTTTCGATCAACCCCATTTTTCCGGTAGTGGCGAACGCTTTTTCGCTCCATAATGGTATCAATCACACCTTTTTTATCCATTTTAGTGGACTCCTTTACATCGATATGAGTATGTTCAAAATATAAGGAGTTTCTTATGCATTCGTCCAGTGATATACCCCACAGTGATGCTAAATGGCGGGAGACCTTAGGTGCCGAGAGGTACTATGTCTGCAGGATGAAGGGAACCGAAGCACCCTTCTCGGGAAAACTTTGGAACGAGCACCGCTCCGGCACCTACCACTGCGCAGGATGCGGGACCGAGCTCTTCCGTTCTGATACAAAATATGACTCCGGAAGCGGCTGGCCCAGCTTCTTCGATGCAGTTGCCCCGGAGTTGATCGATAAAAAGCGGGATGAAAGCCACGGAATGGTCCGTACCGAAGTGACCTGTGCCCGGTGCGGCAGCCATCTGGGCCACCTCTTTGATGACGGGCCTGCACCTACGGGGCTGCGGTATTGTATAAACTCTGCTTCGCTGGAGTTTGACCCAGCGGGGGAGTAGGAGAGGGAGGAGGAGGAGGAGGAGGAGCGGCTTATTCCAAGCGAACGAGAGGAATAGAACCGACCAGTCGGTTCTATTCCCGAGTGAGCGCAGGGAAAGAAAGGTATCAATACCCCGACCC
>CAYMWV010000160.1:0-2833 GCA_964394395.1 uncultured Sediminispirochaeta sp.
GGAAAAGCCGGACAGCGAAAGGGCAGAGCAATTTCTGAAGGATGGAAACTTCTACTGGAACAGCGGCATGTTCTGCTTCCGCATCGACCGCTACCTGGAAGAACTACGCTCCGGCCGTCGGGACATCGCAGACCTTTTTGACACCATCACCATCTCCACCCCCTCGGGAAGCCTGGAAGGAATGGACCTCTACTTCCGGGACGAAGAAGTACGCACCGCCTATGCGAAAAGCCCCAAAGACTCCATCGACTACGCAGTGATGGAAAAGTGCCGCCGGGTCGCCATGGTCCCAGCCACCTTCAGCTGGAACGACATCGGCAGCTGGGACGAGTTGAGCGCCGTCCTTCCCAACGACCTCGCCCCTCCCTCCGGCAGAGCCCCCTCCGCCTCCGATTCCCCCTCCGCCATCGCCGTGGAAAGCGACAACTGCTACGTCCACTCCGACCTCCCCGTCGCCCTCTGCGGCGTAGAGGATCTGATGGTGGTCCAGAAAAACGGTCTCCTTCTCATTTGCAAGCGGGGCAAAGGTCAGCTGGTCAAGGAGGCGGTGAACCGGTACAAGGAAGCCGGTCGGGAGGAACTTCTGTAACAGTTTTTTACGCAGTAAGATGCAAGCCCTCCCAAGCTTCCGAAAGCTTTGCCAGGGAAACCGGTGGGGGGCATTGTAAGGGGAAACCGGTGGGGGGAAAACAGGCCCTGATAGCCGGCCGCCCCCCGCGCAGCGACGGGCTGAAAACCTTACCGCCCCCCTGCCTCCGGAGCGCCTTATCCCGCCGCTTCTCCCGGCTCCGGTCTCCCTCCGCCGGCGCGGCGGGGCGCTCCTCCGTCACCCCCTGATCTTTTTACACCGCCTTGGCAGCAGCTGTAGCGATATCCCTCACAAGCCGGGCCATCTCAAAAGCGATCTCCTGCCCCCCATCCCCGAAGGGAGCCAGGCGCTTGTAATCTGCTTTTTCCAGCACTATCAGGGATTGCAGCTCCTCTCCCACTTTTTTTACATCCAGCAGAATTTGCCGGCTCTGGTAACGCTCCTTCTCCGCAAAAAGCAGCACCGACCGGATCCGGCTAAAGAGTTCAGCCTCCTGAAGGAAACGTTTGGCAGTAGCAGAGAGGGCAGATCGATCAGCCCTGGCCAGGACCAGACCAAACTGCTCCTGCTCCCTCTGCTGGTCATCCCCGGAATGGTGCTGCGATTTTTGCAGGAGCGCTCTGTAGCCCTGCTCCACCTTTCCGATGATCTCCCGAAGCCGGTAGGCAAAGTTTTCCCGCAGAGGTTTCCGTTTCTCCTCCGGAATATTGACCAGCAGCTCCTTCAGCTTCATCATCTCCTGCTTGTACTGCTTCAACTGAAGGAACACCATCTTCGCCTCCGGCTCCTCCCTCAGCTCCGGCTCTTCGGTCAACAAGCCTTGCACCACCCCGATAAGCTCCCCGGGGCTCATCTCATCTTCCGCCGCTTTCGCCGCCCCAGCAGCTCTTCGCAGCTCTCCCGATTCACCCGGTTTAGCATTGGACTCCAGGGAGACCCGCCCCATGGCGATCCGCCGCTGCTGCAGGCAGCACCAGGCAGCCCCTCCGGCGATGGGCACCCCCTTCGAGAGGGTGGAGAGGGCCCGGGAATCGAAGGCCAGACTCTCCAGGGGAGAGAGGGTCCGATGCAACGCACTGCGCTTATACTCCAGGATCCCCCCTTCCACGCAGCCCCGCAGCTCTCCGGCGGTGCTCCTCAGTAGTGCCGCATCAAGCCCGGCGGCCCGGGCCGCCTCTCCAGGGTCCAGAGATGCCTCTCTAATATCGTACCAGTCTCCGCTGATCTTCAGCCGAAGGTCACTGCTCAAGCAAGCTTCTCCAAAAGCCAGTCGATATTCTCCCCTAACCTGGCCATCGTTTTCAGCCCCTCTTCATCGGCCTCTGCATCGCCAATAGCCCGGGCAAGGCCCACATTCCAGTAGCTGGAACCGGGAACAATCATGTCGTTGATAAAGAAGAACTGGTTGATACTCATCAGGGTGTGGGTATGTCCCGCCCGGCGGGCCACCGCCACCCCGGCGCCAACCTTTCGGCGAAGCGGATTCTCCGGCAAGCCCCGCAGGGCGTAGCCAGCCCGGTCAATCAGCGCCTTCACCTCCGTGGTCAGGTCCGAAAAATAGACCGGCGAACCGATAAGAAGCGCATCACCCCTTTGCATCGCCTCGATCCAGCTGTTCACCGGATCATCATCATAGACGCAGCGACCTTCCCCGCTCTCTCTACAGCTCATACAGGCGGTGCAGCCCCGCACCATGGTACCGCCTATCTGTATCAGCTCCGTCTCATGTCCCGCCGCCCTCAGCGGCTCCAACACCGCCTCAAGATAGCGGTGGGTGTTTCCCCCCTTCCGGGGGCTTCCGTTAAATGCAACTACTCTCATAATGGGAAAGTTTATCACGATAGCAGGGCAGCTCCAAGTAGCTTTCCTCAGCAGCTCTCTCTTGTGCTATTGTACAAAAAAGGTGCCGTAGGAGAGAATAGCCATCATCAGCCCCAGGGTTAGGGAGATGAAGGTGAAGAACCGGTTAAACCGCCTATCGCTCTCCTCCATCCGCTTGTTGAAGAACGCTTTCTGATCTTCAAACCGCTTGTCTACATGCTCCCGCTGCTCGTCAAAGCGCTTGTCCATTGCGGTAAATTGCCTGTCTGTCTGCTCTTTCCGTTCTTCAAACTGCCTGTCCCAGTGTTCCCGCTGCTCGTCAAAGCGCTTCTCCATCAAGGCAAATTGCTTAGCCGAGTACTCTTTCTGCTCGTCAAAGCGCTTGTCCCAATGGGCAGACTTCTCCTCAAAGAGCCGCTCCCA
>CAYMWV010000160.1:2933-8148 GCA_964394395.1 uncultured Sediminispirochaeta sp.
AGCCGCTCCCACTGCTCGGACTTCTCCTCTAAAAGCCTGTTCCATTGCTCGGACTTCTCTTCCAGACGGCGGTCCAGATACTCTTTCTGCTCCTCAAAGCGCTGGTCCATGGTGATGCGGAAGCTTTTCAGCTCATCCACAATCGCTTTGAGGGCTCCGGCTGTTTGCTGCTGTTCCATCTCGAACTCCTGCTTTCCAGTACTGCTCTGTACCAAAAGCCGGGTGTACCGGTGCAGTCGCTCCCGGTTTTTCACCTCCACCGCTTCGGCAAGCTCATTTTCGAGAATTTCGGCCATCTCTTCCATTTGCCACTCCATGGTGATAGAATTATACTACAACCCGACGGGTTTATATACCCTAGTTAACGCAAAAAGCGCACAGATGACCGATTTTTTCGGGGTGGGAAAGGATGATTCTGGAAAAAAGGAATAAAAAAAGCGGAGAGCCCGAAGGCCCCCCGCATGTTTGTTTCCCCGAAGGGACTTAGATCCCGAAACCAAGTACCAGTGAGGCTCCGGCGGTGCCGGTTTCAATACCGCTTGCGATATTGGGAACAAGATATTCCAGGTTAATGCTAAGGCTGGTTGAAATAGCCTGCACATTATTGGTCAGTAGATCGTACCCCACCTGTACCCCCGCAGAGCTGTTACCACCATTGAGTCCGTAGAGTACAGAAACGCCAACTCTATCAGCCAGGTAGTACTTCAGCCGCAGATAGCTGGCCACTGCTGTGCCCAGACCCGCCTGCTGGAACAGGACTCCTGCGTCCAGACTCTCGGAGATGTTGAATGTTACCCCAAACCGCGATGCTTGATCGACGGTGTTATTGGCAAAATCGTACCCCATAAACATGCTGCTTTCCATCTCCAGAAGGTCAAAGTTATCTGCCTCCTGGGCAGCCAGCGGCATGGCCAGGGCGATTAAAAGCGCTAACCCTGTTAGTAATAGTACACTGTTCTTCATATGTGCTCCTTATCTATATAATTTCTCGGGCTTAGTAGCCTATGGTTCCCACAAGACCGGCGTTTATCACACCGTTTTCAATTCCACTTCCCTGATCAAAGATGTAACCGGCTTTAATCTTCAGGTTGCTGCTGAATGGGGAATCGTCGCCGCTGCGGAAAATGGTAAATGCCGCATCCATGGCGCCAACGATGCTAGCAGTGTCGGAGCCTACCATCACATCGATTCCTATCTGCGGGGTAAAAAAGTAGCCAAAATCGAACATAACTGCAGTACCGGTGGAGAGAACGCTTTCCATTACCCGGAGTCCAGCTTGCATAGAGCCGTTCAAAGTGAAAAAGATACCGAAATCGCGTCCCGCGACTGAAATACCGTTGAGGAGATCGTACCCCCCCACAAAACCGGTCTGGATACCGAAGATCCGGTTGTCTGTGTTGCCTGCTTCCTGGGCCGACAAGGCTGCCGGGAGCAGTAGTGCAATAAGCAGCAGAAAAATCATGGTTTTCTTCATAAAACCCTCCAAAAATAAAGATTTTTTGGTACTCCCCTCCAAGCATCAGGTGCTACTATTGGAAGAGTAATCCCGTTTAACGTAATATGTAGCACACTTTTCCTGATTGCACAATCGGAAAGGAAAAAAAAGCGGCCCTTGCAGGATTTTCGGTGACCGGGGGCTGATATTCGCTGCCTTTCTTTATTGAAACCAGGGGCGGCTTCGACCGGGCCCGCCTTGCCAATCCCCCCTCCGGAGAAATAAAAACGCCCCGCCCCCGCCCGGATCCCCCTTTTTGGTTAAAAAAGAGGGAATAATGGATTTATTGGATATGCTCTCACCGAATGCTGAAACTAAATGCGAAGCAATTTTCTTGACAGCTATAAAGCAGCTTGCTATACTATCCGAGAAATAATAAGAACTGGGACGAAAGAGGGTCGTTGATCCTTGTCCCAAAACTTAGGAGGAAGTTAACATGAAGAAACTTACCCTATTGATGGTAGTTTTGTTTCTCTTCGCTTCGGTGTTTGCCGTTGTTGCTGAAGAAACCGAAGCTACCCTGGAAGAGAGAGTCGCAGCTCTTGAAGCCGACAAATCTCAGGGACTTGTCGTATCAGGATCTGTGGAAATCTCTTTTGGTGACGATGACATTGCTGCCGAGCCCTCAGGAGCTTTCGCAAGCGCAAAGACCGGTGTAATCGCCAGTCTCAAGGCCATGAGTGCCAACGAGACGGTTGAAGCCGGTATCACCCTGGATCTTACCCCGACTATTACCATGACTGCAGGGGACAGTGCAACTGATCTTACCGACCTTGATGGCGATGAGAAGGCATATTCCTATTATGACGGTCTGGCCGATATCATGGCTTGGTACGATGGTCATGTAGATTCCTACGATGCCGATTATGGTGTTACCCTTCCTGCAATTGTTTGGAACAGCAATGATTCAGGTAATGATTGGATTGAAGATGGAACAAACGATCTGAATGATGCACCCACCACTTGGACTGCCGCTCTTTTTGATGACCTTGTAGCCGTTTACGGCGCAGTTGTTGCCGACATCGAAACTAACCTTGATGCACTTTCCGCAACCACTGACCCTGAAGGAAATGGAGACTATATCGACCAGTTTGGTAGGTTCATCAATGGTGCCACCGGTGCAGTAGTTGCTGCTTCTCCCACTGCGGCTCAGAAAGATGCTCATAATGGTGAGGCTGCAGCATGGAACGACTACCTTGCTGTTAAGGTTGGTTCAGCTTCCGATGACACCTGGGCAGCTTCCTACCCTGTAAAGAATGCTTACCTGAAAATCAACGCCATTGGTGGCGTCCTGGACGTTATGTTTGAAGTAAACGGCAAAGCCATCGCTGTTGGTTCCATGGTTACCTCCGACGCCTCTGTTGCCGACGATGCCAACGTAGGTTTCACCGCGGCCCTTTCAAGTGGAGTTGTGGAAGGCGTAAGCGCCAGCGCCCTGGTAACCGCTGGCGGCGGAGCTGCTGCTGTGACAGAAGACTGGGAAACCAGAGCTGACAACACGGCAGGTTCAGATCCCACTGTATGGGGTGCCAAGCTTTGTGCCGGTTACGCCACCGATATGTTCGGCATCTCCGGTGCGGTTGCCTTCGAAGACATCAGTGATACCGCCGGACTCATGTGGTCCGTAATGCCTAGCCTCACCATGACCGACCTCTATGGTCTGGCTGTAAGCGGTGAAGTAAACGGCGTTGCCGATGCCGGACTCGGCGCAGGTGCCAAGGTTTCTGCAGCTGTTATGGGCATCAAGCCTGCTATAGGTTTCTACTACAAGAACGCAGCTTTCGGCGGCGCCGGGGACTCTAACCTCGACGGTTCCGATGCGATCACTACCGACAGCGGCCTCATGGCTCAGTTCAACTCCATCGACGACGCCGACGCCATGGCTCTTGCCATCGACGTCAGCGCAGACCTGACCGAGCTCATGGGTATGAAGCTTCTCACCATTGGTGGTGGTTTCGACATGATGCTGGAAGCTGAAGGCAACTACGGCTGGGACGCTACTCTTGGTCTCGACCTCGCCGAAGTCCTTGCTGCTCCCGTTACCGCCGGTTTCTCCATCAGCCAGTGGGCTGCAGAGGACCTGGTATGGGCCGCCAACCTGGGCTACACCTTCGCCGAAACCATGGCTGTCAGCGCTGTTTTCGAACAGCCCGAAGCCGAGGTTCTCAGCTACACCGTCAAGGCTACGGTAAAGTTCTAAGTACTCTTGATACGTGATTCATCAGGGCTCCCTCCGGGGAGCCCTTTTCATTGTTCTTGCATTTTGTTATCATCCCCCCATGAAACGAACCACCCTTACGCTGCTGATGTTACTGGTTTTGACAAGTCTGCTTTCTGCCCTGGAGATCTCCTACCGGATCGAGAACTACCCCGATGTGATGGAGATGCTGGAGGAGGAGATTACCGCCATGGCCGAGGAGGGCTACACCCCCCTGGGGATCACCCACGGCGACGGGAAGGCTTATCTCCTCTACGTCTCCGGCATCCTGGACTTCGAGGGGTGGCAGCTGGTGCGCTTTGAGAGCCTCTGGGCCATGCAGAACGGCATGACCGACCTCATCGAGGCGGGGATGTTTCCCGTGGGCTTCTCCTGGACCAGCCGGGGCTACCACGTCCTGGCGGTAATGAGCCGGAACGATGTAAGCGCCTGGCAGCTGGTGCCCTCCGGCTTCGGCGAAGCGGAGGCTTCAAAGGCCCTCCTCCCCTATGTGAAAAACGGATTTGTTCCCGCCGGGATCGGTGGCAAGGATGGGCGCCTCTTGACCCTGGTTCTGCAAACCTCCGAGTTCAGCGGCGAACGGTGGAACTTGGTGGGCTACCCCGCAGACGGCAACTTCATCACCCGAAAAATGGGAGAGATGCTCAAGGGTGGTTATCTCCCCTGGGGCATCCACTACCAGGACGGGAAGATCTACGTCTCCTACATCCGTCTCTAGATTTGCCGCCCCATCAATAGCGGGTTGCACATCTGAATCCACCATGGAGAAGGCGAAAAAGAGGAGTGTCAGGCTCTTTTTGATTTTCATATCTGATACCTTCTTTATCGTGGCCTCTCAAGGATATCATTAGTTAGTTTCCGGGAAGAGCAGTTTTTTTTCTCCTTTTTCGTTGCTCCTGGAAAAGAAGAGCCGCCCGTATCAGGGCGGCCTGTAATCTCGAGACCGTTCAGTTTTATCATGCCTTTCGGGCTCTCGATCGGTCCGGTGATTTGAACCTTTTTGATATAAAGAAGCTGATTTCCAATGCGGCAATTGACTATTACCGGCTGCGAAAAGGGAAATACCGAGTGATATTTACCATAGAGGACGGAAATTATTATGTCCATGCGATCAGTAAACGATCGGAGGTGTACAGAAAATGGCAGTAGTGAGTGTACGACTTAACCGGGAGGAGGAGAAAATCCTCAATTATCTTACCGATTATTTCCATGAGGATATTCAGGATATCAAGTTTATCGAAGAACATATTGCCCGGAAACAGGGGCGGGAGTTTATTACCGGGGATGAGCTTTTTGAGGATTGATACTGCACCCAGGGCAAGGCATTAGGGTTATGTATTGCGGAAGGCTATGACCACGAAGTTGTGGTAGGGGGAACTCAAAGATCCCTCTTTTCAGCTTCCCTGTCCTGCACTTTGTTCAGAACACTCTGGTATTTATCCCGGGTACCTCGTTCACCCCGACTGCTCAGATATACTTCTGTTTCAAGGGCGGTTATCTTT
>CAYMWV010000161.1:0-8118 GCA_964394395.1 uncultured Sediminispirochaeta sp.
GGGCAGGGATGATGTTACTGTTTCCATCACCGGAGTGTGTATTGAAAATCTGATCGCTTGATCCAGCTTTTTCTGTTTTATAAACAAATTTTGATATATGCAAGGGTATATTTAGCATTATTCATGCCATAAACAAGCCTTATTTAATACTTCAGAGACTCATGTCAGGGTTGAAATTATCATCCCCGAGGAGTGAGGAGCCGGGAGGGATGAAAAAAACGGCCGCTCCCTGAAGGAAACGGCCGCTCTCTTGGTACCCCATGCATCTATTGATGCTTTATCCCTTGATCCTGGTTCCAGTCTTCCATTCAAGAGCACTAAGAGCCTTATCGAGGCTGGTAATAATTGCTTCTTTCCCGCTCCATTTGACAAAACGGACAGCAGCCTCCACCTTGGGGCCCATGCTTCCGGCAAGAAAATGGCCCTGGGCCATGTAATCTTCCGCCTCGGCCAGGGTTAGGGCTTCCAGCTTCTTCTGATCGGGCTCATTAAAGTTGATATAGACATGCTCCACATCGGTGAGGACCATAAAGCGGTCAGCCTGAACTGCCTGGGCAAGCTTGAAACCCGCTCTATCCTTGTCGATCACCGCATCAACCCCGGAGTAGCTTCCATCGGACTCCCTCTTTACGGGAATACCACCTCCGCCGGAGGCTATAACAATTGTTTTGGTCTCAATAAGGCGGTTAATCGCCTCTTTCTCCACAATATCTATGGGCTCCGGAGAAGGCACTACCCGGCGCCAACCCTTCTCTACCCCCGGTTTAGCCTCTTTTACCAGATACCCCTTCTCATCTCTGAGGCTGGCAGCTTCCAAAGCGGTATAGAAAGAGCCCACGGGCTTGGAAGGGTTCTGAAAATCGGGATCCTGATCGCTCACCTCTACCTGGGTAACAACAGAAGTTACCGGATGATCAATCCCCTCCTTTTTCAGATGAAAGGCAATTCTGTTCTGCATCATCCAGCCTATCTGCCCCTGGGTCATGGCACCGCACACCGCCAGAGTCTGGGGAGGGACACTATCCTTCGCCTCTTCCTGCTGAATAAGCAGGGCACCCGCCTGGGGGCCATTACCGTGGGTGATTACCGGCCGGTAACCCGCTTTCACTATCTTTGCGATCTGCTCGGCTGTTTTATCCACATTATGAAACTGCTCTTCGGTTGTTCCACTCTCATGAGCCTGCTTGATGGCATTTCCACCAAGGGCGATGACAATTACTTCTCCGGCCATGCACACTCCTCCTTCCGGTTTAGAAAATCCCGGTTTAGAAAATCCCGGTTCAATAGATCACTCCATTGAATGCAGAAAGAGGAGCTTTGGTCAAGGGTTGCAACAGGCTGCAACACATTTTTTTCCGAAAATCGTAGTACTTTCTACTGCCCTGTTGATGCTCTCCAGGGCCTGCTCCTTCACTCCTTGATGGCAATCATCTCTATCTCTACCATGCCACCTAAGGGCAGTTTTGCAACCTGTACACAGCTGCGGGCGGGATAACTGCCGCTGAAATAGGTGGCATAAATCTCATTCATCTTTCCAAAATTTTCCATATCATCCAGAAAAACCATCACCTTTACCACATCCTCAAGAGCCGCTCCAGCGGATTGGAGTACACCGATTACATTCTCAAAAGCCTTCTTTGTCTGTGCTTCGATCCCTTCCACCAGAGCGCCAAGCTCCTTATCAAAACCGAGCTGGCCCGAGGTGTAGATGAATTTTCCTGCCTTCACTCCGGGGCTGTAGGGTCCAGCCGGGGGTGGGGCATCCTTCACTTGGATTGGTGTGTGCATAGTATCCTCCTCTTATCAAGATCTTCTCTTACTGTAAATCGAAACGGGAAGGTGGTCCAGTGGAATAGTGAAGAACTGCTTGGCAGAACTGCGAAGCGTGGGGTAGTATGGGCGGCATGAACAGCGAGAAGAGGAGCAACAAGAAGAGGAACAACGGGCAAGCGGGTAATGCAGCTGCCGACGGAGCTCAAACTGTCGATTATGATACCATCCCCCAGCGCCGGGGCACCGGCTCCATCAAGTGGGAAATGAAGCCCCATCCCGAGGCGGAAGATCAGATCCCCCTCTGGGTGGCTGATATGGACTTCCCTGCTCCTAGGCCTCTGATTGATGCGCTTCACCGGCGGGTTGAGCAGGGAGTTTTCGGTTATACCTGGGCAAGGGAGAACTACTACAGGGCTATTGACAGTTGGTTCAGCCGCCGCTTTGGCTTATCTGTCAAGAAGGAAGATGTGACCATCTGCCCCGGGATCGTTCCGGCGGTCAATATCGCAGTCAAAGCTCTCACCAAACCGGGGGATGGAGTGATTATTCAGAACCCGGTCTACTATCCTTTTACCTCTGCGGTTAAACAGAACGGCCGCAAACTTCTCATCAACAATCTCACCGAAGAGGATGGAAGATGGACAATCGATTTTCCCAATCTGGAAGAGGCGGCAAAAGAGGCAAAGATGCTTATCCTCTGCTCCCCCCACAATCCAGTAGGCAGGGTCTGGAGCAGGGAGGAGCTGGAAAGGGTGGCCGATATTGCTAGAAGGCGTGAGCTCATCGTGGTATCCGATGAAATCCACTGTGACCTGGTGATGCCTGATGCTCCCCAGGCTCACATCCCCTGGAATTTATTGAGCGAAGATGCTGCTCACCGCTCCATCCTCTGTACCGCTCCAAGTAAGAGTTTCAACATCCCCGGTCTTGCCACCAGTAACATCATCATCTCCAATCCAGCGCTGCGAAAGGTGTTTCGGCAGGAGTTAAACCGCAGTTCCAGCGATCTTCCTAATGTATTCGGCACGGTGGCAAGCGAAGCGGCCTATCTGGAAGGAGAAGCGTGGCTGGAAGAGACCCTGGTCTACATTGCCGGAAACAGGGATGCGGTGCTGGAGCTGCTATCTGCAAAGCTGCCGGGAGTTACAGCTGCCCCTCTGGAAGCAACCTATCTCCTCTGGCTCGATTTCAGAAGCGTGCTCCAACAGATCGGCACCGACAGTGCAGGTCTTGAAAGAGTCCTGGTGGATGAAGCAAAGGTGTGGTTAGAAGCGGGAAGTATCTTCGGGGAACGGGGCGAGGGCTTTATGCGGGTTAACATAGCCACTGCCCGTCCGCTCCTCATGGATGCATTTACCAGAATTGTTGAAGTTCTGAAAAGGAGTACGTTATGAAAAGATTGTATTTGATGCGCCACGCCAAGACTGAACATGTTTCGGGTAAAAAGGATTTTCTCCGGGAGCTTACCGATAGAGGCCGCAAAGATGCTGAGAAGGCGGGAAGAAAACTGGCAGGAATGGATCATCTGCCAGAAAAGATCATCAGCTCCCCCGCCCTCCGGGCCAAAGAGACCGCCGAGATCGTTGCAGCCATCTTGAAGGGAGATGAGCAGCTGTTTTCACCTGCGAGCTCAGCAGTCACCCTCGTCGACTCCCTCTACGCCGGAACTGCAGAGGAATATTTGCAACTTATCAAGCAACAGGGCAGTGGTGATGCCTTGCTACTGGTAGCCCACAACCCATCGATCGAACAGCTTGCCGAGCACTTCGAAAGGGGAGGCGCCGGGATGTCCACCAGTGAAGTTGCCTGGTTTGACTTCGAAATCGAGACCTGGAAAGAGCTGGGATCAGAAAGCCGCCCCAAAAGATCTGATAGAATGAAAGCTATCTAACCTTAGGGCAAGCCCTGGCACCGGGACACATAGCGTCCCTCTCCGACCCAAGGGTCTGGGCATTGATACCTTCTGACATCTTTTACAATCAGGCGAGCTGATCCGGATTGAGGGCCTTGAAGGCTGGGTGGACAAATATCCCGTCCCGCCTGATCACTTCATCGTCCATGTAAATCTCCCCTCCACCCCATTCGGGCCTCTGGATATTCACCAGATCCCAGTGGACAGCACTCTTGTTTCCGTTATCGCAGTCGTCGTAGGCGTTTCCCGGGGTGAAATGGAAGGAACCGGCTATTTTCTCATCAAAAAGGGTGTTGTCCATCGGGCTTGTTATGTAAGGATTACAACCCAGGGCAAACTCACCGATATAACGAGCTCCCTCATCGGTATCCAGAATAGCGTTGAGCCGCTTTGTATCGTTTGCTGTCGCTTCTACAATCTTGCCCTTCTCAAAGCGGAACTTGATATCCTTAAAGGTAAAGCCTTCGCTGGTTGAAGGGGTATTATAGCTGATGACCCCCTCCACACTCTCCTTTACCGGGCAGGTGTATATCTCCCCGTCGGGGATGTTGGCAAGGCCGTCGCACTTTACCGCAGGCAGCCCCTCTATCGAGAAGCTGAGATCGGTGCCGGGGCCGGTAATCCTGACCCGCTTTGCCTTGTCGATAAAAGCAGCTGCAGGCTCCATCGCCTTTGACATGGCCGGGTAATCAACATCGATGGAAACCCGGTAGTAAAACTCCTCGAAAGCATCAAAGGAGATACCTGCCTGGTAGGCCATGGTGCTGGTGGGATAACGAAGGACAACCCAGCGGGTATCCGGGATACGGACTCCGAAATGAACGGGTTTGTAATAGTTGCTTCGATAGATTCTCATCTTATCTGCAGGGACATCGGACATCTCCAAATCATTGTTCACTGCCCTGATCCCGATAAAGGTGTCCATTTTTTTCATCCGGTACACCTCACAATCGGCAAGGAGGGCCAAACTCTCTTCATCGGCCCCTATTGCGAGGGTGCGTTGAACCCTCTCGCTCCCCATATGCACCACCGGCTTGCCTCCGGCTTGGTACACTGCTGCCACAAGTGCTTCAGTCATCTCCACCGGGATATCGGTAGCCTGGATCAGGCAGCTTTCCCCCTTTTTGAGATTAATTGAATAAGTAACCAGCAACTCCGCCAACTTCTTATGTCTTGGATCCTTCATTTCTCACTCCAATAGTAGTATATTATATAGAGAGGAGGTGAACAGAATGACATCCATAGATCCGATCACCCCAAATACCTATCCGGTTTATCCTGAACCACAGCCAAGGGAAGAGGAACCGGTTGAAGAAACTCCCCCCAGTGAAGAAAACTCAAATCGGGACAAAGAAGCTCAGCCGCCGGAGGATCGTCCCTATGAATCGTGGGATGACCACCGGGGCAAGGAAGTAGATACCTCCCGATGAGTGAGGCTTATATAAGCTGACTGATCTCATCCTCCGGGAGAGTTATATTCTCGGCGTGCATCATGGTAGCAATCCGCTGGAGGGATGAAAGAATCAGATTCTGCTCCCAGCTCTCCAGGGTTTGAAAACTATTGATAAAATCTGCCTGAAGAACCGAAGGGTTGGTATCAAGGATTTCATCCGCCTTTTCGGTTGTATGCACCAATACCCGGCGTTTGTCCTGGGTACTTCTCTCTCTTGTTACCATCTCCCGTTTTTCCAAGCGGTCGATAATATTGGTCACAGTAGCCTGACTAAGGGCTACCTTCTTTGCTACATGTCCTATAGTGATATCCTGTCCTGAACGTATCTCCTTCAGGATCATCAGCTGCGGCCCGGTGAGACCGTATTCCTTCCCGAGCTTTTTCGAATGCATATCGATCGCCCGGATAATTCGCCGCAAGGTCACTAAGACGTCATAACTAATGTCATGGTACTCTGCCATACCACACCTCCAAAAACTTTGCTTTATTGTACACTATTTACAAAGTTATGTCGAGGTAAAAACATTACTACTCTAAACAAATTTTTGCCGTATCTCTGCACTCACATAATCCAGAATCGCTACCGTAACGGCGATAAACCAGACTGCAATTCCAGCAGACCTATACTCCAGTAGGCGAATATACTGTACCAGGAGGAATCCTATTCCCCCTCCCCCTACCATACCAATAACAGTAGACATCCGGACATTGATATCCCACCGGTAGATTGAGAAACTGACGAAGGGAGGTATCATCTGGGGTATAACTGCAAACATGATGGTTTGCAGTTTTGTCGCTCCGGTTGCCTGGATTGCCTCAATAGGACCGGGGTTAATTCCCTCTATCGCTTCAGAGTAGAGTTTACCCAAAGCGGCAATGGAGTGAATTGTCAAAGCAACAATTCCGGCAAAGGGTCCCAATCCTACCCATACTACCGCTATCAGTGCCCAGATAAGAGGCTCTATGGCCCGAACAATATTGAGAATTGTTCTGGTCAGGTAGTAAATAGCCAGGGTAAAGCGAGAAGTGGACATGAGATTCCGGGCAGCAAGAAAGCTTATGGGGATGGAAAAGACAATCCCGAAGAGCGTAGCCATCATTCCCATGAAAATCGTCTCAATGATCAACTCCAGAGTAAGCTTCAGCGGCTCGCTGGGAAGTAAGGGGCCCACGTCGCTGGTTTGCCGTGCCATGACGATATGCTCCTGAACCCCCTTTGCACTGGGTGGAACCAAACGGTAGGGCATCACAAGTTCAACCCGGAAAGAACCTTCTGCGTCACTCCTTGTCGCTACATAGGAGCCGTCATGACGGGGACGGAACTCATTTCCGATGGCATCCTGCCACCAGATCTCGGTACGGGTATCTGGCTCAAAGTTCTCTCCCTCAATGGTAATGAGCGTTCCGGGAATAATCTCGCTGTTCTCACCAAGTTTTGACAGCTTCCCGATATTGGGAGTCGATTGTATCCAGGGCTCTCCTTCCTCTTTTACCGGAGGTGCTGGAGCTTCTTCATCCCCTCTCTCCTCTATGATAATTGAAGCTGCGGCCTCTACCGTATCGACAGCCCGGGTTGTCGCTGCCTCCCAGGGCCAGAGAATTTTGGAGAGGGGAGCCCACGCCTCATTTGCATCCCGGGTCAATCTTCCAAGATCGATCTCACTGATCTGCCAGCCAAAGGAGAAGAAGCTTATGAGGATGAGAACAAATATTCCATTCTTAAAGAGAAAAGATCCTTCCCGGGTATTGCCGGAAGCAGCGCATGTTCCCGCATCCGCAGCGATCCAGATCCAGATTACCAGGATTGCAGCTATGGTAAAGAGTGCAAATAGCGGCTCCCTCCTCACCGCCTCACCAAGAACTTGAAGCGACCCCTCTTTCAACCTCCCCAGATCAGAGAACTTCCAGAGTGCCAGAAGAATGATACTTCCAAGCGATACAAGGAGCAATAAACCTCTTCGAAGATATCCTGATAGCGATTGTCCGAGTCCAGGTACCAGAAGTGTAAGGATAACAGCAGGAAGCGGGCTTAGAAGAGACTTTCTGTGCACCATTTCAATCTTTTCGCTCATACCGTCACCTCCTTCGAAACGGTCCCTGCATTTACCCGGGAAGCCTCTTCACCATAGATCTCTTTAAACTGCTGATCGGTCATACTCCGGATATCATCCCGGCTGCCTCGGTATACTACCTCACCGTCCCGCAGGCCGATAACCCGGGATGCATAACGCTGTACCAGGTCAAGGTAGTGGAGACTGCAAAGTACGGTAATCCCCGACTCGGTGTTCAGGTTTTCCAGATATCCAAGGATGGTGTGGGCAAGGACTGGATCGAGACTGGCCACCGGCTCATCAGCTAAAATCATTTCCGGATCCTGCATAAGCGCCCGGGCAATTCCCACCCGCTGCCGCTGCCCTCCGGATAGTTCATCCGCCCGCTTATTCGCCTGATCCTCAATGCCTACCCTTCTCAGGGCGGAAAACGCTTCCTCCCGGACCTTGGCCGGGAAGCGGTGGGTCAGGCTTGACCAGCCGGAGAGATAACCGAGCCGACCGGAGAGCACATTGGTTAGCACTGATGATCGGTCAACCAGGTTGAAATGTTGAAAAATCATTCCGATCTTTCGTCTCACATGCCGAAGCTCATCTTTTTCAGCCTCTACAATATTTTTCCCGTTCCAAAGGATCTCTCCGTCAGTGGGATCAATAAGTCTATTAATGCATCGAAGCAGGGTCGATTTTCCGGACCCGCTCAATCCAATAATGACCAAAAACTCCCCCTCTTCCACGGTAAAGCTGACATCCTTCAGCGCAACCGTTCCATCGGGATACACCTTTCTCAGATTTTTTATTTCTAACATGACTCACTCCGGATTTTCGCCCCCCACTCCGCTTTCGGCAGAGCTTGGCGGCCCTTTTCTTTTAGAAAATGAAAGGTATCAAACCCCAGGGCAAGCCCTGGACCCGGGACGCATAGCGTC
>CAYMWV010000162.1:0-8094 GCA_964394395.1 uncultured Sediminispirochaeta sp.
GGGCAAAAAAATCAGCGGGAAACAGTTCAACCGAATCGTGCCGGAACGGGTGGACAAGATTCTCCGATACCTGCGCTATCTTGTGCTCGCCTGGGTACTTTACATCACCTTCGTTACGGGAAAACTGATCTTTGCCGGCTACGACCCCTACTACGCCCTCTTCAACTTCTGGAGCGGTGAGGTAGCAATTGGAGCGCTGGTAATTCTCGGGATTGTTGTGCTTCTCTCACTGATAATTGAGCGCCCATTCTGTAAATACGCCTGCCCTTATGGAGCCCTTTTAGGTCTCTTTAACCTGTTCAGGATATTCGGGATCAAACGGAAGAACAGCAGCTGTATCGATTGCAAGGCCTGCGACAGGGCCTGCCCAATGAATATCACCGTTTCAAGCGCCGGAAGAGTTCGGGACCACCAGTGCATCAGCTGCATGAAGTGCAGCAGCGAAGAGGCGTGCCCGGTAGATGCGACGGTATTTATGGGAACCGGCAAAGCCGATTCTGACAAAGGGGAGGGAGTGGCATGAGAGAGATAGTAGCAACAAAGCGGACGATAGCACTCACGGTAATTCTCTTGTTTGGGGTGATTATTCTCCTCTCCATGCTGACAGGCTACTGGAAAACTGAAAGCAGCAAGGTTCCCGCCAAATTCGCCGAAGGGGAGTTTGCAGGAGAGTACAATCCAGCTGATATCAGAGGATCCTACACCTTCGAGGATATAGAGGCAGCATTCGGGGTACCGGTGGAAGTGCTTGCAGAAGCTTACCGCTTCGCCATCACGGGAGATCCTGGACAGGTGCAGCCGAAACTCTTTGAGGAGTTTGCCCAGCCCGAAGAGGGTGATGTGGGTAACGACAGTATGAAGTTTTTTGTAAGCCTCTACACGGGAATCCCCTATGAGCCTGAAGAGGATACAAAACTGCCCAATTCGGCTATTATCGTTCTGCGGGATGCGGGTAAACTGGGGGATGACTGGATGGAGTACCGGGACAGATATGGCGTAGCCATGGAAGTGAGCTCCTTGCCGGAATCAGAAAATGTATCAGCCACCTCCAGCCATGAAGATGAAGAAGAGGGACTTCTACTGGAGATTAAGGGTAAAACCACCTTTGGGGAGCTCTACGATGCGGGGGTGAGTGAAGAGCGGGTAAAGGAGATCCTGGGAATGGAACCGGGGAAAAGCGGTACGAACATCCGGGACTTCCTTACCAATGCGGGCCTGGAATTCTCCAAGTATAAATCCCTGCTCCAGGCGGAAATTGGTGCCGGGGATAGGCAATGAAAGGACAAAAAGGATGGAATAGAATGAGTATACCAAATATGATAACTGATGCAAAAAAGAGCTTGGCAATAGCGGCAACTCTCCTGCTTTTGACAGGAACCTGGCTGCCTGCTCTGGGGGGAAATGTAAGAGGCGGTTGGTCCGGCTCCCTCCCCCAGATCATCGAGGAGCTTCCGGAATCTCCCTTGAACGAAGATGAGAAGGCGGGGATCCTTCTTATGCGGGAGGAGGAGAAACTGGCCAGGGATATGTATGCAGCCCTCTACGAGAGGTGGAATGTTCCCATTTTCAATAATATCGCCAGAAGCGAACAGGGGGCCATAAGCGACCCGGGATTTACCTTTCCATGAAAAAGGGGTTTGATCCGGTCGTGCCGGTGCTTATTGCCGCCGGTGCGGCCCTTTTTATTGCATTGATCGGATTTGCCGCTCTGATCCGGCAGAACATCTCCCACGATAAACTGCTGGCTGAATATGAGGCGGGACGAATTGCCGCCGCCCTGACGGAGCAGCTTCTCTCTGCTTCGTTCCCCGAAAAAGATACCCTTCCTGAAGAGGTTCTCGGTTTCGCTGTGGTAAACGGGGATGGAGAGATCTTATCCGGCATTGGGACCCTCCCGGAGAGGGTTGATACCACCCATCTCCCCTCTTTGGCAAGCCCCGGACGGGGGCGATCGGGCAATACTCTTCCGGGAGGCAACCCCCTTCCGGGAATGTCTCAGGAGTCATGGATCCGGGAAGAGAGGAACAAACTTATCCTGATTCGCTCCCTGGGAGGCTTCGGGCAGGGGAACCGGAACCGGGAGAATCATCTCTACATCTATCTCATTTACAACTCGGGGCAAATCAGTTCCGATTCGCAGCTGCGGCTCAGCCTCCTTTCAGCGGCATTTCTCCTCTTTCTCCTTGCCGCAGGGGCCACATGGTTCCTCTACCGGCGGATGCGCAAGCTTCGCAGGGAGCTGGAAGAGCAGCGCCTCCTGGCTGAATTGGGAAGCGCCGCAAGGACCCTCACCCACGAACTGAAAAACCCCCTGGCAATCATCCGCATGCAGAGCTCCCTGCTGGATAAGCAGCTGAAAAAGGTTGAGATAGAAGAGAGCCTGGAGAAATCACTGAAGCAATCTACGAGCATCATAAACGAAGAAACCGCCAGGATTGCTAAGCTTATCGACCGGGTACGTCTCTTTCTCAAAGGAGAGACCGGGGGACAGGAGCGCTTTGATCCACTGAAGCTGCTTACTAACCGGATCGAGCGGCTCCCCTTCCCGGTTGATCTCAAGAATGAACTGACTGAAAAGGTGGAGATCGAATGCAACCGGGAGGAGTTTCTGTCGGCGGTGGAAAACCTGCTGGTCAACGCCGAAGAAGCCCAGAGGGCAGAGGGAGAGGAGGAAGCCCAGAGGGCCCAGGAAGGGGTTCCCGGTGTTGCTCCTCCTCCGGTTCGGCTCTCTATCTCCAGGACAGAAACAGAGCTGACCCTGACGATCTGCGACAGTGGGCCGGGAATCGATGTTAAGGAGAGGAAGAAGATATTTCATCCCTTCTACACAAGCAAAGATAACGGCTCGGGGGTAGGCCTTGCCCTGGTAAAGCGGTTCTGCGACGCCTGGGATGCAACGATAGGGGTCGTTAATCAGGAGGCAGGCGGAGCCTGCTTCACCCTGACCATACCGATCCCGGGAGATGAGACATGATAAAGAAATTACTGGTAGTGGACGACGAAAAGAATCTCTGCAGCTCACTGGTGCAATTCTTCACCCTGGAGGGGATGGAGGTAAAGGAGGCGGGAAACGGCATTTCGGCGAAGCGGCTTTTGGAAGAGGAAGCCTTTGATGCGGTTGTCTCGGATCTTAAGATGCCCGGAATGGATGGGCTTGCCTTGCTGGAATGGATGCAGGAGGCGGGACCGGAGCTTCCCCTTATAATGATATCCGCCTTCGGTGATGTGGAAGATGCAGTGGAGGCGATGAAGCGGGGCGCTGCCGACTACGTGGTTAAACCTTTCGATCCAGAAGAACTTCTGATCAGGTTACAACGGGTTTCCACTTACAGGAACCTCGAGGCTTCCCCACAAACAGCGGGGGCAGAAAAGAAGCCCCTCAGCCCCGCCATGGCTCCGCTCTATAAAACAGCCGACAAAGCAGCCCCCACCCTTGCGACGGTTCTTATCACCGGGGAGAGTGGAACGGGAAAAGAGGTGATGGCCCGATACATCCACAATCACAGCCCCCGGAGCAGGGAAGCTTTTCTTCCGGTAAACCTGGGGGGGATTCCTGAAACCTTGATGGAGAGTGAGCTCTTCGGTTATGAAAAGGGCGCCTTTACCGGGGCGGAGCGGAGAAAAATCGGCTATTTTGAGGCCGCCGGGGGAGGAACCATCTTTCTCGACGAGATCGGAGAAGCTCCCCTGCAACTGCAGGTCAAATTGCTGCGGGTCCTGCAGGAGAGAAGCATCAGCCGGGTGAGCGGTATCGGTACAATCCCGGTGGACATCAGAATCATCGCCGCAACAAACCGGAACCTGGAAGAGATGGTCGCCCGGGGAGAATTCCGGGAGGATCTCTACTACCGGCTCAACGTGATTCACCTGAAGCTTCCCCCTTTGCGGGAACGGCAGGAGGATATAGCAGAGCTCGCCCTTCTCTTTCTGGATCGATTTTCCACCGGTCTGGGAAAAAAAATCGACAGGGTCGACCAGAAGCTTATGGAAGCATTGCACTGCTACTGCTTTCCGGGGAACATTCGGGAACTGGAGAACATGATGGAGCGGGCAGTCATTCTGGCCGAAGGAACGACCCTGAGTCTGGAGGATCTCCCCCTGCAAGTTCAGGAAGGGCTGAATAAGGTTTCCCCGGAAAACGGGGGCGAGGTCGGTATTCCGGAGGGAGGGAATCGAACATCGACCCTGATCACCGATGCCCCCCTCACCCTGGAGGAACTGGAGAGGGAAGCAATAAAGCTGGCCCTGCTGCGGAATGATGGACATCGGGAGAAGAGCGCCGGAGAACTGGGAATTACCCGAAGAACCCTGCTCAACAAGATCAAGGAGTACGGTTTTTAGGTTCTACAAGCCCTATCCATATCATTAATAATGAAATCTACAAGCAATTATTCTGATCAAAGTATCCTCCACCTCATAGATCAATCTATGCTCTTGATCTATCCGTCTCGACCAACACCCCTTCAATTGATATTTTAATAGTTCGGGTTTTCCAATCCCCTCAAATGGATTTCGTTTACTATCCTTGATTAACTCGTTTATCCGCCTCAATAGCCTTTTATCATTCTTTTGCCAATAGAGATAATCGTCCCATGATTCGGGAGTAAACATTATATTCATTCTTCAAGTAACTCTTTTTTAAAACTGTTCCCTTTCCTGGCAGATTCTAATGATTTCATCAGATGCTCGGCATTATTTTTTGATGATAATAGATACTGTGTTTCCGTTAGACTGTTATAATCATCTAATGAGATAAGGACCACATTTTCATTATTTTTTCGCGCTATTATCAAAGGTTCGTGATCATGATACACCTCGTCCATGCAAGCCTTCAAATTTCGTCTTAGATCTGAATAATTTACTGCATTCATACGTACAACATAATGTACCTTTTACAGTACGTCAACTGTTTTACTGCCATATTCCCTATACCTTTTCCCACCCTGGCAGATGCAAAAGCAGCCATTCTGATCCAGGCAGGCCATTGCCGATTTTTAATCCTAATTTCCCGATCTTCCCAGTTTTAGCCTTGTTCCGGGATATATCGAGCAGACGGAAAAAGAAAAATCAATGTCCCGGATGATTACATTCCTGGCACACAGCGGTTTGATACGAAAAGGGCCAAATATTTTTGAAACTAATTTTCTTGCCATGGAAAAGGGCTTTTTAACGGAAGAAGAAGCCGAAATCGCCAGGACCATATTTTTCCGACGTGTCTATACCAAGAATATGTGGGCCGAATGGAAAATGCTGGACTCCAATTCGCAGACAGTTTCTGCGCAAGGAAAGCCCCAGGTACCTTACCATGCGTTTATCTCTGCTGATAATGAAGAAACGTGGTGGAAGGAGAGCATAATTTCCTATGCAGAAGCAATCGGCGGTGAATACTCAATTCTGGATGGCCACCACTACATCCATCTTGATCATCCCGACCTTATAGCAGAAAAGAGCCGGGAGCTTATTGAAAAATAGATCTGTATGAAATATCTTGAAGAATAGATGCAAGAGACACAACTTTTAGATAAAACCCTCGCAGGATTGGATACTGCGGGGAGCAAAGCAGCATACCACTATTTAGTCTCCCATCTCGATCAATTGAAGCTGCCCCGCAACCTATCCTGAGTATCATGCACGCTACATATGGTGTTGGTAAAAATGCTATAGCACCATATATGGTGGTTAGGACAGCCTCGATTCAATGGGATTAATGTTGCGGGACGGGCTGAATTCCTGATATTAGATTCTGAGGTAATTATGGATACAGAATTAGAAAAACGATGTCTTTTTTCTCCCACCCAACGGGTCGAATTGGAGCCGGTGCATAAGAAATCGCTAAGGGTTTTGGACATCGGCGGAGGCGGAGAAGGGATCATCGGCAAACTGTACGGTTCAAATGTTGTGGCAATCGACAAGCGAGCCGATGAACTCTATGAGACCAGCAACGACTCACTAAAAATTAAGATGGATGCCGCAGAGATGGGCTTTCTCAATAACTCCTTCGATGTAGTCACCATCTTCTTCACCCTCCTCTACATGCCGATCGATGTGAAGCAGGCGGTACTGAAAGAGAGCCTGCGGGTTCTCAAGGATGGGGGAATCCTGGAAATATGGGATGCTTTTGTTCCAAAATATGAGCAGGGCGAGAAAGACATTTTTGTGGCAGACCTGGAAATCGTATTGCCGGGTGAGACCATCCACACACAGTACGGGTCGATGATGGGAAAGGAGGCTCAGACCGATGCTCAGATCAGCGATTGGTGCACAGCTATCGGGCTGAAAGCGGTGGATTCCTTCTCAACCGATCTCTTCTTTCACCTCCTTTTTCACAATTAACGCAGCGGAACATTCTTCGTAATTGCCAGCGGACCCTGTGAGCTGGATTCCCATGGAGGTACCGATGATTACCAGAGGTTATGTACCAGCGGTTTTACCTTGTGAAGGTACAGCTGCTCAATCCGGTTAAACAGTTCTGCCTGAATCGGCGGCAGTTCCGAGGCTTGCACATTACTCAGCAGCTGCTCGGGTTTTGAGGCCCCGGGGATTATGGTAGAAACCTGGGAGTGCATAAGAATCCAGCGTAGGGCGGTCTGTGCCAGGGTCGATTCCGGAGATTCCGGAGATTCCGCACAAATCTCCTTCAGTTCTTCCACTAATTCCAGTCCTCGTTCATAATCAATACCCGCAAAGGTCTCCCCCTTATCAAAGGCCTCACCGGAACGATTAAAATAGCGGTGGTCTCCCTCGCTGAACCTTGAATCCCGGGAGAACTTACCAGTAAGCAGTCCGCTGGCCAGGGGAACCCGGATTATCAAACCAACATCTTTTTTCCGAGCCTCTTCAAAAAAGAGCTCCGCCGGACGTTGGCGAAAGATATTGAAAATGATCTGCACCGTAGCTACATTCGGATACTCAATTGCCTTGAGTCCCTCCTCAACCTTTTCCACACTGACCCCTAATCGGCCGATTTTCCCTTCCTCCTGCAACCGGTCAAACAATTCAAATAGTTCCGGTCGGTAGTATACCTCGGTGGGAGGACAGTGCAGCTGCATCAAGTCTATCCGTTCCAGGCCGCTGTTTTTCAGGCTCGTCTCGACAAAACCGCGCAGTACCTCCGGGGTATAACCCGCCGAGACATGGGGCGAGATCTTCCGTCCGCACTTGCTGGCCACATACACCTGTTCCTTACGGCTGCGGACCACCCTGCCCACCGCTGCTTCACTCTTTCCATCTTCATAGACATCGGCGGTGTCGATGAAATTGACCCCCTGGTCAATCGCTTCATGGATAATGCGTTCGGCATGAGCATCATCAAAACCGCTGCCCCATTTTCCGCCGACCTGCCATGTCCCCAATGAAAGCTCTGAGATAGCGTAATCAGTTTTTCCCAAACGTCGGTAATTCATCTAACAAGCTCCAGTTGAACGTTGTAATCTATGATAGGGGAAATGATCGATGGGAGCAAGTCGATTGAGGAAATCCGGTTAGAAAGTAACAGAAGGTGGCGCAGGGGAACAGAAACATTAGGCCTTTGGAGATTACCTTACAGGTTTTTAAACTCTTCTTCGCTCAATCCCGCCTGTTTCAATATTTTCTGAAAAGTACCCACTGGAACATCTCCCGGGTGCATGGCGACATAGGTTTGTCTTCCGTCTGGATGTCTGAGAATCAGATGCGAACCGCGGTGCCGCTTCTCCTCAAAACCGATACGGATCAGTTTGGAAAGGACTTCACGCGCTTTGTAGGGCATCTTTAATTTCTATTTTGCTGTAATAGGAATCACTTTCAATGGGAACAGGTTCCGAATGAGCCAGTTTTTCCTCTATCCAGATATGGATTAATTCTTCTGCAGCAGCTTTTGCTCCCTGAATCCCCAGACCATGAGTTGTCAGATCAAGAGCCGGTATGTGAGCGTAATAATAGCCATCAGGGAGGCTGTCGTCATTTATTTTCTCAATTAACACTGAATATTCCATAAAAGGGCTCCTTAGAAAGCACATAAAAAGCTTATACCAGAAAATCCCCGAGGTCAATCATACCCCTGAATGTCCCTCCCGGCAGGTAGATATCAAGCCTCAATTGAAGCTGTGCCGAACT
>CAYMWV010000163.1:0-3764 GCA_964394395.1 uncultured Sediminispirochaeta sp.
GGTCCGGCGGAGGGCGAAGCCCGGAGCCGGACGGAAGGCGGCAGGGGCGCGCACGCCAGTAGCGCCCCGGAGAAGCCGCCGCACCCCGGAGGAGGCCCGGCCCCCTGCCGGGAGGCAGGGGGAGGCGCCCGGAAAAACCGGAGTCCTGGAACCTGCTGCACCGGTGAGGCTGCGCTTCCGCTCTGCGGCGAGGTCTGAAAGCATCACCTATGGTTTAACGTCCGGTTGTTGGAGAGGAGTGTCTTCGGATGCCAGGGTTTTTGCTACCTGCCGTATTTTTAGCCACCGCTGAAACTTCGGCCGCTGCAGTTCCGCCTCCGCCATGTCGTAGAATTTCTCAAGCGGATGGAATTGCACCTTTCCGTCGGTCAGACCGCACATGTGTCCTGCGGGATTCCCTGCGGCCGCTTCTTCAAAGAGCAGCTCCATGCAGCGTCTGGCCAGCCGGTTGGCCTGGATCCGGTCGAAGGGACTCGGGTTGCCGCCATTCTGCTGGTGGCCCAGAATGATGCTTCGTACATCGTAGAGCCCCTGACCCTCCTGTTCAAACAGTGCCCGCATAAAATCGGCCGTGTAAGACTCATTCACATCTTCGCTGCGGATCATCAGCCCGAGCCTCTTTCCGCCTTTAAAACCGTTTACCAGAGAGTTGATGTCGGCCTGAAGATCTTCCAGCGAGACCCCTTCTTCGTGCAGATAGGCCCGTTCAGCTCCGGTGGAGAGGGCGCTCAGGAGAGCCAGGTAGCCGCAGTAGCGTCCCATCACCTCCACAACAAAAACTCGTCGCGAAGCAACTGCGGACTGCTTGATCCTGTCTACCGCCTCAACAATGGTGTTAAGGGCGGTGTCCGAACCGATACTCAGTTCCGAACCGGGCAGATTGTTATTGATGGTGGCCGGCAGGCAGATAATCGGAATGTTGAATTCCGGATATTCATTCCGCCGGCTGTGCAGTACATGAGCGGCCCCATAGCCGTCCCAGCCGCCGATCATCAAGATGCCGTTGATCTTTCTGCTGCGCAGATGCCCGGCGATAATCGGCAGATCCTCTTCAGAGGGGACCCGGCGGTTGGTACCGAGCTCGCTGCCCCCCTGCGTTGCCCAGCCGTCCACGCTCATCCACTGCATCTGTGAGATATCTCCGTCGATAAGGCCCTGGAATCCGTTATGCACACCATACATCTGATGGCCGTTGTCCAGGCCGATGCGGACCGCCGCCCGGACCGCCGTATTCATTCCAGGAGCCGGAGGTCCGCCGTGCAGCACCGCCAGCCGCAGCTCTTTATCCTTGCTTACCGGATTTCGGGGAAGGGCGCTGATCATGGAACGGAAGGTATCGTAGGAGTCGGTAAAGCTTCCTCCGCGCATCCTCATCGCCTCGACATACTGCTTTTTATTAATAATGTCCTTTATGGAACGGGTTTCATCCACGCATTCCATCAGGGGCACGGCCACATGCTCATTTCTGCGCATGCCGATCAGCAGGGCCGGATCGTCCCCCTTCATCCCGCTTATTGTCTCCACCGCCTTGCAGCCCTGCATGGTGCTCATATAGCGGTCGAAAGCGCTTGGAGAGCCGCCGCGCTGAACATGCCCCAGAATAGTCACTCTGGTGTCCGGAGTCAGTCTCTCCTTCAGCACATGTACCACATGTTCGGAGGATATGGGCTTGCCGTCCCGGTCCCGGGCCCCTTCGGCCACCACCGCTATTCCGTAGCGCCTTCCGGCGTCGCGGCCCTCCTTCATTACCTCCACCATCCGCTCTTCCCAATTCTCCACAGCCGGCGGATTCTCGGGAATCAGTACCCACTGGGCACCGGTGGCCAGGGCGCTCATCAGGGCAAGATAGCCGCAGTTTCGGCCCATCACCTCAATAACGAAGGCCCTCTGGTGGCTTGAAGCTGTATTGGTAATGGCATCGATTGCCTCGGTAATCCGGTGGAGGGCGGAATCGGCTCCTATGGTCATGTCCGAACCGAACATATCATTGTCGATTGAACCAATCAGACCGACCAGTTTTAGATAACGGTTTCGCTCCCGCTGTTCCGGAGTGATCTCTCCTCTTTCCACCAAAATATCGAGATACTCCGCCCAGCTGCGGCGGAACTCATCGGCCCCGCTCAGACTGCCGTCACCGCCTATTACAATCAGGCTGGTTATATCCCGTTCAACCAGATTCCTGGCCGCCTTTATCATTCCCTCTTTTTCCCGAAAATCCTTCGAGCGGGCCGAACCGAGCATGGTGCCGCCGCGGTGGATAATGCCGCCCACCGAACTCCAGTCCAGCTGCTTGATATACTCTCCGCCGTCCACCAGTCCCTGGTAACCTTCGAATACGCCGTATGGAACAAAACCCCATTTTATTGCTGTGCGGACAACCGCCCGTACCGCCGGGTTCATTCCCTGGGCATCGCCTCCGCTGGTCAGTATTGCCAGCCCCTTGCCTTTGGCTCTCTGCATACCATTCTCCCTTACGTTTTTTTTCGCTCCTTTCATGATAAACGGCAGAGACGGGTTACCACAAGGTTTTTACAAGGCTTTTAGGGGAATAATGTGGCAGCAGTCAACTATTGTCCCTCTCTTCTAAGGGGTCTATACTTGAGTAATGGAAAAAGGTGTATGGATAGACCAGCTTTCAGATGTACTCTTTTGGGATGTAGATAAAGCGACAGTCGAGCCATATCGTCTCAGCACAAAGTTTTCCATTTTCTCACAACCCGGAGTACAGATTGAAAAAAATATATGGGATTCTGCTATGAAGGCGCTGGAAAAGAATCGGGTAATACGGTTTGAGTATACCGTCCCCGGATATGAAAAGGGAGTGCTCCGAACTCTGCAACCCTATCATGGCATCTGTTCCGGTAAGGAAAACCAGGATAAGGTTCTTCAATTATCTACTCCTATACAAAGGGATTACAAATCCGCATTCCCCGGAATATCCTGCCATGCTGCAAATCTTCACTATAGAGAATCTCTGCATTTCCCCGGAGGGCGGAAACCAGAACGAGACTGTCATACCAGCGATACCCCGTCTGGAGGCTTGCCTCAAGGGCTTCATGATACAACGAATCCTCCGGCCATAGGGTACAAAGGCGGAGAAGCACCTTATCAAGATACTCTTGCAGCTCATTTCGTCCCATAGGTTTTTCGAATTTATGAAGTGCCACATTGGCAAACTCCTGAACTACCTGCCAGCTGATTATCCCGCTGCCTTCCAAAGCAGTACGAATCAGCTCTCGAGCCTTCCCCTGTTTTTGCGGTTCTCTTTTATCAAAGCTGTATACCAGAACATTGGTATCCAGGAAGAATCTATCGCTCATTCATCTCATCCCGATTGAACACAGCACCAGGCTCACAAACCTCCTGCAGCCGGTCCATCAGATGATCATAATGCTCTGCATGGGGTGTATCACCGGTCCAACGGGATAACCAGGTCCCTATAAGCTTATTGAGACTCTGGTGCTCCCTACGAGCCTTTTCCCGGGCCCTTTCAATAAGGTTTTCATCAAAGTGAAAGGTGATATTCTTCATATTCATGGTTCAATTTTACACGACTTTCGTGGAGATGGCAATGTTTAATGGAAAAACCCATACACCATCTTTTCCACCCACCGGTAATATGGCAAGATAGCGTATGGAATATGGAATCAAAGGAATACAAAAGAGCGACTATAATAAGGTGCTCCGGGTCGGTGAGCTCCGGGAACAACTTGAGAAAAGTGATCTTGAGAGTGGAGAGCGGGAAGCACTACTGAAGGAGCTTC
>CAYMWV010000163.1:3864-8059 GCA_964394395.1 uncultured Sediminispirochaeta sp.
CTTGAGAAAAGTGATCTTGAGAGTGGAGAGCGGGAAGCACTACTGAAGGAGCTTCTTGTCCTCTTGAAGCAGTTTGCCCGAAAGTACCCTGTCCATTTCCTGACCATGGATATTGCAGTGGCATATCTCGCTCTGGGAGGCCGCTTCGGGAGGGTCCTGCTCTTGCTGGAACGGTTAAAGAACCTTTCAAAAGATGCTGGCCTTCATGGGCTTCTCGGCGAGGTATACCTCAGGGAAGAGCAACTGTTCTGTGCATACGAGAACATGTCCTTCTATATTGAGAATAGTGAGGAGGATGTATCCGGTGAATACCTTTCCATGTTTGAAACATTGAAGCCTGAATATGAAAAGGCATACCGTCAATTTGTTGAAGAGATGGGGGTCGTTCCGCAGGATCAGCGGGAACATGAAAAAGCGCAGGTATTGATGCATGGGGGAGAGCTTGAGGATGCTCGGCGGATTATTACCGCTCTCTCCAAAAAGTATCCCCATATCCCCAATGTATTGAACAACCTGGGGATTATTCAGCTCCAAGGCGGGAAACTTCCAGAGTCGGAACGCCACTTCCGGAAGGTTCTCTCCCTCGATGCAGAAAACCTGTTTGCTACGGCCCAATTGGCCAGGATCGCCCTCTATCAAAACGATATTTCAACGGTACTAAAGCTGACCAATCAGTTGATGTTGCAAAAGCAGAAAAGTTCTCATCTCTATTACGAGCTGGTGCAGCTCAACGCCTACCTTGGCCGGGATGAGAAAATTCTCTCCCTGTTCCGCAGCTATGACCAGGAGTACCCGAAGTCCAGAACCGTCGAGGATGGTACCATCCGGTTTTTTGGCGCGGTTGCCCTGCTGCGGACCGGGAACGGGGAGGAGGGGCGCATACTGCTGAGGAGGCTGCAGAAGAAGAACGATATCCTGCCCCACCTTACGGAAGAAAACCTGGCCGATCTCAGGCTGCCTGAGGAAGAGCAGGACGGTCCCGCATATTTTTCCCTTCAGAATCTCTTCCCCCACTTCTTCCTTCCCCTGCTCATGAATATCAACGATAAAACGAATATCAAGAAAATCCGAAACATACTCTCACAAAACAAAAAGATGCTCCTTGCCCTGCTTCCTGTTGCCCTGCGCAGCGGAGATGAACTCTCCAGGGAATACTTTATCAACATGTATGAGGTATGCGAATGGGATGAAATGTATGAGCCCCTCGCCTCCTTCATGGCCGGAAAAGCTGGTTCCGATGAGCTGCGCAGAAGAACCTTTGCTGTACTAAAGGAAAAGGGGGAAATTACCGGTGAGGTGAGAATGTATCAGGCCGGGAAAGAAACAGTAGTCAGGAGCTACCGGATTACCGAGGAGCCCCGGGACGCACACTTAACAAAGGACCAGGGGGAACTGAACATTCGGGCATTTTATCTTGCCCAAGATGGAGATACCGATGCAGCCATTGGTTTATGGGAAGAGTATCTGCAGGAGCATGGAGACGAACCCTCGGTACTGAACAATCTTGCGGCACAATACGAGAAAGCAGGCAGGGAGAGCGAACGTGATACCTTGATAGAGAAGCTGGAGAAAGCGTATCCCGACTATTTCTTTCTCAAGATTTCCAAAGCAGGTCGTTGTATCGCCGCATCGGATTTCGAACAAGCCAGAACCCTTCTTGACAGTGTAAACGGAAGGGATGAGTATCATGTGAGCGAGATGAGGGCCTTGATTAGTACGAATATCCACTATTGCACAGCGAAGCAGGAATACCAGGAAGCCGCACAATGGTACAAAACCGGGTCAACCGTCCTTCCCGACGATCCCGAATTCAACGATCCGGAAGAGCTTGAAAGACTTGAACTGATGGGACGATCACTGACCCTCCAGAAAAAGGGTAAGCGATAGAATCTCAGCATGGGGTCGAACTACTAATTTTTTGTTAACCAAATAATTGAGGCTGTCCGGCAACCTTTCTTGAGCTTTACTATTCTGCCGTTTCCGGCCACCTAAAATTATGCTTTCATACGAAAGCAAGGAAAGAATAGATAATAATAATGAATTACGCAAGCTTTTTTTCTGCAAAACCGGAAAACAGCCAAGGGCCCTCCTTTCTTCCCGATTCACGCCTTTTGCCTTGTGCTCATCGATTACTCCTATCTGCAAGGCATGGCCATTGCTATTTACCCCTTTGTATTATACGATAATCGTACTATTTTCCTGTTTACAGGTCACCGGAGGCATGATATATGGCAAAGACACTTTTTATCGATCTGGGAAGCAGATCGTATTCCATAGAAGAGAGTTCGAAAAGGGATCTGGAGCTTTTTCTCGGAGCCCGGGGATATGCTGCAAAGCTCCTCTACGACCGGGTTGGGCCGGAAATTGCACCCTTTGCCCCGGAAAACCTGCTGATCTTTTCAGTTGGTCCTTTTACGGGGACAAACTGGCCCACCGGCGCAAGGATGACCGTGACGGCAAAGTCCCCGGCGACAGGTGCCTACGGATACGGAAACGTAGGCGGCTTTGCGGGAAAAGAGATTCGCCGGGCAGGCTATGATGCCGTTGTCATAAGCGGGGCAGCCGACAGTCCATGCCTGGTCCGGATTGAAGACGAAACGGTGGAAATCCTCGATGCTGATGAGCTATGGGGTACCGATGCGGTAGAAAGCGAAGAGATTCTTAAAAATCGGTTTGAGAAGCATCAGGTCTGCTCCATCGGCCAGGGGGGAGAGAACCGGGTACGATTTGCTGCCATTATCACTGACGGGGGAAGGGCCGCGGGGAGGACCGGAGTCGGGGCTGTTATGGGTTCCAAGAAACTGAAGGCCTTGGTAGTCCGGGGAAGCGGGCCGGCAGAAACCTCGAAAGAGTTTAAAGCACTCGCGGTGAGCAAGTCGAAAAAGCTTCTGGCCAGTGAGGGTGCCCAGGATTACAAACGGTGGGGTACCAGCATCCTGCTTAATTTTAAAAATCCCCGGGGAGATATCCCCACAAGGAACTACCAGTCCGGTCAGGCTCCCCGTATAGCCAAGGTGAATGCCCAGGCCCTGGATGCTTATGTGGACAGAAGCCACGGCTGCTTCGCCTGTCCCATTGTCTGCGGCCGCCATTCAAAAGTGCCTTCGGGCAAGTACGCCCATGAGGCGAGCGGCCCCGAATACGAAACGGTAAATTCCTTCGGTCCCCTGGTAGGAAACGAAGAGATGGAGCTTATCCTCTATGCAAGCAACCTCTGCAACCGCTACGGGATCGATACCATCTCCACCGGGTCGATGATAGCCTTTGCCATGGAGTGTTCCCAGAAGAGACTGCTCTCAGATCCCCGGTTCTCCCTCCAGTGGGGGGATGCGGACTCTATTCTCGGCCTTATCGAGGCTATCGCCTTTCGAAAGGGGCTGGGTGATCTTCTTGCGGAGGGAGTCAAAGAGGCAGCGAAAAAGATCGGCCCGGAGGCAGAGAGGTTTGCCCTCCACGTAAAGGGGGTCGAGACACCCCGGCAGGAACCGAGAGCAAACCGGGGGATGGCCCTGGCCCATGCCACCAGCGGCCGGGGAGCGGACCACCTTTACGGACTGACCACCATCGACCAGACCAAAAACCGTGAAGCTGCGGCGCGGTACTTTCCCGGCGCAGGAGAGGAGATCTTCGATGTCTTTAGCCAGAAGTACAAACCGGAGATGATGCTCCTGGCCGAGGCGACCGGTGCCATCAGCGATGCCCTGGGTGTATGCAAGTTTTCCACTGTGGAAGCCTACGCCCTTGGACCGGAGGATCTTGCCGAAGGGGCGGGGCTCTACTTCGACCGAACCATCACCATGGAAGAGCTGCTTCTGACGGGAGAGCGTATTGTCAACCTGGAACGGATGTACAATGTCCGCCACGGCATGGATCGGAAGGACGACGCCCTGCCGCAGCGCTTCACCAAAGAGCCTCTAAGCATCTACGAAGAGAAAGAGGGGGCGCTGACCGACCGGGTGATAAATAGCGGCCTTCTGGTGGAGCTTGATCCGATGCTGGACGATTACTACCGGCTGCGGGGCTGGAATTCCCGGGGGATTCCCACAAAAGAGAAGCTGAAGGAGCTTTCCCTGGAAGATATCTGACAGCACCTTTACAGCGACAACTATTGTCTCTCACTTTTAAGGGGTCTATACTTACAGTAATGGAAAAAGGTGTATGGATAGACCAGCTTTCAGACGTACTCTTCTGGGAT
>CAYMWV010000164.1:0-8040 GCA_964394395.1 uncultured Sediminispirochaeta sp.
TTCTTTTATTCCCTCCAGACCCGCTACGGTGGGAACATGTAGGTTGTCAACCGGCAGGGGTTTTCCCGTTACCAGCTCCCAGGCAGTTCTCAAGGCAGCCTCCATCACCCCTCCGGTGTTGGCAAATATATCCGCCGCTCCGGTGGATATCCCCAGGGGAGCGTCCATTGCACCGTCGGGAAGAGAGGGGAAGTCGATTCCCCCCTGCTTGATAATTCTGGCCAGCTCCCGGGTGGTGAGAACGTAATCAACATCGGCGAAACCGCTGGAGCTCATCTCCGGCCGGCCTGCCTCATATTTCTTTGCAGTACAGGGCATAATGGATACTACAATCAGTTTTGAGGGATCAATACCGATCTTCTCGGCGTAGTAGGTTTTTGCCAGGGCACCGAACATCTGCTGGGGAGACTTGCAGGTGGAGAGATTGTCCAGGAAGTCGGGGAAGTAGTGCTCGGCGTAGTTGATCCATCCGGGGCTGCAGCTGGTGAACATGGGAAGGGGGCCTGCGTGATCGGAGCCCTCTCCGGTTAAGGCAGCTTTGAGCCTGGTCAGGAGTTCTGTTCCCTCCTCCATAATGGTCAGGTCTGCGGTAAAATCGGTGTCGAAGACCGCATCGAAGCCGAGCTCCCGGAGGGCGGTGATCATCTTGCCGGTTACCAGAGTACCGGGGTCCATATGAAAGCACTCCCCCAGGGCGGCCCGAATTGCAGGAGCGGTCTGAACCACCACGTGGAGCTCTGGATTGTCCAGAGCTTTCCATACCTGGGGGATGTGACTTGTCTCGGTGATTGCTCCGGTGGGGCAGACTGCGGCGCACTGGCCGCACTGAACACAGGTTACCGTATCCAGGGTTCCTCCAAAGGCGGGGCCTATCACGGTTGTGTAGCCCCTTCCCTGGGGGGCCAGGGCTCCGATGGATTGCACCTCCCCACAGGCGGTGACGCATCGGCGGCATTTAACACACTTTCCCGAATCCCGGGTGAGGGCCGGGGTGCTAGTATCGGTATCGATAGCGAGCACTTCCCCGCTCCATCGGGGGACTTCAACTCCAAACCGGCGGGCCAGCTCCTGGAGTTCGCAATCTTCGCTGCGGTCGCAGTACTGGCAATCTCCGTTGTGCTCGCTTAAAAGCAGTTCCAGAACGGTTCTGCGGGCGATCCGCACCCGGCTGCTGTTGGTTTTTACCACCATCCCGTCGGCGATGGGGGTGGAGCAGGCGGTAACCAGGCTTTTTGCCCCTTTCACCTCTACCAGGCAGAGCCGACACGCCCCCAGGGGGGAGCGGTGCTCCAGGTGGCAGAGGGTGGGGATTGATACTCCCGCCTTCTTTGCCGCATCCAGGATAGTAGATCCCCGGGGCGATTCAATCTTCTTTTCATTTATCTCAAGGGTCATCATTTCAGACATCGTTTACCTCCTCTATTCCTTACCGTAATCACAGCGCAAGCATCGGGCGCATTGCCGAACCGCAACGCTTTCAGTCCAGGGCCGTTCCACTTCGTCGAAGTTGCTCTTTCTCCGCTCTACATCTACCGTGGGAAGTTTTTCCCGTGGATAGGGTACAGGATCAGCGTCAGGATCGTAGTCCAGATCGAGTTCCTGCTCGCTTCTCCAGAAAGGGTCGCACGTTCCGCTCAGGTACTTGTCGATTCCAACGGCGGCCTTCTCTCCAGCGGCTATAGCAGCCACTACTGAGTAAGGCCCTGTTGCCGCATCTCCGCCGGCAAAAATCCCTTCGCTAGTGGTTTCACAGCTTCTGGGGTCCGCTTCGATAAAGCGGTGATTGCCGATAGGGACCTGCTCTTCTGAGAGCGCTTTTTTATCCAGAGATTGACCGATGGCTACAATGATCTGGTCTGCATTAATGGTGAAGTGTTTGCTCTGGGAATCGGTGGGCCTTCGTCTTCCACTCCGGTCAAACTCTCCCAGGGTCATCGATGCGCATTCTATTCCATCAACCAGGCCGCTCTTATTCCGCAGCACCTTAACCGGCTGGGTCAGAGGAAGCAGTTGTACTCCCTCCAGCAGAGCTTCTTCAATCTCCTCTTCGTAGGCTGGCATCTGTTCCCGGGTCCGGCGGTAGAGCATGCTTACCTCTTTCGCACCCAGTCTGACTGCGGTTCTTGCAGCATCAACAGCGGCGTTTCCACCCCCTACGACCACAACCTTTTCACCAATAGAGACACTTCCCCGGATGTTGTAGGTTCGCAGGAAATCGATGGCCTGTACCACCCCTTCTCCATCTTCTCCTTCCACACCCAGGGGGACATTCCCCGGTGCTCCAACGGCGATGAAGATAGCTTCATATCCCTCTTCTTTCAACTGTTTTAGAGAAAAGTCCCTGCCCAGTTTTGTTTCACAGACAATATCAACACCGAGCTGTTCAATCATCCTGATCTCCCGGGCCAGGGTCTCCCGGGGCAGCCGGTAGGCGGGGATGGTCTGCACCAGCATCCCGCCTGGCCGGGGTTGTGATTCAAATATCTTCGGTTTGTAGCCCAGCCGGGCCAGAAAGTAGGCACAGGAGAGCCCCGCAGGTCCGGCACCGATAACAGCAACCTTCTTACCTGCCCGCTCGGAATCGTCCCGGGCCATGGGCATTTGTACTGTTACCTCCTGGTCCACCATGTAGCGCTTGATGGCCCGGATAGCCACCGGATCATCAATAGAGCTGCGGCGGCACTTATCCTCACAGGTGTGGAAACAGACCCGGGCGCAGACTGCCGCAAAGGGGTTGCGCTCTCGGTGAAGTCTCAAGGCTTCAGCGTAACGTTTCTCCCTGACCAGGCTGACAAAACCGGGGATATCCACCTCTGCCGGGCAGGCACTCTGACAGGGTGCCCGAACCAGGGCGGGACAGACACCAGCTTCGCAGTGTTTATCCTTTATATGAGCTTCATATTCATGACGAAAGTGACGGATCGTTGAGAGTACCGGGTTTGGAGCGGTTTGCCCCAGGCCGCAAAGGGCGGTCTCCTGTATTCTTGTTCCCAATTCAATGAGCTGATCAATATCCTCCATCTCCCCCTCGCCTCCGCAGATCCGGTCGAGAATCTCCAGCATCCGTTTTGTTCCCACCCGGCAGGGGGCGCATTTACCGCAGGACTCCTCCTGTACAAATTCGAGGAAGTAGCGGGCTACATCGACCATACAGGTGTCGTCGTCCATAACGATGAGTCCGCCGGACCCCATGATGGCCCCCAGCTCCTGAAGAGGAGCGTAATCGAGGGCAACGTTAAGGAACTCCCTGGGGATACATCCTCCGGAGGGGCCGCCGATCTGGGCAGCTTTGAACTCTTTTCCACCGGGAATCCCCCCGCCGATGTCGTAGATCACTTCACCCAGGCTGGTGCCGATGGGTACCTCCACCAGGCCACTGGTGGCAATTGCCCCGGCCAGGGCGAACACCTTGGTTCCTTTGCTTTCAGCGGTACCAAAGGAGGTGTACCAACCGGCCCCCTTGTCGATGATTGAAGCAATATTGGCATAGGTCTCCACATTGTTAAGCAAACTCGGTTTGCCCCAGAGTCCTTTGTGGGCTGGAAAGGGAGGCCTGGGTCGGGGTTCTCCCCGCTTTCCCTCAATGGAGGCGATGAGGGCGGTCTCTTCTCCACAGACAAAGGCTCCCGATCCCATCCGGATCTCCATATCAAAGGAGAAGGTGCTGCCGAGGATGCCATCACCCAAAAGACCAGCCTCTTTAGCGCTCTCCATGGCGTGTTCCAGCCGCTTTACCGCCAGGGGGTACTCCGCCCGGACGTAAACCACCCCGTGGGATGCACCGATGGTGTGGGCTGCTATGGCCATTCCCTCTATTAAGGCATGGGGATCTCCCTCCAAAACGCTTCGGTCCATGAATGCCCCGGGATCACCTTCATCGGCGTTACAGAGGACGTACTTCTCATCTCCCGGTGATTTGCGGGTAAAATCCCACTTGAGCCAGGTGGGGAAACCGGCGCCCCCTCTGCCTCGAAGCCCTGACTCTTTCAGGGTTTCAATCACCCCGTCCCCATCTTCATCTTCCAGAACCTTTGCAAGGGCAGTGTAGGCACCGCAGGCCAGGGCGTCTTCCAGGGAGTCGGGGTCGACGGTTCCACACCGGGCCAGCACCAGCCTGGCCTGCCCCCGGTAAAAATCCACCTCGTTCATGGTGGGAACGCTTTGCTGCTCTCCGTGGTTGTGGTGAAGCAGTCGTTCCACCGGTTTTACCTCTCCGGAAGCCTCTCCATCCTTGAGGCTCTTGCAGATATCCCGGCAGTCCTCCGGAGAGACAGCTTCATAGAAAATTCCTTCGGGATCTACCATCACAACCGGTCCTCTTGCACAGGGACCAAGACAGCCGCTCTTTTTTACTCTCCCATCTACCGAAAGAGAGGCAATTTCCCGTTCCAGCGCATCCATAACCTCTGGGCTTCCTGAGGCGAGACAGCCACCGCCGGCACAAACCCGGATCAGGTGCCGGGCTTTCTTTTCACTCTTGCACAGTTTCTCCTGTACTTCTTTAAGCTCTTTAGCGTTTTGTAACCGTTTCATACCGCAGCCTCCTCTTTCTTAGCCTTCTCTTTTGCACCCCGGTAGGGGTAGAGGATATCCCGGACCGTAGAAGGCTTTACCCGCTGGTGAACATCGTCGTTTACCATTACCACCGGTGCCAGGCCGCAAGCACCAAAGCAGCGGCCAATTTCAAGACTGAACAGCCGGTCTTCGGTGGTGCCGCCGATATCGATACCCAAAGCATCCTGCAGGGCTGCTAAAACCTCCTTGCCCCCCCGGACATAACAGGCGGTGCCCAGGCATACCCGGACAATGTTTTCCCCCCTTGGAATGGTGGAGAAGTAGGAATAGAAGCCAACTACTCCGGCAACCTCACTGTAGGGGATGTTCATCCGCTGGCTGACGTGTTTGAGCACCTCCGGGTCTAGGTATCCAAAGAGGTTCTGTGCGTTTTGCAGAACCGGGATAAGGGCTCCCTCGGTATCCAGGAAGGAATCGATGATGCGGTCAACTCCTTCGATCATTGTTTTTTCTGATAATGTTTCCATACAACCTCCCAATAGTTAAGTTTTTGGTACAAAAAAATGATATTAAGTACATAAAACGTCTTATTATATAAAATATCGTGACTTATTTGGTAATATTGAATATTGTATCACATGTATTGTAAAATGGCGAATAGAAAAATCATCTTTTCCCGGTTGAAAAAGCGTGATATAAATGAGGAGTGGAGAAATCGGGTATTGAGCAGTTGATTGAGTCCCTTCCAGGCGCCGCATTCCTCCTGGAACCGGATGGCTCCATCATCAACATGAACCGGCAAGCCCGGGCACTGTTGGGTCTGTCCGGCCAGAGTAAACAGGAACCCTCTTTCGAATCCTATGTTGTCTGGGGTGATCGGCCCGCTTTAAGGGAGCTGTTCCTGAATAGTATAGAGAGCGGGGATGATTCCGAAGGGGTAATGATACGCCTCAAAGCTGCCGATCGGGAGATTCCGGTAGCGGTGTCGGCTCAATCCTTTCATCAGGATAAGCGGCAGGGCTACATCCTCCTTGCCCGGAATATCTCACGACAGATAGAACTGGAGCGGCAACGGAAGATCCAGTATGAGCTTGTCCGCTCCCTTCTCGGGGTTCAGCATATCAATGAGGCATCCTCCAATCTTCTCCATGCGGGGCTTGAGATTTCCGGTTTTGATCATGGAGCCTTTTTTATCCTTGAGCCGGAGAGGGGAGAGTGGCGTTGCCTGAGTGCTGAAGGGGAGAAAAAGAGGGAGCTCTTCCAGCTCCCAATCCCTGATTATATGGATGGAAAGGTCGAGACCCTCACCAGGATGATGCAGTTCAGCCGCCGCCGCAACGCCGATACACTTCCGGTTCCTCACGTTTTTTCCCAGATAGGGATGCAAGAGGTGGTGATTATCCCCCTCTTGCTGAAGCAGAGCGTGGCTGCTCTCCTTATTCTCTTTTCTTCAACGGAAACGTTCCTGGATCCGGAGATGGTGAAGAGTCTGGAGATCATTACCAGCCATTTCGGCTCTCTTTTAGGAAGAATTACCTCAGAGAAGCGCTTCAGGAAGAGTGAGGAGTTTAACCGATTGCTCCTTAAGTCCATGCCCAGCGGACTTCTGGTAAGGGATCTTGACGGGGTAATTATCCATTTCAATGAAGCGGCTGAGGCGCTTTTAGGGGTCGATGCGATTGAGGTTATCGGGAAAGAGCAGCTGCCCGGGACGGTAAGAATCTATGATGAAGGGGGGAGAAGGTTGAGCCATCCTGAGCTTCCAACTATCCGGATCCTGGATACGGGAAAGCAGCTACGGAATTTACATGTTCGGGTTGAACGACCTGATGGAAGCGAGGTTTGGCTCTCCGTAAGTGGTGAACCCTTGAAGCAGTATGGACTTGGTCCCGGTGGCCGCTCCTCACGGCCCCTGGAAGCTGCTGTGGTAACCATGAAAGATATTACGGACCATAAAAAGATGCTTAACGAGCTGGAGAGGGCGCGGCAGGCGGCGGAGTCCGCCAACAGCAGTAAAAGCCAGTTCCTGGCAAACATGAGCCATGAAATACGTACCCCCCTAAGCGGCATTATGGGGATGACAGATATTCTCCTCTCAGGTCCGGCAAGTGAAGATCAGAAGGAGAATCTGCTTCTGATGAAAGAGGCGGAGGAGTCCCTCCTCGAAATCATCAACAAGGTGCTTGAGATTAGTAAGATTGAGGCGGGGAAAGTTGTGCTGGAGAAGGAACCGTTCCGTCTCCGGGGGGCAATCACCAAAGCTTCTCTGCCCCTCTTTATGAGCTGCAAAGAGAAGGGGATAGTGCTGGATATCGAAATTTCCCAGGATATACCTGAGCAGTTGATTGGGGATGGGCATAGGCTGATTCAGGTGCTGACCAACCTCCTGAGTAATGCCCTCAAGTTCACCGACCATGGTTCGATCACCCTCCGGGTACGTCGCTCCTTCCTGTCGGAAACGGGAAAGATTGAACTCTCTTTTTCGGTGAATGATACCGGGATAGGGATAGATGGAGAAGAGCAGAGCCATATCTTTGAAGATTTCAGACAGGTAGATACAGGTAAGGGGAAAAAGCATCAAGGTACCGGCCTGGGACTCGCAATAAGTAAAAAGCTGGTGGAGTTAATGGGAGGGGAAATCGGGGTGGAGAGTAGTCCCGGAAAGGGAAGCTCTTTCTATTTCACTGCCCGGTTTCACCTGACCAGCCAGGAAGAGGAAGCGAAGCCCCGCTTATCCCCTCCGGTGGAAGAGGGGGGGCACCTGCGCATTCTCCTGGCAGAGGACAACGCCCTCAATCAGCGCTCTATCCGCCATTTTCTGGAGAGCGAGGGCCATTCGGTGGTGATTGTTGATAACGGCAAGATGGCGATAGAGGCGCTGGAAAAGGAGCCCTTTGATGTTGTTTTGATGGATGTGCAGATGCCGACGATGGATGGTCTGGAAGCAACCAGGGTGATCCGGTCCCACGATAGAAGTCGTTATAATCCGGATATCCCCATCATCGCTTTGACCGCATACGCCTTGAAAGAGGACGAGATGCGTTTTATCACCAGTGGCATGGACCGGTATGTAACAAAACCTGTTCGCAAGGAGCTGCTCTTCCAGGCCCTGAGGGAGATGACCGGGAACAACGCTAATGTTCTTGAGACTGGAGCGGAGCTTTCTCATCCCCAGGAAGATCTTTACGAGTTTCTTCGAGATTACCAGAACGATCTCGATATTGCAGGACAGATCCTTGATCTCTACATTGAGGAGTATCCAGAGAAGCGGGATCAATTGCAGCAGGCGATCAATCGGCGGGAGAAGGGCCAGCTTACGGAGATTCTCCACAGTATCACCAACAATCTTTCGGCACTGCGGGTTTTCTCTACCGGGAATGAGTGTCACCTGGTGGAAGTGCTGGCCAATGAGGGTGATCTTGAAGAGGTTGAACGGAGGATGGGAGATATTCTTCCCCGGCTTGAGGAGATACATAAAAATGCGATCCGCTGTCGTGAGTTGATCCAGACTCTGGAGTAGTGATC
>CAYMWV010000165.1:0-4735 GCA_964394395.1 uncultured Sediminispirochaeta sp.
GGGTTCCATTCAATCAGGCAATAGAAGCCTATTTTGCCATGGTCAATGAGGCTGGTGGTGTTGGGGGAAGAACTATTGAATTTATCCACTATGATGACGAATTCAATGCTGCGCAGGGGCTCACCTACGCTCAACGGCTTGTGGAGGATGATCAGATTTTCGCCTTTGTGGGCCACTTTGGTACTCCCACTGTGGGGGCTACTTTGGAATATCTGAACACCATCGGGATTCCCCGGGTCTATTACGCCACCGGTGTCAGCGATCTCTTTGTTCCCGAAGCAAAGGGGGGAGAACGGGCAAGCTTTCCGGTCCAACCGATCTATGATGCGGAGGGACAGGTGATGGTAGCCCGGGCTGTAGCGGATTTGGGGGCCACGAAAATTGGTGTAATTTATACCAACGCCGATGACGGTAGAGGCCTTTTACGGGGTGTAGAGCTACAGGCGAAAGAACTGGGAGTAGAACTGGTGACTGCCCAGGTTGCTCCTGATGTCAACGACATGAGTTCTGCAGCCCAGACAATTATGGGCGGCGGAGTGGACACCGTTATTGTGGCGGCCAACCAGGTACCCGCCGATGTCGCTATCAAAGCCCTTGCTGCAGCTGGTAACAGCAGTCCGGTAGTGACCAGTTATGTGAATGCGGCAGCAACCTTCATCTCTGGTATCCAGGAGGTTCTTGGAAGTTTCGACGTATATGCCAATGCGTGGATCGATCTCTATGATGAGGCTGGGGAGTTCTCCGAAGGCTATGTAAAGTACTCCGAGGAGATATCCAAAGTTGATCCCGCCCTGGCAGGAAACGCTTTTGCCATGGCAGGGTGGGTGGCCGCATCTGCCTTTGTACAGGGTTTAGAACGGGTTGGCACCGATCCCCTTACCTGGGGAAATTATATCAACGCTATGGAATCTGCCCCGGTGCAAAACCCGCTTGGGGGAATTGTGGATTACTCCGGAGGGAGCCGGGTAGGTACCCAGGCCATGTCGCTTCTGAAGGCGAGCTTTGAGGATGAGACTCCTGAATGGTTAACCTTTAAGCCTCTGCAGGATATCAACAAAATTCTCGGAAAGTGATGTAACCGGTCTGGCGCAGGGTTTCCGTCCTTGGGGCCCTGCTCTGGGCCATCCTCTTCCTTGCTGCCCTTACCTTTCGGTTTCTCTTATATCACCGATTGGGAAAGGGCAGCACCGGGAAGTTTCCGCCAGAAAGGGAGGATGATTGTATGAAAAGTAAACTCCTATTTGCTATTACCCATCTGCTCCAACGCCCCTGGATGGAGATAATCCGAACATATCACCGAAAAAAAACGATGCCCGGCTCCTATCTTACCGTCAAGGGTAAGCGGATCTACTATGTGCAGGAGGGGGAGGGGGATCCCATTCTTATGATCCATGGTAATACCGGATCTCACGTCTGGTATCAGGATGTGATGCATATACCCGGCTTCAGGACTATCGCCCCGGATATGGTTAACTTCGGTCATTCCGATTCGATTGAGAAAGCCGATATCCATCTTTATGCCGATTATCTGAAAGCATTTATGGATAAACTCTCCCTGAAACAGTGTTACCTGGTGGGTCATTCCCTGGGAGGGGCTGTGGCCCTTTCTCTCGCCTTTCGCTACCCTGAAATGGTTTCCAGGCTGCTGCTGATAGACCCTTGCCCGGTGGAGGGTTTGGTGACACCGGAAGCCTACTACCCGATTATCGAGCTCTATAAAACCAATAGGAGCCTTCTGAAAAAGGCCCTTGCAGCGGTGGTTCCAACTCTGCAGGACGGAAAACGGTTGAACCTTCTGGTCAATGAAGCTATGCTGATGGATAAAGCTGCCTATACTGGTAACGCCCGGGCCCTGGAGAGGGTTGATTTTCGCTCTGAAGCGGCGGGTTTTAATAAGCCTGTACTGGTGCTTGTAGGTGGAAAGGATTTGCTTATCACCGAGGAGATGGCCCGGAAAACCGGAGAAGCCCTACACGGGAGTACCCGGCTCATCGAACATGTGGGGCATTCCCTCATGCTTGAAGATCCTGCTCTTTTTAAGGAGATAGTGGTTGACTTTGCGGGAAGCTAAATCGTCGGAGAGGAAGGCGGCTACCAGAAAGAAACTCGTCGATTCAGCTGTAAAGCTCTTCTCTGAAAACTGGTATGAGGGAATTTCGATAGCGGAAATCTGTCGTAATACCAATCTCTCCAATGGGGTCTTTTACCGATACTACCGCAATAAAGAGGATATCTTTCGGGAAATCCTCGATGGGTTCCTGGATCGCATTCAGGAGCGCTTTGATACTATCCGGGGAGTTTCTGTTCGGGATCGGCTGTTACACTTCTTTTCCCTGGTGGAGTACAGTAACAAGAGCGATGTGCCCTACATCAACATATTCCGGGAGGGAGAGTTCCGTCACCCCGAATATGAACAACGGCTTAGACTCATTTATCAGCAGGCCCTCTATCGAATATTTGGACGAACTATTTCCATCGCAGGCTATCTTTATGTGGTTGGAAGCCTCCGTTTCCTCATTCGTCGCCCCTTTTTTCGGGAAGGAAGCTTCTCTGGAGAGGATTACGCTGATATCATTCTGGGAGGAGTCTTTTCACCGGAGCCCGGTTGGCGACGCAGCTGCCTGGATCTGGAGCTGTCGCCGGTTATCGATGATTGGGAAGGGGCCGATACCCGTACCAGACTGATTTTGGCGGGAAAGCAGCTGATTGCTCAGTACGGCTTCCAGAAAGTTAATATTTACGAAATTACCCGGAGTGCCGGCTTCGCTGTTGGTACCTTCTATATCCATTTTCAGAGTAAAGAGCAGTACTTTGCCGAGGTGGTACGCTATCTTAATAAGAGCTTACGTACCTACCTGGCTGGCCATCTTGACGGGAGACTTAGCCGGCTTGAGCAGGAACTACAGGGGTGGATGCTCTTTCTTAACTACTTTGAGACCCATACCCAGAACTATCAACTGGTTCGGGAGGCGGAATTTGTGGTTCGAGAGGCAGTTCAGCACTACTATGACAAATTTGAACAGGGCTACCTCAACAATCTGGTCAACAGCAATCCTTCCATGAAAAGTCATTCTCCCGTCGCAAAGGCTAATTTCCTCATTGGAATTGCCCACCACCTGGGAATCGAGTACTTCTTTAGTAAAAACATCCAGGCCCCCGTCGCAGTTGTTTCAGAGATCGCCCAGTTCCTGCAAAGTGGTATTACCTGAACTTGTTTCCTTGGGGGAAAAGCTGCAGGAGTGAAGGGGAGGGCCCGAAAGAGCTCCTGGAGGGGCCTGTTGAAGGGGCGCTGGAGGGCACTGGGGCCCGCTGGAGGGCGCCCAATTTTTCTTGACAGGAAGGTTTTTATGCACTAAAATGAGAGGTGATTCAGTTATAATATCCAACCAGGAGAGGGAGATACTACCATGAACCTATGGAACAACCAGTACAGGAAGAAGAAAACCACCATTGAAGAGGCCATTGCATCCATTCCGCGCCGGGCTACCGTTATTGTGGGCATGGCTTCCATGGAGCCCCACGGCTTTCTGACCCAGATCCATACATACAAGGAGCGGTTCGATTATCTCAAAGTGGGCTCCTGTCTCAACCTGGGCCATTTCCCCTTCTGTGAAGATGCGAGCTATGCCGACACTTTCTGCAACGATAACTGGTTTTTTGGCCCCTCCACCAGGAAAGCTGCAGCTCTTGGACATCAAATCGTGGACTACATGCCCAATAACCTCCACGGAGCGGGGTATGAAAAAGCGGTGGCTGAAAAGGAGGATGGCAACTACCTGGTTTTTTGGGGGGCTGTCGCCCCTATGCAGGAGAAATCGGGCTACTTCAACCTGGGACTTTCCAATGTGTATGAACATGATGTAATGGAGTTAGCGGATAAAATCATTCTGGAGGTGAATCCCCGGGTTCCTCTTCTCCATGGGGAGACCCAGGTCCACATTAACCAGGCAGATATGCTGGTGGAGTATGAAGACGAGCTGCCTACTATCCCCATTCCAGAACCAACTGGGACGGAGGAACAGATTGCTGGACACATTGCCGAGCTGGTTGATGATGGAGCAACCCTGCAGATAGGAATTGGTGGAATCCCCAACGCAGTGGCGAAACTACTGAACCATAAGAAGGACCTGGGCATTCACACCGAGATGTTTACCGAGTCGATGATAGACCTCTTTGAGTCTGGCGCCATCAACAACAGTAAGAAAAGTCTCTGGCCAGGAAAGTTTGTTTGCACCTTTGGCCTTGGAACGCAACGAATGTATGATTGGATGGATGATAATCCAGGAATACTGATCTTTCGGGGGCGTTATGTAAATGATCCCTATGTGATCGCCAGAAATGATAACATGGTCAGTATTAACACCGCTCTCTCAGTGGATCTGACCGGACAGGTTTGCTCCGAATCCCTGGGACCCTTGCAATTCTCCGGGACCGGCGGGCAACTTGATACTCATCGGGGGGCCGGGATGAGTAAAAACGGAAAAGGAATTATCGCCCTCCGCTCCACAGCCAAGAAGGGAACCATCTCTACAATTACCCCGCTCCTTGCACAGGGCTCCAACATAACTGTACCCAGACAAGATCTTGATATGGTTGTCACTGAATATGGAGTAGCGAAGATGCGGGGCCGGACCGTCAGTAGCCGGGTGAAAAACCTCATTGCTATCGCCCATCCCGATTTTCGAGCAGAACTAACCGAGGCAGCCCGAAAGCTGGCTTATCTTTAAGAGCTGCC
>CAYMWV010000165.1:4835-8003 GCA_964394395.1 uncultured Sediminispirochaeta sp.
AAGGCAGATGAGAAGGTAGATGTACTGGTTGTTGGAAGCGGTTTTGCCGGTCTTGCAGCTGCTATAGAGGCGGCAGAGGCGGGGGCTTCTGTTCTGGTGGTGGAAAAAAACCGTAGCACCGGGGGGAACTCCAGGATCAGTGATGGGGGGATTGCTGCCTGTGGGACGAAGCTGCAGAGGAAATTCGGTTATGAAGATTCGAGGGAGCTTTTTTTTCAGGATGTGATGGCTTCAGGTATGGGGATCAACCATCCCAAGCTGGTTCGAATCATGGTGGACCATTCGGCGGAGGCTTTCGAGTGGAGCCGGGATGTGCTGCAGGTCCCCTACATGGACCGGATTGACATCTTTGGGGGCCATTCGGTCCACCGCTGTTACACCGCTGAGAAGATCAGTGGGTCTACGATCATAGAAAAGCAGCTTGAGTATCTCAAAGCCCTTGGGGTGGAGGTACGGACTGCAACCCGGTTTGAGGGATTTCTCACAGGTCCTGACGGGATGATTCAAGGGGCTCTCCTTGCACCATCCGGCTCGACCTCTTCCCCGGCCTCTGTTGCAGCTGTTTCCGAAGATACCTGCCAGGTGCAGGTTGAGAGGGGGATCGTACTTGCTGCCGGCGGTTACGGCGCAGATATCCCTTTCCGCTCCGCCCAAGATCCCCGGCTCGATGCCTCCATCGATACCACCAACAGAGCCTCCGCAACGGCGGAGGTGCTCCGGTCACTACTGCGCCTCGGGGCGATGCCTGTTCAGCTCTCCAGTATTCAGCTTGGTCCCTGGGCTTCCCCCGATGAGAAGGGCTATGGTCACGGCCCCATGTTCAGCGAATATATTGTGTTCCAGTACGGCCTCATTGTTGATCCGGCTACAGGGAAGCGATTTGTTAATGAACTTGCCGACCGGAAGCGACTCAGCGATGCCATCCTCTCCCGGGGGAAACCCTGTATCGGGATTGCCGATTCCCAGGCGGTAACAAGCTCCGGCTGGGATATCTCCACCGCCCTGAGGAAGGGGGTGGTGAAGCAGTATGAGACTCTTCATGCTCTCGCTGATAGTTATGGGATGGATGGAAGGGTGCTCAAGGAAACGATGGAGAATTTTGACAAAGCGATTGAAGCCGGCAGTGACCGGGATTTCGGAAAACCGATTATCAGGGAGGCAAAACCCCTGGCCCATGCTCCCTTTTATGCAATCCGGTTATGGCCCAAGGTGCACCATGTTGGGGGCGGGGTAGGTATTGATGGAGAAGCACGGGTGCTTGATCTGGAGGGCCGGCCGGTTCCCGGTCTCTATGCTGCAGGGGAGATCTGCGGGGGAATTCACGGGACGAACCGGCTTGGCAGCTGCGCGATTACCGAGTGTTTTGTTTTTGGAAGGATTGCCGGGAGGAATGGGGCGGGGATGATGTGATGCGAGGGGAGCCGAGGTTGTTGCGATCGCGGGAAAGGAGAAGATGGATGCCCTCTATGCCATCGGTGCCGATCTTGTTCTTCCCAGAGCTGAGAAGCGTCATGTGGGGAAGATTGTGCTGGAACCGTAATATTCCGGGAACTTAGAATGGAGGGTAGTATGAAAAGGGTGCGAGTGGTTTTTCAACTGATCTTATTTATTGTACTGGTGCCGATGTTGCCCCTGATAATAAGCGGAAACTGGCGATGGACTGAAGGGTGGCTCTATTTTCTGATCTCGGTGCTTGGATTTTTCGCCGGCAGAGTGCTCGTTTCACGAAGGCATCCGGGATTATTGGAGGAGCGGGCAAAGTTTGCTGATCATGGAAATACTGAATCATGGGACAGGATCCTTGCCCCGATAGTAGGGCTCGGCGGCGCCTTCGTTCCTTTAATCGCCGGGTTTGATGCCCGATTTTCCTGGACTATAGCTTTCCCATCCTGGGTACACCTTCTCTCCCTATTGTTCCTTCTTTCAGGATTCATCCTCTCTTCCTGGGCCCTCCTGGCAAACCGGTTTTTTTCCGGGGTGGTGAGAATCCAGACAGAGCGGAATCATCAGGTGGTAACAACAGGGCCCTACCGTTTCATCAGACATCCCGGGTATACCGGAGGTATTATGGTTTACTGCTCGGTTCCCTTTCTGCTTGATGCACTAAGTTCGCTTATACCTGCTCTTCTGTTAACAGTTATTCTGGTGATCCGGACGTACAAAGAGGACCAGACATTACAGAATAAGCTGGAGGGTTACCGGGAGTACACCAAGCTTGTTCCCTACCAGCTTATCCCGGGGGTTTGGTGATACTAACCATAAAGAAAGAACCCAGTTCTATGCTTGCTTAATGTATTACGGCTCAACAGGAAGCGTAATAGTGAAGCTGCCCTTATGCTTGTTTTTAACTGAGATATTGCCATTATATACCAGAAATTCCCGATTTTGGAGCAAATAAATTATTTTTCCATTTATTTTCCAGTCAAGTCAAAGGGATTAAAAAGGGCAATTCCGCAGTGCTGAAAGTCTTTTATATTTCTTGTAGCCAGAACGTGACCGTGCCTGTGAGCAGCTGCCGCGATCATGTAATCAGCCATTGTGCCCGGCCAGCCCGAATTCTCATTTTCAGCCCTCTTTTCACCGCTCCAGCGGGCGTCTTCCGCCGCAATCCCCAGGACGACAGCTTTATCCGTGATGAACTGCTGGAACCAGGCGGCTTTTGCTGCCATTCCTTTCCTGGTCAATCCATTAAAGACTTCATCGACGGTGACGGTGCTCAAATAAATTTCCGGAAGTTGTGAAAACCATTGCCAGATCCGGGGTTCCGGTTTTCTTTTCATGATTTCGCTGATTATGTTTGTATCGATTAAAAATGTCATTTTTTACTCATCCCAATCAGGCTGGCGGCGATCGGTGCGGTCGGGGGGGGTAAAATCACCTTCGAGGCGGTTCAATTCTTTAAGTTCTTCAAGCCACATTCGGGTAGTTTTTTTTTCGGCTTCAAAGCCGTCCTTCTCAAAATCGGTATATCCTATGATGACGCTGACAGGCTTTTCCCGGCGGTATATGACCTGGGGTTCTCGTGCCGATTCATCAATAACGTGTGAAAATTTTTGTTTTGCTTCCGCAGACTGCCACTTGTTCATGGACAACTCCTATGGACAAGTGTACAACAGAAAAGGACAATTGTAAAGGCGGTATCTTTTTAAGCTTCATCCTGCTTTAATC
>CAYMWV010000166.1:0-7948 GCA_964394395.1 uncultured Sediminispirochaeta sp.
GCGAGACGGAAAGACGCTTTTTCGAGCAGAAAGAATACTTCGATAAGCACTTCAACGACCAGAAAGAGCACTTCGATAAGCGCTTTGAAGACCAGAAGGATTCTTTCGACAGACGGCTTGAGCAGAGCGATAAACGATTTAACCGCTTTTTTACCTTTATATCGATCAGTTTGGGGCTAATTATGGCGGTTCTGACCTACGGCACCTTTTTTCTGCAGTAAGCTCCCTGCCCCGCCTACTTTTCTATCAAGTCCCTGATTGCAGAAACAAAGCTGCTCCAGCCCTCCGGATTACCGGCAATTCCCTGCCAGAGAGGTGGCCGTCCTCCCCCCTTCCCGTTGATCAGGGTGAGTAGGTCTTTCCTTTTTTCTGAAAAGGGAAAGTCTATCCCACTGCCAGCAAACAGAAGCCACTGAAGCCCATCATCCAGACGGTTGGAGAGAACCGCCACAAGCGGCTCTTCAGGCTCGAACGCAGAAGCGATGTGTTTCAGTAAATCCTTATCCTCCCCCTCAAAGCTGGCGGCAATGAATCGCTGTTCTCCGACTTTTCCCGCCCTCTCCCTCAGTTCAGATGCAAGCGTAACAGCCCGCCTCTTCTCAGCATCTTCCAGAGCCCCCTTCACCTCGCCCAGCTCTTTCATGATGGCAAGGTTCCGCTCCTCCAGCTCCGCTTCCTTCACCGAATGGATGGCTGAGAGCTTTGCAAGCAGATCAATCTTCCGCCGGTAATCCAGGAAAGCCCGGTCCCCCGCCTTCCAGTGAAGCCGCAGATGTCCCCGGATTCGCTCTGTAGCATGCAGCCGGATCAGCTTCACCTCTCCAGTTCTCCCGCAGTGCACCCCGCCGCAGGCTACGGTATCATATTCACCGATCCGGATGAGTCGCACAAGTCCAGTGACTTTCGCCTCCCGCCGGAGATCATGCGCTTCAAGCTCTGAATCATCGACCTGAATCGATTCGACTGGCAGGTTTTCCCCGATCAGCTCCTGTGCAAGCTTATCCACCGCCTCAAGAAGGGCCTTATCGATCTCCTCCCGATCGGTCTCTATGGAAAGGAACTCCTCCCCAAGATGAACTGATAGGGTAGATATACCAAAGTCCCGAAAAAGCACGGCAGAGAGAATGTGCTGGGCTGTGTGCTGCTGCATATAATCGAAGCGATGTTTCCAATTGAGGCGGCACATCACCCGCTCCGATCCGGGAAGAGTCGGGACAATATGCGCTATCTGGTCTCCCTCCTTACGAACATCGATCAACGGAATAGTGTCGATAGTACCCCGGTCGGAAGGCTGACCTCCCCCTTCCGGATAGAACTGGGTACGGTTCAGGAAGAGAGCCCAGCCCTCCTCTCGCTTCTCCTTTTCAAGGATCTCCGCTTTAAATTCGCTTTGATACGGGTTCTGGTAGTACAGTTTCTCTGTCATCATAGCTTCAGAATATCACGGGAGAGGGTTTTGAATAACCCGCTCGGGATGGGTATAGATATTCATCCCCTTCCCCCGGACAAAACCGCAAACGGTGATCCCCCAGAGCCGGGCAATCTCAAGGGCTCTATCGGTGGGGGCCGATATCGACGCAATCAAGGGAAGCTTAGCCTTAACTGCCCGGGCCACTACGTCGGAGCTGATCCGGCCGGAAGAGACGAGAAATCCCCGATTCCGGTCCGAAAGGCCAGCTTTCACCATTGCTCCAATCACCTTGTCCACCGCACTGCGGCGGCTGATATCTTCAAAGAAAAAGGTGAGGCTTCCATCCGAATCTGAAAAACCGGAAGAGTGCACACAACCGGTCAACCGGTAAAGGCTTGGTCCTTCCGACAAAGCCTTTACCGCCCGGAAAATCGATGCAACAGGGACCGCAAAACCCACGCCATCCTCTCCGGGCAGGGGGAAGGGATCGACATCTCCCTCAAGCAAGGTTTTGCCGGCAAGGCAATCCAGAGTTTCATGAACCGAACGCACCGAAGGAACCCCAGGCAGAGAAAAATCGACCCTTGCCCCACCCTGGCTACTTTTAAGAGAGGAAAGAACCCGGGGCAGGGAGTGATCTTTGAGGAAACCGCCAAGAAAGAGCGCACCAAGTCCAAGGAGCTCTGCCTCAGTCGGGAGAGCAGGGGTATCTAAAAGAAGAGATCCATTGATGAACACCTGAACCCGCCCTTCCCGAATCACTGGATCAATGGCACCTCCATCCCTCCCGATTCTTAAGACAGATACCGGGGAGGTGAGAGATTCAAAATCCACAGATCTGCTCCACCCGTTTCAACTCCCGGGGGGTGTTGATATTGAAAAGGGGTGTGCCAGTGAAGCCCTTTTTTTCAAGGAGAGCTTCATCAATCTCAATTCGAGGCATCCTTTCCACCACCCGGCGAAGCCGGTAATCGGCCCGGCGAAAGGCCTCCTCCCAGTGAAAGAGCAGCGATTTGGGATAGATGGCAAGAAAGGGCTGCAAGCTTCCATTTACACGAAAGAGAACCGCCTTGTCCTCCCGGCGTTGATCAACCAGAAGATCCAGCATAGCAGGATCGGGGAGAAAGATGTCACAGGCGAGGAGGAGGAGCCACTTTTTCACAAAAGGAGCTATGGTAAGAATACCGCTTATGGGTGTCGAGACAGTGTATTGATCTTTCAGACGGGGAAGGTCATCGGGTAATCCGGGAAAAGAGATGCTTTCGCCATATTGCTCCCGCTCCTTACTGAGGAGATAGACTGAATCGCTTACTCTCCGGCCATAGGAGACAGCCCAGTTCAGAAGAGGTTTGCCATTCAGGGAGGCCAAACATTTATCACTTCCGTAACGTCTGCTGCCGCCACCTGCCAGAATCCCTGCCAGGATTTCATCCCGCTGATGCAAAATAGCCGCCCTCCTCCTCAAGGTAAACGTTTATCTGCTACCGGGATAATACTATCATGCCAGGCAAGAGAGTGCAACAAAAGGAGCAAAGAAGGGCCCGGCAGGGGTGGGCAAAAAACCAGGCCTCGGTTATTCCCACAGTGCTCCAGGCTTCAAAAGTACCGCATTCTTGGCAGCCAGCTCATGCCCCAGGAGAATACCATCAGAAAGGTCATTCCCATTGACCATCGATATCGCCAGACCAGCAGTAAAGGAGTCCCCGCAACCGATGGTATTAACGGCATCTACAGAATGAACCGGCCACAACTGCAGAGCTCCTGCATCCTGGTCGTAACTAAGACTCTCCCGGCCCCCCCGGGAAAGGACAAAGGTTGTGCCGTAGCGTATCGAAAGATCTTTCAGTTTCGCCTCCACCAGGGGCAAAAGATAGGTATCATCACCCTGTTCGCTGATGGTATCCTCATCGGTCAGATGATCGGTCAAATGAAAGGTGCGAACAAACTCTTGAAGATTGATTTTGACAACCGAGGGGCGAAAGCGCAGTGCCTCAAGGAGCATCTTTCCCCGGAAATCGGCAAGCACCGGGACCGTCGCTTTGGCTGCCGCCTGGCAAAAATGCGCAAAGATATCCTCCGGATAACCGGGAGCAACAGATCCGGAAAGAACAAGGAGAGAGGCCTGAGGGAGAAGTGATGCCAAGGCTGCTTTTATCTCACTAAGCGTCCCGGCAGCCACCGGCTCTGCCGGTTCTATCAGCTCTGTTACCGTTCTGTCACTTTTATCGATCCCGGTGGTGCAGGTTCTTACCCCACCCCCCTCTACCAGAGTCAAGAGAAGATCATCCTTTCTGCAGAGGGAAGAGAAGAGACCAGCCCCGTCCCCCGAACCATGGGTGAGGTGGCGGGAACGGATAGAGGAATCACCATATTGATCAATCACCCGGGAGACGTTCACCCCCTTTCCGGAGGCATCCAGCCTGCCCGCCACCGCCCGGTTTACCTCTCCCTTCCGGAGCGTATCAAAGAGCAGGGTGCGCTGAAGGGTTGGATTGAGACAAACTGTGAGAATGGTCTTAACCATAGTTTCTATCCTCACCTATCCCAGACCCGCTCACTGCTTTATGACGGAGGCGGAAGCGAGCCGTTCCTGCTCATCGATATCCACCGCATCCCAGGGATAGCAGATCCAGTAATCTTCCAGCTCTTCACCGGCGTAATAGCGGGAGACAGCTTCGGGGATGATCCCCCGCTTCTCCTTATGTTTATTATGAAGCACCGCCACCGCCATTTCAGCCGGCTTATGGGTAAGCAGCTCCCGGAGGCAGTACTCCAGGGTCACCCTGCTGTCATCAACCTCATCTACCAGAAGTACCTTCTTGCCCTCAAGCTTGTTCTCCACCTCATCAATCCACTGGATCTTCCGGGGAGTCTCATTTGGTCGGTTGTGTTCATCGTAATAGGAGAGACCCACCGTTAAAATAGGACGATCAACAAAGGTGCGCAGCATCCGGGCAGGGATAAAGCCACCAGTCCCAATTGCAACGATCACATCAGGATTGTACCCGGAGGCTTCGATTTTCCGGGAAAGGCCCGCAACTGTTTTATGAATTTCATTATAGGTGAGGTAGTACTTTACAGGGTCTGCCATCATCAAACTCCTTGGGGGGTGATAGCTAACTCTACTGCATTCAAAGCTCCCGGTTCAAGCCCCGCTCTATTTGGATTGCCTGATCACTGAAAAAAGATTATATTACGAGTATGGCACGAATAAAATCAGCTCTGGAACTGGCTCTAGAAAACACTGCGGATATATCCGGGGACAAGGAAGCGATCAAGAGGAAGGAACTCTCCGAGAAGGGGAGACGAATGGCTTCCCGATTTCTCTTCGATCCTGAAGACAAGTCGAAAGAATTTAAGGCAGATTTGAAGGCAATTAAGAGGGATGAACGGGCCGATGTTTTCGCTGCGGCCAAGAAGGTCTTTTTTGATAACATCTCTCTGCCCAGAACCGATATTGATGAGGGCTTCTACGAAAAGATTACCCGGGGACTGGCACTCCTGTCAGGTGATGAAGCTGAAGTAAAGTCAGTAATGGAACAACTTCTCCAGTTTTTCCGCCAATACCTGGATAACAGAAATCAGATCATCGATCATCTGAAAAAACAGTTTGAACCCCAGCTGAAGGCGAAACAGCAGGAGCTAAGCCAGCAGTACGGCCGGGAGGTTCAGATTCAGCCGGAACAGGACCCCGAATTTATGAAACACCTGAATCACAATATGAACCGGCTTGATCAGCAATACCAGGAAGCCTTGAACAAGGCCAAGGAAGAGCTTACCGGGATGATCGGCCGCTGATCTTCTTCTAATATATGCAGCGTCTCTGATTCTCAAAACAGGCTGCAGGAGAGCTTCAATCCAGGTTTCTCAACCTGATTTTTCTCATCCATTGATCTGGAATCATGCTTACGGGGGTGACAAAGGCGATCTGCCCTCCATCTTCACCGATAATCACCGTGGGAATCCCCAGAAGCTCGTAAAAAGCGTCCACCGCAGCCCCGCCGGAGTTGCCGCTGTTGATCTCTGCATCGGTTTTGATAAAGAGCCGATCTCCAACAGCCTCAAAGCCGCTGGCAATCCCCCGGCTTACCGATATGGAGGCCCTTGACCCAGTCCCGCCAATCCCGGGATACCCGAAAAAGGAGAGGGGCTGCCCGATTCGGACCCGGTCCGAATCCCCCAGGGTTATATAAGGAAACTGATAATTCTCCGGCAGGGGTGTCCCCCTCAATCCGCCGGTAATCTCCAGAAGGGCGAGATCGATTTCGGGAACATAGTCGATAATCTCCGCCTTGAACATTTCCCGGGGGGGATAGCGGTCATCCATGTTGACTGCTATATAGAGTTCCGGAGAGACATCTCCGCTGTAATCTTCCACCACGTGCCAATTGGTTAAGACCAGGCCATCCTTGCTTACCAGGGAGCCGCTGCCCTTTCCAGCCCTGCTGATGACCTCCACGGTGGAGAGTAAAACCGTCTCAAATTCGTCCCCGGGGACCGGCATGGGAGGGGTATAGGCTGCTCCCGGAGGTGCTTTCCGATTAAAGGAAGCGAGAATGGAGAAGCCGACCGGATGGTCCGCTGAAACCTGATCGTAGACAGTGATGTGGTAGCGCCCCGCTTTCAGGGGAGGATCCGATTTCTCATCTATTACGATACTCTCCCGGCCAAGAAAGCTTTCCCTCAGATAGTCAGCACTGCTGCGATCCGAGACTGGATTGCTGCCGCTGATCATAAAATCGATATCCGCCTCGGTATCAATGATATCGATCCGGAAAGCCTCAGCATAGGATGGGACATTCACAGAGAAACGGCGGGTCATCCCCAGTTCCGGGAGAAGCTCTTCCTCGCTGATTTTCCCCGGTTCAAGCACTACAATATCGCTGTTATCGGTGAAGGTGAGTTCAAGATTGAAGGGTATTTCATCCACCCTGCGGCCATCCACCCGGGGTCTTTCACTTCTCTGATAACTCACATCCACATACCAGATGCCATCCCGCAGGGGTGGATCGGTAAGGCGGCTTATAAAGATGGTCTCACCAAAGTTGTCCCTCATGCTATAGGCATCCACCTGCTCATAGCTGAGGATCTCACTGCCATATTTCACAAAGAGGTCCAGATCTGCAGGAGCTCCAAAGAGGCGCAATTTGGCAGCAAAAGCACCTTTGGGAACGGAAAAGCGAAAGGTAGAAAATCCCTTCCCCCGTTCGGAGATCTCCACCACATCTTCCAAGGGTTCACCCGGCCGGAGCGCCCGGAACTGCTTTTTCTTTTCCAGCGCTGACAGATTAAAAGCGGTAAGCACAAGAAATCCCAGGAAAAACAGGAGAGATAGACGGTTTATCTTATATCGCCAATTCACAGATAGTTCCTTTATTGCAAGTTTGCTCCATAGTATCACAATTCGGCCCCTTTTCAAGGAGTCTAGTGTCGGTATATAAAGAACTTATGAGTATTGAACAGAAGTTTCGGATAGGCGTCATCAACGCCGGAGCCTGGGGGACCGCAGTTGCCAAGGTTCTGGCCGATAAAGGTCATGAAGTGACCATCTGGGAACCTTTTGAAGAGGTGGTTTTGGACATCAACACAAACCACACCAACAGTCGTTACCTTCTTGGGGTTAATCTGCCTGAAACACTTAAGGCAACGAAGGATCTGCTTGAAGCGGCGGGGGGAAAGGATTATCTCGTTGTGGCCACCCCCTCGCTCTATGTACTTGATATTGCAAAAAAGCTGATTACAGTGCCGGAGATTCTGGAGGGCAAGACCGTTATCGGTATTCTCACCAAGGGCTTTATCCTCACCTCCTCCGGTCCGGCTCTCATAACCCGGGCCCTGGAGGATTATCTACCAGGGTCCTACAAAGGATCGCTGGTCTACCTTTCCGGCCCCAGCCACGCTGAAGAGGTAGCCCGGGGGAAGGTGACCGGCCTTATCAGCGCCTCGGCCAACGGGAGAAACGCCATCAGATTCCGTCAGCTTTTTGCCTCCACCAACCTGCTCCTCTTCTCCAGCCTGGATGTGACGGGGGTACAAACCTGTGCAGCAGTCAAAAACGTGGTCGCCATCGCATTTGGTATGCTTGATGCCTTGAAGGAGCTCTCGAACAATTTTGGAGATAACACCGAAAGCCTTCTCCTGGCAGCAGGCTTGAACGAGATCCAGACCCTGGGACAGGCGCTGGGAGCAACCCATCCGGAAACCTTTACCAGTATTGCCGGGGTGGGAGATCTGGACGTGACCTGCCGCAGTAAGTACGGCAGAAACCGCCGTTTTGGCAATGAAATCATCAAGGACGGTATCATCCGGCAATTTTCTGATCTGGAAGATCTTATTTCCCAGATCGATAAGGTGGGCTACCTTCCGGAGGGTGCAGTGGCAAGCAGATCGGTGCAGGCCATAACAGAGGCTAAGAAGCTGAAACTGCCGATATGTACCATGGTCTACCGGATCCTCAACCGAGAGGTAGAACCCCTGCAGGCGATTACCACCCTGATGCGGGGGATCACCGGGCCGAATCTGGTTTTGCCTGGGGAG
>CAYMWV010000167.1:0-7876 GCA_964394395.1 uncultured Sediminispirochaeta sp.
GGGGCTGCCGCTTTGTCGACTGCCGCCACCAGAGTGAGCCGGGCTGCGCCGTAAAAGAAGCCCTCCTCCGGGGAGAGATCGAAAAGGACCGTTACCTCAACTACCTTCGCCTTACCGGGGAAGCCTCCAGCAGGGAAGAAGAGCTGCAGAAACGGCGGGAAAAGGATCGATATATCGGTAAACTGCGCTACCGGATGCGAAAAGAGGGGCGTCGGAGAGGTTCCGATGGACGCTGAACCAGCCCTCGGGGAGGAGTTGGAAGCTCCACCCCGACCCACCGCCTTTCTGTGCCTCCACTGTGGTGCTCCGGTAGCGGAACCGGGCTGGGGCACCAGGCCCTTTGATGAAGCCGTTTTCTTGGCAATTTTTTTGGCAAGTTTGCATGAGATGCTTTCTTGTCTCCACAAAGTATGATGTAATCGTACTTTGCGGAGATAATGCTGATAAAAACAGCCTTACAATTGAGGCTGTCCCGCAACCTTTCCTGAGCATTATGTACATCATTAGGGGAACCAAGATTCCCGGTTGCTGCATTTCTGAGAAGTCCCAGTTACCTCTCCTTTCAGACAGCACTATCCTATTAGAAGAGAGATGGCAGGATAGATTTCTTTTTATTCCAGTGATATCATCAGGAGGCACGAGAGCAGGTATTGCGAAAAAAACTTTCATATAAAAAGGAGAATCTTGATTATGAACTCACTCATCCTGTGGAAGGATATCATCTTCAACCCCGTGGAAGGGTTCAAGAAAGTGAAACCGGAGACGAAGATAGCGCTTCCCCTCTTGCTGCTCCTCCTTTTAATGGCCCTCAGCGTACTGCTGATCACCCCGATCATGCAGAGCCAGGTCTACAGTAAGGCGATCGTGAACACCCAGATCACTGCCATGGCTGAAAAAGGCCAGAGTCTGAGCCAGGAGCAGACCGAGGCGATGCGGGAGCAGCTCACTTCTCCCACGGTGCGCACCATCACCATTGTTTCTGCCCTGGTAGGCGGGGTGGTCACCTTTCTGCTGATGCTCCTGGTCTCTTCCCTTATCATGTTTCTGATGGCCAGGATCTTCCGGTCTGGGCTTTCCTTTAAGTTGGCCTTTCGGATTCTCATCTTTGCCGGCATCATTACTGTCATTCAGGCGCTGGTGAAAAATGGGGCAACCCTTCTGGGTAATTACGAGCGAGCGCTCCTGCAGGTAGACACTACCCGTGAACTGGGTTACGCCTTGACTACACCGGTGAGTCTGGCTGCATTATTCTCCCCGGAAACCCTGGATATCACCTTTTACTATCTTTTGGATAGCATGACCGATATCTTTACCTGGATCTACTTTATCTTTGTCTTTTTTGGTCTCCGTCAGGCGGCGGGAATCGAGAAGAGCGGTGCCCTGAAAATCACCCTCATTACGGCCCTTTTATATGTTCTGGTTGGTCTTGTCCCGACCTTGCTTCTCTAAAGGTGTTATTTCTGATATCTGTATATGATGAATAAAAAAAGCGTGATAGGGGTGATACTGCTTCTGCTTATCCCCCTTTCGGTCCCCTGCGACACCTTTGAGATCCCCGATTTGATTTCGGCGCTGAAAAAGAGCAGCCCCGCCTGGGAGGCAAACCGCACAAGTTTCGGGGTTGCCCACAGTAGGTATCGGGCATCCCGCTCTTCCCTCTATCCCTCCCTTTCTCTTTCTGTGCCCCTCAGCTACCGTGATTATGAAAGCGATGGAGGCCTTGTTTCTACCAATGGAGATTCCTTCAGCGGTTCTGCGGAACTGGTACTCAGCCAGCTCCTGCCCACCGCCGGGATTTTTACCCTTTCCGGAGGAAATGAACTTGCCATGGAGCGTACAAGCGAGAGCGTTCCGCCTCCTGCAAGTACTGGACCGCTCTGGTCCTCCACCACAAGCATCGCCGCCAATCTCACCCAGCCCCTCTATTTCGGAGATGCCTATGGCGCTGCAAAACGGCTCATTGAAAAGAGCAGGGATGGAGAGCTTTCAGCCGCACTCTCTGGAGGGAACGAGCTGATCATGGCAGCGGTCGGTGATTTTTACGAGTTGAAGCAATCGACTTATTCCCTTGATCTGATTAAAACCAGACTGGAGCGGGAAGAAGAGAATTACCGTCGGGTGGAGGCGGAATACGGGATGGGATTGTGGACCAAGTCGGTGCTCTACCAGGCGAAATCGCTCCTGCTGAAGGCCCGGACCGATCTCCTTGAGGCGGAGCAGCAGCTGGAAACAAAGCTGGATCGCTTTATGGCAATGTACGGTTTGACAGAAATGCCGGAACTGGGCAGTGATGTGAAGATGCTTGCTTCCCCTTCAGGACGTCTGTTTGAAGAGCTGCTGGATCGGGTGCTTACCGGTAATTTAGAGCTGGCGGGGATGCGGAGCCGGGTGGAGATAAAGCGCTCGGAAATCATCGCCCTGGAAAAGGAACATGCCCCGGTATTGAGTGCTGGTGGTGGCTGGAACATGACCATGGGGCTGGGTGATAATGAAACATCGGCATCGAGCTATTCGGTTACCCTTTCAGTCAGTGCTCCCCTGCTTGACGGAGGCTCCTATGCAAACAGCAGAAAGCGCATGGACTATGAATTGCAGGGGCTGGAAGCGTCGCTGCAGGATGCCCGGACAGGGCTTACGAACCGCTTGAAGAGCACCATCAATCTGTTGAAACGGGGAGAGGAGCTGGCGGAGCTCTATGAACTGCAGAAAGAGGCTGCCGAATATGAGTATGAACGGGGCCTTGTCGATTATGAGATGGGACGGATTACCAAGAAAGAGCTCTCGGAGCTGGAGCTTGCCCTGGAACAGGTGCTGCTTTCGATACAGCAGAACAGGATCAGCACCAATATGAACCTGCTGCAGCTCCATGCATTGCAGGGAATCGATTTGAGTGAGAGCAGTCTGCTCTCCGGGGAATGAGAGAAGAAGATGAAAAAACGACCGATTATTATTGTTATGACTATTTTGCTTATCGGGGGCTTTGTGACAGCCGGGGTGGTAAGCAAGAACAGGACCAAATTGACCAAGGTTCCGGCTGTCCAGGTCGCTGCCGAAGAGTTCAAACGGGAAATTTCTGCCAACGGTGAGATTGTTGCCGCCGAGAGTGCCCGGATCCTCTCCCTGGTGAGTGGAAGGATAGACGCAGTGTATGTTGAAACCGGAGACCGGGTTGTCCAGGGCGACCTGCTGGTAAAAGTTGATGACGAGGATGTGAAGCTCCAGTATCAGCAGGCTTTAGCTTCCCTTGAAGCGACCAGACGACAGATCAGGGAGGAGCTGCTCAATCTGCGGAGCGCCTATACCCAGGCGATTTCCAGCTACCGGCAGGCGGATCGGGATCTGAAGCGGATCAAGGAGCTCCATAAAATCGGTTCGGCCAGTGATGAGGAACTCCGGCTCAAGGAGGATGCGTTTTATCTGGCGGATCAGAACCTGGAATCGGCGCTTCAGCGGATCAATTTTCGGGAGGGCCGGGAGCTGGATGATCCGAGAAGCGAAGGGGCTCTTTCAGACAAAGCGATAGTGGAGAACTCCACGGAGGTAAAGCAGGCTCTCCTGTCGGTCAGAACCCTCGCTTCCACCCTGGAAGATTATCGGTTTCGCTCTTCGATCTCCGGGCTTGTCACCGCCCTCTCTGCAGAGGAAGGGGGTATCCTCTCCCCCGGAGCTCCGGTAGGAACGATACATAATACGGACAATCTGGAGGTGCTCTCCCGGATCGATGAGGTGGACCTCTCCTATGTGAAGACGGGCCAGGATGTACGAATCGAGTCAGATTCATTTATCAGTAAAGAGCTGACCGGAAGGGTAAAGAAGATTGATCCGGTTATCCAGCGGATCGGCGATTCCCGGGTCTGTGAGATCCGGGTATCCATCACCGGGGATGAGGAGCAACTGGCGATTATCGGTGCGGGCTGCTCCATTTTTATCCTGGTGGAAAAGAAACAGGATGTTCCTTCCATTCCGGTGGAGGCGTACCGGATCGAAAAGGGAGAGCAGTTTGTATTTCTGCTGGAAGAGTCGGAACTACCCGGCGTCTATACTACCCGGAAGCAGCTGATCAAGACCGGCATCATCGGTATAGACACTGTGGAGGTTACCGAGGGGCTTGAGGTAGGAAATCTGATTGCTGCTTCAAATCTGACAACCCTCCTGGATGAGATGGAAGTGGAGATCGATGATTGAACTGGCGGGGATTAGCAAAGTCTACCACATGGGAGAGGTAGAGGTGAGAGCTCTTGCAGGTATCGATCTCACCATCCGGGAGCACGAGTTTGTCTGTATCATGGGAGCCTCCGGTTCGGGGAAATCCACCCTGATGAATGTGATCGGTTGTCTCGACCGACCTACGGAGGGTTCCTATTATCTTGATGGAGAGGATGTCTCCGGTCTCGAGGACCAGCGGCTTGCGGAGATTCGTAACCGGAAGATCGGCTTTGTCTTTCAGACCTTCAACCTCCTTCCCCGGATGAGCTCCATCCGGAATGTGGAGCTCCCGCTGCTCTATTCGGGGATCGGCGAAAAGGAGCGGAAGAGGAAGGGGGAAGATGCCCTGGCCAAAGTGGAGCTCTCGGACCGGGCAAAGCACAAGCCCAATGAGCTTTCCGGAGGACAGCGGCAACGGGTGGCCATAGCACGGGCTCTGGTGAATGATCCTTCCATCATCTTTGCAGACGAGCCGACAGGGAATCTCGATTCCCGCACCGGACTTACCATTATGGCTCTTTTCCAGAAACTGCACCGGGAGGGAGCAACCATCATCATGGTAACCCACGAGATGGAGGTGGCCATGCACGCCCAGCGGATTATCCATCTGAAAGATGGCCGGGTTGTGGGAGATGAGCTTATTGATAATCCACGGGATGCGGAAGCAGAATATCGGGAAGCGGCGGATCTGGAAAGCGAGGGGCTGAAAGATGCCATGGGTAAGCACCGGGTCGGGGGCACTGGACTTGGCGCCGACGCCGGAGTTGACGCCGGAGTTGACGCCGAGACCGGATCTGACGCTGGAGCCGGGGTCGGGGCCAGAGCCGGGGCCGGGGCTGAAAGGGGATGAACTTCGGCGAAGGGGTGCGGCAATCCTTTGACGTGATCGCAGGCAATAAGGTAAGAAGCTTTCTCACCATGCTGGGAATCAACTTCGGGGTGGGCTGTCTCATCGCCATCTCCATTGTGGGACTTGCCTTCCGGGATTCCATCGATTCGGAGATGGGCAAGTACGGCTCCACCCTCCTCTGGGTCCAGCCAGACTGGTCCGCCTATGCAAGCGGGGAGAGCAGGACCCTGCTGGACCGGCGGGACATCGCCTATTTTGAGGGGGCCCTGCCGGGGCTGGTTACTTCGGGGACCATCTTTGATCGGCAGGATACGGTTCATTACAAGGGGAACGCCTCTCCGACTTCAATCTTTGGAGTAGACCCCAGTCACTTCGATCTTTTTGCGGTAAAGCTTGCTGAGGGACGCAATTTCAGAGGCGACGATATACGGTACAAGAAACGTGTGGCTATCCTCCGTCCGGACATCGCCTCCACCCTCTTTTCCGATGTCGAGGGCTCTCCCCTGGGCAGGATTATCCGGATTGGGGAGAGAAACTACACCGTAATCGGGATTACTGAGCGGCACGGCCAGGGTTTCCTGAGCGACGGATCGAACAACACCACCATCTTCGTCCCCCAGAATCTGATCGCCTCCCGCATCTGGGGCGGTCCGGATGTCAAATACTGGGTTTATATCATGAAGTTCGATACCGCCGACCATGTGGAGCTGGCGGACCAGCGGATCCGTCACTACCTGGGAAGCAGGTATGGAAAGATCCGGGAGAATGACCGTTTCCGGATCCAGCGGATGGATACCTATGTGGGAATGGTGGACCGGGTGCTCAACATCGTCAGCATGCTTATCCTGGTGATCGCTGTTATATCCATAGTGGTTGGAGGGCTTGGTATCATGAACATCATGCTTGTGGCGGTTACCGAACGGACCCGGGAGATCGGTGTACGGATGGCAGTGGGCGCCCGGTCAAGGGATATTCTATCCCAGTTTGTCATAGAGGCGATTACCCTTTGCCTCCTTGGCGGGGGGACGGGCATCCTTTTCGGAACCGGAGTTGCCGCCATCGCCTGTGCTGTTCTGAAATGGAAGTTTATCGTCTCCGCCGGCATTGTTGTTGGAGCCCTTGGAATTTCCACGGTGATAGGTTTGATCTTTGGTATCTATCCGGCCTATCGCGCTTCGAAGCTGATGCCCATAGAGGCGCTCCGGTCGGAGGTTTAGGATGCTGAAAACCCTTTTCATAGAAGCAGTCGGAGCTATCCTGGCAAACAAATCCCGGACCCTCCTTACTCTCCTGGGGATTATTATCGGTATTGCATCGGTAATCACCGTTCTTGCTGCTGGAGAGGGGGGGAAGCAGATCATCCTGAAGGAGTTTGAGGGCCTTTCCCCCACAAGCCTCATTATCATTCCCAACTGGCAGGACCAGAGCCTCAACTCCGCCTTCACCATTGAAGCGATGACTCCGAAGGATCTGGATGATCTTGAAACGTACGGTACAAAGATTGAGGCAATTGCTCCCATGGACAGCCGGCGCACCCTGATCCGGGCGGGAAAGGTGGAGAAGCAGCTTACCGTGACCGGCACCAACAGTAATTATATTGAATATGTGGAGTATGAGATAGAGGCGGGGCGAATCATCACCGACTCGGAGGAGAGGAGTCGGAGCAAGGTTGCGATTATCGGCAGCAATATCCGGGATCAGTTTTTCCCCGGCGAAAAGGCGGTAGGTAACTATATTACCGCCTTCGGCACTCCCATAAAGGTTATCGGCGTCCTTGCTCCAATGGAAAAATCGGAGACCATCAGCCTTTCCAATCCGGATGAACAGTATAACAACGCCGTGGTAGTTCCCATATCGATTTTTAGACGCCTCTTCGGGGGAAATGGAAACTACCATCAGCTCATGTGCAAGGCGGTATCGATGGATGAGATAGCTCCAGCGAAGCAGGAGATTTTGCGAATCCTTGCCCGGAACCACGGGAAGTGGGATAACCGGGTTGATAAATTCATGATCGTCGGGATGCAGGAGCAGCTTGATATGATCAATTCCGTGGTGGGAACGGTGACCATCGGGGTTGCTGTCCTTGCGGGAATTGCTCTTCTGGTTGCAGCTATCGGTATCATGAATATCATGCTTGTTTCGGTAAAAGAGCGGACCCGGGAGATCGGAATCAGGAAGGCGATCGGGGCAAAGAACTGGCACATCCAGATGCAGTTTCTCATCGAAACCCTCATTCTCTGTGGGGGCGGCGGTTTTGCAGGGCTCGGTCTTGCGGTTCTGGCTGCCAATCTGATCGGCCATTTTGCTCACTGGCCTGCGGTGGTTAAGCCCGGAATAGCCGCCTTCTCAATCCTCCTCTCCCTGGTAACCGGCTTGCTTTCCGGCTTCTATCCGGCCATCCGGGCATCAAAGCTGGTGCCCCAGGAGGCTTTGCGGTATGAGTAGAAGATGGTACTTTTTTTATAAATTACATTAAAACTGAGGATTCACATGGTACTGCAGGTTGTGCCGCATAAGTGCCTTGCATATTGCCGAGAGATTACAGGTGATATCAAAAATGGCTGAAAGATTTGGATCGCCAAAATTGTAATAGCACCACATAGAGCGGTTTAGACAGCCTCGATTCAGTGGGATTAATGTTGCGGGACGGGCTGAATTACAAAATGTAAAACTTATAGTAGACAAATAGTGAAACAAAAAGTAAGATATTAATGGAGGTTCTTATGATTACAATCAGTGTACGGGAATTAAAATCCCATTGGTCTGATATTGAAAGAAAACTGGAACATGGAGAAACATTTCAGGTTTTAAACAGAGGCA
>CAYMWV010000168.1:0-5653 GCA_964394395.1 uncultured Sediminispirochaeta sp.
CACCCACGGCCCGGGAGCCACCCCTAACCCGGGAGTCACCTCCGGGCCGGGAGTCTCCCCCCGGCCCGGTGCTGCATCTCCGGCAATCTGCCGAATTCCCTGGCTTCGCATAATCCGGGCTACAATTGATTCGGGGTGGTCATAGTTTTCCCGCTCCTGCCCTTGGGATTGCCCCCGGCCTGGCGATGCATTCTGGCCGGGAGCCTGGCCTGATCCGGGCCTGGGCTTAAGCCCCGGTCCCGGTTCTGGTCCAGACCCTCCCCCAGAGCCCCGCTTTTTGCGCTCCATCATCCGTCTACGGGATGAGAGCATAAAGAGAATGGGGAAAAGGGCGATAAGGCTTCCCACGATGAGGGAGAGAATCTCTTCCATCAGGACTTATCTTCTCCTCCGATACTGTCCCTCATGGAGGTATCGGACTGGATATTCTTCAGGCGGTAGTAATCCATCACTCCCAGGTTGCCGCTTCTGAACGCCTCGGCAATAGCCAGGGGCACTTCTGCTTCCGCCAGTACCACCTTGGCACGGTTTTCCTGCACCCGGGCAAGCATCTCTTGCTCCTCCGCCTTGGCGATGGCCCGCCGCTTTTCCGCCTCCGCCTGGAAGCGCCGCATGTCCGCTTCAGCCTGGTCCGCCTGCAGTTTTGCTCCGATATTTTCGGCCACATCAACATCGGCAATATCGATGGAGAGGATTTCGAAGGCGGTCCCCGCATCCAGACCTTTCTCCAGCACCAGCTTGGAGATCCGGTCCGGATTTTCCAGCACCGCCTTGTAGTTTTCCGAGGAGCCGATGGTGGTTACAATCCCCTCTCCCACCCGGGCAATGATAGTCTCTTCGGTGGCACCTCCCACCAGCCGCTCTATGTTGGCCCGGACGGTGATGCGTACCTTAACCTTCAGCTGGATACCATCTCTGGCAACCGCATCGATGTACTGTTTTCCCTTCGATACATCGGGGCAGTCGATCACCTTGGGATTGACGCTGGTCTTTACCGCTTCCAGCACATCCCTTCCCGCCAGGTCGATAGCTGCAGCCCGCTGGAAGGGAAGGGGGATGTTTGCCTTATTGGCTGCCACCAGGGCAAGACTCACCTTCATCACTTCACCCCGGGCGAGGAAGTGGGTCTCCAGCTGATCGGTATGAATCTGTATGCCCGCCTTGGTCAGCATGATCCTTGCATCGACGATAACCCCGGGGTTCACCTTTCTCAGCCACATCCCGATAAGCCGGGTGATGCCCACAGGAGCGCCGGAAAGCAGGGCCCGGAACCACAAACCGAAGAAGCGCACAAACACCAGCAAAATTGCCAGGCCAACAACACCAAGAGCAGCATAGGCAGCAATATAGATCATTTTTTCCTCCTCACAACAATTCTGTTCCCGTCCACCCGGGTAACCTCAACCTCCGTCCCCTTTTCCAGGTACTCACCCCCGGTCTCTACCTGCACCACCTCATCGCCCAGCTCCGCCTTCCCTGCCGGGCGAAGGGTGGTAATGGCGGTTCCGCTGGCTCCCTGATAACGATCCTCATAGGCGCTGTCCTGTACCGTAAAGCCCTCTGATGCCTCCTGGCTCAGAGAGAGGGAGAGCCGCCTGAAAGGGGTGTACTTGGGGACAAGAAAGGCGAGAATACCGAAGGCGACAAAGCTGATGATCACATTTGCCGTCACCAGAAGGGCATTCCTGTTCAGCGCTTCATACTGCCAGGAGAAATCGGGGATCACAAAATCCTGCATCGACAAAATAAGGGAGCCGATAATCAGGGCGACCCCTGATATGCCAGCCACCCCGAAACCGGGGATCAGAAACACCTCCACCACAAGCAGACCGATACCGATCACAAAGAGCAGCAGCTCTACCGAACCCACGGTGCCCAGAAGGGAGTTGCCCGCAAAGAGTACACTGAAAGCGAGAAGCGCAATCGTTCCGGGAATGCCGAAGCCGGGGCTGGTGATCTCCATAAAAAGGGCGATCATCCCGATAAAGATCAGAAGGCTGGTAAAGGCGGCCCCGGTAATCACGCTTACCGCCCGGTCTGCGCCGGAAACCTCAAGCTCAACCACCGCTGCTCCGTCTGCCTCCAGGAGTTCAAGCACTCCGGTGAAGTTTACCGGACTACCCGAGGAGATCCTGTACTTCTCCATCTCTCCGGAGGTGAGACTCAGCAGCTTCTCCTCTGCGGAGACCACCACACCTTCGCTCATCTCCCTTCCGTCGGTTTCGGCTTGACTCAGGAGTGCATCAGCTTCTTCCCGGGTAAACAGCCCCACCTCTCCATCCACGGTAAGCTCGATCACCTCCGTGTCCTGATCCACCATGGCCAGGGCTACCGCCCGGGGATACCCATTCTTCTCCGCCAGGGCAGCCATCTGGGTCCTCAGGGCGCTGACAGTTTTCTCCTCCGCCGGGACCGACCCTCCATCGGGGGACATCATAATTGGTGCCGCCGATCCAATACTGGTTCCCGGGGCCATAAAGATGGCGTCACAGGAAAAGGCGATCAGGGCTCCTGCAGACCAGCTGACCGCTGTCCCTTCCGCATTGAGGGGGACATAGGCAGATGTGTGGATGTCGTGAAGCGATCCGATAAGGGTGGTTATCTGCAGGGCTGCATCCACCCTGCCGCCGAAGGTGTCTATTTCGAAGACAATCCGGCTTGCTCCGCCCGCCCGGGCCTTCTCTATGCCCCGACGGAGGAATACGGTCAGGCTCCGGTCTATCTCCCCTTTGATCGGGATCCGATAGACCACATCCCTGCCGGTCTGGGAAAATAAAGGTGATGTTGAAAGAAATCCCAGAAGCAGGAACAAGATCAGGAAATAGAAGATCAGGCCCCGAAGCGGCCTTTGCAGCGGGTTTGTTCTCATACTTACAGGCTACACCCGGGGAGGGGGAAAGTCAAATTTTCTGGTAGTGGGAAAACCCCATTCACAAAAGCGTGATTCTTCTTTAGTCTCTTTATCATGTCACCATTACCATTATCATTGATTGTTCTGTTAGCATCGATTGTTGTTTGTTTTCTTCTTGGCTTGATTACCAAAAATTACTCCTGGGTGGACAGACTGTGGTCGGTACTTCCCCCTCTCTATGTTTGTATATGGCTTCCCTTGTACGTCCATAACCCGAGGTTTATCATAGCCGCTATTCTTGTTCTTTTGTGGGGGATACGGCTTACGGTGAATTTTGCTCTAAAGGGGGGGTATACCTTTTCTTTCAGCCGGGGCTTTACCGGTGAAGATTACCGGTGGGAGTATTTGCGAAAGAAGATTAATAATCCGGTCCTGTTTGAGCTGTTTAATTTTTTCTTTATCAGCGCATTTCAGCTTGGTTTGATATTTCTGTTTACCCTTCCCCTCTATTTCTACGGGAAGATTGAAGGGCCGGTTTTACCTGCAGAGATGGCTCTTTATGTGGTCCATCTTCTGTTGTTGGTTCTGGAAACGATTTCCGATATTCAGCAGCTCAGGTTCTACAGGCGACGAGGTGAACGTCCCTGGTCCAATCAGAAGCGATATCAGCTTGGCTTTAACACCTTTGGATTGTGGAAATACTCCAGGCACCCGAACTATGTTTGTGAGATGGGGCAGTGGCTTGTTCTCTTTCTCTACCTGGTCGTTGCCTCAGGAGAGCTCCATTTCAGTGGAATAGGAGCGTTGCTGCTGATTCTTCTCTTTGCCGGAAGTACGAGATTTACCGAGACAATCACCGAGTCAAAGTATCCGGATTATAAGGAGTGGAAAAGAGTGACTTCGGTATGGATTCCTGTGAAATCCTTCTTCAAGGACCGGAAGGGCTTTTGGGATATGGATTCAGAGAGTCAGTTCTAACGTAAATTTACAATCCGGGTCTCCCTGAATAGGGGATGGAATTGCATGGGACCACTGGTACACCTTTCATTCTATCTGATATTTTACCAGGTACGAATAACGCTTTCCCCGTTTTACCGCAATGAACAACTCCTTGGCGGGTCGGCTTACCTCGAGCTGATACAAGAACAGGAAACAGAGGATGGAGCTTAAAGGAGCAATTCTCATTATTTTGTTGATCAGGATTGGTTTCATAAATATATAGCCTACATGTTCTCTACCCTTTATGCTACTATCAGCCCATGACCGACAATAAAAAGGAAACAAGCCCCGAAGCCACGGCTGAAGCAAGCTTCAGGGCAGGCGAAGGCGAAGGCGCCGTTCTCGGAGCCGCAGTTCTCGGGGACGGAGCAAGTTCTGGAGCAGGGGAACGACCCCTTGCAGTACAGGATCTGGGTATGGTCCCCTACGGCCGGGCTTTGGAACTACAGAAAGAGCTTGTTGCCCGGAGGCAGCGGGAAGAGATTCCGGATACCCTCCTCCTGCTTGAACATCCTCCGGTAATCACCCGGGGGAAACGGACTGCTCCTGAGGATATGCTGCTGAGCCCGGAGGCCTTATCTGCCCGGGGGGTTGAGGTTTTTGATATCGACCGGGGAGGGGAAGCGACCTATCACGGGCCGGGACAGCTGGTGGGATACCTGATTTTTCACCTCTACCATCACCAACGGCGGCTCAAACGGTTTGTACATAACATTGAAGAGGTATTTATCTCTGTCCTCCAGGATGAGTATGGTATAGAGGCCGGGAGGGAAGAGAAGCACCGGGGAGTATGGGTTGGAAATGAGAAGATTACCGCCATCGGGATCAGCCTTCACGGGGGAGTAACCATGCATGGCTTCGCCTTCAACATCAACACCAACCTGGACCACTACTCCTGGATCGTCCCCTGTGGGATCAGGGATAAGGGGGTTTGTAGTCTGGAAACGCTTACCGGAGCGAAACAGGATATGCAGCGCCTTAAAGAGGCAACGGCCCGGAAGTTTGTCCAGGTCTTTGGCTTTGATCGATTGGAGGGGCCGTTCCATGGAAGTGCTCCTTCCGGAGAAACTATCTCTGCAGAAGGCGAAGGAGGTACTCTATGAGCGGTGCCGCTTCAAAGCAAGGGGAAGAAAGGGCAGTAGAGGTAAAGCGGGAGAAGCGGGAAAAGCGAGTGCGGAAACCTGAGTGGCTCCGGGTCCCCATCCGGGGAGGGAGAAACCTGGACGAGGTGAAACAGATTCTCTCCCGTCATAAGCTTCACACAGTCTGCACTGCAGCAAACTGCCCCAACCGGATGGAGTGTTACGGTAACCGGACCGCCACCTTTCTCATCCTGGGGGAGCTCTGTACCCGGGCGTGCACCTTCTGTGATGTTCCGGGAGGCAAGCCTCTTCCCCCGGACCCGAAGGAGCCTGAGAATATAGCCCGGGCGGCATCAGAGTTGGGGCTGGCCTATGTGGTGGTAACCAGCGTAACCCGGGACGACCTGCCCGATGGAGGCTCTTCTCATTTTGCCGAAGTGTGTTCCCGGCTCCGGGAGCTTGAAGGGATCCGGGGAGTGGAGCTGCTTATCCCCGATTTCCAGGGATCCGAAGAAGCTTTGAACCGGGTGCTGGAGAGCGTTCCGGATGTGTTGAATCACAACATTGAAACGGTTCCCCGGCTTTACCGGGATGTTCGGCCCGGGGCGGATTATCGTCGCTCCCTGGAGCTGTTGGCCCGGGCAGCGGCCTGGGCTGGTGTGGCTCTCTTTTCCGGCGAAACCCAGCCCACTGGCGAAACCCAGCCAAATGGAGGAAACCA
>CAYMWV010000168.1:5753-7858 GCA_964394395.1 uncultured Sediminispirochaeta sp.
GGGTAAGCCTCTCGTCAAGCGAAGAGTAGCAAACTCCCCGCCATCACCACCATCCCGATGATAAGCCCGAAAATGGCAATGTGGTGCTCCCCATACTCTTCTGCTGTGGGTAGCAGCTCATCCAGGGATATATACACCATAATCCCCGCAACCGATGCAAAGGTGAAGCCGAACATCGATTCTCCAAAAATCCGGATCAGGAGAAAATAGCCGACCAGGGCGCCTATTGGTTCGGCAAAGCCGGAGAGGGCAGAGAAAACAAAAGCCTTCTTCTTACTTCCGGTGGCGTAGTAGATAGGCATGGAGACAGCAATTCCCTCGGGAATGTTATGGATGGCAATAGCCACTGCAATGCTGATACCGAGGGTCGGATCGCTCAAGGCTGCCATAAAGGTGGCAAGCCCCTCGGGAAAGTTGTGGATGCCGATGGCCAGGGCGGAGAAAAGGCCCATCCTCATGAGACGCCGTTTTTTTACCTCCTCCTGGCTATGCTCCTCCATATTTCTTATCTCGTGGGGGTTTTCGGCGGCGGGAACCAGGTTGTCGATCAGGGTCATCAGGGCTATACCGGCAAAGAAAGCGACGGTGGTAACCACATATCCCATCTTGTCACCGTAGATCACTGAAAGGGAGTCCCGGGCTTTGACGAATATCTCGATCATCGAGACGTAAAGCATCACCCCAGCAGAAAATCCGAGGGTTGCTGCCAGCACCTTCGGATTGAAAGATTTTGAGAAAAAGGCGAGGAGACTTCCCACCGCAGTGGAAAGGCCAGCAAAGACGGTTAAACCCAGGGCGAAGAGAAATGTGTTATCAAACATAACAAGGATTATAGGTGAGGAGAGGCTTAAGGCGCAAGTGGTTTATCTGTCACATCTCTCATCTCTTGCTTCTCCCGGTCCCAGTAGTAGATGGCGGGATGTTCGGGAAGTTCTCCAGAGGGAAGGCTGTTTTCACTCTCCCGAAGGAGTTTGACTTCGCCTCTCTCTCTGGCGTTGTAGTTTAAACCGGCGTTGTAGCTTAAGACAGATATGATCGGGCCACGTCTGCCGGGCCTCCGTAAGGTTGATGCAATGGAGCGGGCCTTCTCTTCCGCCTCTTCCCGGCCAAATTCGGGGAGGAGGATCAGGAACTCCGCTCCCTGAATCCGGAAAAGCTGATCCTGGAAAAGACGCAGTTCTCCTTCTATCTCTTTTGCATCGGCGATGATTGCTTTCCCGCCCTCCGCATCGCTCTTTATTCTGAGAATCGCCAAGCCGGAGAGGCTCTGGTACATGCTCTTTTCAATCTCCTTCCCGGCAAGTTCAAAACCCCCCAGACCGGTGGCATGATCGTAGTCGCCGGTCAGCTCCGACGGGTCGATGGTAGCCTCCTTCCTCTTTTGTTCAAACCGCTGGAGCAGCCGGGATGTGTTGAGGCTGGTGACGGAGTAGACTGGAAGATCCTCCCGCTGCTCTACATGCCGATAGAGGGGATTAGGCAGCTGTTCTTCCCTTTGCAGGAGGTGGTCCAGGACGATAACCGCCGCCAGGGTGTACCGGGAGAGGGCGAGCATGGTTTTCCCTTTCCCCTCAAAATCGAGGAGGGAAGTCAGCCGCTTGCTTAAACTGTTTTCCACCGGAAAGGAGAAATGGGTACCCCGGTTCTTTATTCCCCACCCATCGCCGCCGTTCATCTGCTCCAGGAGCCCTTTCAGCTCCTCAACTGTCCGGTAGTATTTTGTCAGGGAGGGGAGTTTCCTGGGCTGCAGATATTTTGGGACCTGCAGCTGCAGATTGGGAAAGAAGAAGCGTTGGCGAAGGAAGAGCAGGTCCGCCTCCATCCGCTTTCCGTAATCCGAGAAAACAAAATCGTAGGAGTGTTCGATATTTCTGCAGTAATCCCGCAAAGTGCCCAGATAATGCTTTTCCAGAAGCTCATCAAGAAAGGTGTGCCACTGGCCGCCAATGGCTTCGAAGGTCTCCTTTGCGGCGATTGGGTTTCCTTCCCGGTCCAGAACTGTTCCCGGATCGACATCCCGGAACCCATAAAACAGGTCGGCGATAATCGCAGTGAGGATGACCACATACTGAAGGGGGTCCCCCGGCGGAATCATCCCGCTGCCC
>CAYMWV010000169.1:0-7844 GCA_964394395.1 uncultured Sediminispirochaeta sp.
GCATAGAGACTCGGCATCGGGAAAATCAGGTTGAAACCGGATCAGATTTTTTACATGCCGTTCATCTATCCTCTCCGCCGATTTAATCTCTAGAAGAATTGTGGATTGCCCCGGTCGTTCGATGATCAAATCAACTTCGACATCATCCTTGGTTCGCAAATAGCACGTGGTCAAGGAGTTTTGGAAGCTTCTGGTCCTCATCAATGATGATCCACTGTCCATCACCCAACGCTTCGGCCTGTTCTATCAGCAAAGTCGGCCGAAGAGCGTACTGCTCCTCCTGGTCGGCATTCAGCAGATCGATGTACAACGCATCCTTGAGAAAGGGAGTCTCTTTCAGGAGGGTAGTTTTTCCTGTTCCCCGGGCCCCGAAGAGGAAGAAGCTGTTGGAATCGGGCAGCTGCAACTGTCGAGTGTCAGGCATATACTCTCCTTTTACGGAGCCTGGTCCGTATATGGCGTTAAAATAAGGAGTATGGTCTATTTTTTTACATGGTAAGGGAGCTGGCAAGGGGTTGATAAGGTCTCCTTAACGGGTGTCTAGTGTCCCCGAAATAGCGCAAACACAAAGGACCAATAGTATCTAAAGGCTTACCAAACGTGAAAATAAATGCGATTCGCATCAAAATGGTTGCAAGAAATGCAATTCCCAGCATTAAAGAACCATCACTTAAGCAGTTATTAAAGAATTTTGCGCTATTTCGGGGACACTAAATAACGGGTGGGCGGATTTTATTACAAACCATCGCATCCATAGGTTACAGATGCTCCCTCAGCGCTTCAAATCTTTTTCTTATCCTTTGCTCATCCCCGACGGCGGAACCCCAAAGTAATTCCGAAAGACCCGGGAAAAATAGAGGGGGTCTGCGTAGCCCAGCTGCCACGCCACCTCCTGCACCGAAAGGCCCGGCTCCTTATCCATCAACTTCTTCGCCTTCTCCATGCAGATGGACTGTTTTACCCGGGTAAAGGAGACCCCCTTCTCTTCAAGGAACTTGTGCCGCAGCCGGCTCTTGCTGATGTTGGCAATTGCCGCAGCCTCCTCCAGGGTGATGGTGTGGTCCTGGTTCTGCAGGTACTCGCAGATTCTGCCCACCGGACCCAGGTTCTTTCGGCGGATCAGATTCTTCAAAATCACCAGGTCGGTCAGTTCCGAGAAGAGCTGGATAATATCATCCAGCTTTTTCCTGTTGTAATGGGGGAGTTCCCGGAAAGCGGGGGCCATTTCTTGGACGATTCCCCGCCTCTGCGCCAGCTCCTGCACCGGTTCGGGAATGCCGGGACGGGTAACCGCCTGGCCGATCATGATGTAGCCCAAAAGGGCGCTGTCGCTGAAGACCGGTTTTATCACCTCGTTACAGCCCCCGTGACAGATATAGGATTGCAGTTTCCCGCTCTCCCGGGCCCGGTGCCGCTGCTTCTCATCGGTGGCCAGACAGGTATCCACCAGGCCCAGATCGGTGCGGAGAAGCTTACAGTAGCGAGAAATTTCCCGGTTTTTTCCTATCCTGCTCTCGCTTCCGTCGGGTAAAAAGTAGGCGATCCGGATATCGAAGATGGATGCGAAATTGTCCAGAATTGTTCCAAGCTCCGGGTCCAGGTCGGCGAAACTGCTTACTGCAGCTGATTCATCCATGATAATAGGGCTACCTCCAGCCTTTTTATCCATAATAACAGCCGATTCGTACATTCACAAGAGAAAAATCGGGTTTATACTATTTTTATGTCTGGTAACATTTTTGTAAACAACAGAGACCTTGTACTGAAAACCATACAGCATGAAGAGACCGGGGGCGTGCCTTTCCAGCTTGATCTGACATCGGAGATGGAGGAGAAGGTGAACCTCACCCTGGGGACCGACTATCTGGCGGGAATTGATAACTGCTTTGCCCTGGAGCGGAACGAGGAGTTTACCATTCTGGATGAGCATCGCCACCGGGACATGTTCGGTGCGGTGTGGCTATTGGATCAGCAGGGCGATTTTGGGGTGGTGGAGAACTGCATGCTCCCCGAGGCCTCCCTGAAGGGTTACACCTTTCCGGAGCCGAATGAAAAAACCATCCGGGAGAAGTGTTGCCGTCTTACCGCTCCGGAGAACCGGGATAAGTTCTCCATGTACATTATCGGCTTCTCCCTCTACGAGCGGGCCTGGTCCCTCCGGGGGATCGAGAATCTCTTGATGGATATGGTGATGGACCCCGGTTTTGTTTCGGCTCTGTTTGAAAGAATAGTCGAATACAACCTGGCGGTGGCGGAGATTGTGATGGAGTATCCGGTGGACGCCATCTTCTTCGGCGACGACTGGGGGCAGCAGAAGGGGCTCATCATGGGGCCGGGCTACTGGCGGCAGTTTATCAAGCCAGCCCTCAAAACCATGTACCGGACAATCAAGGATCGGGGCCTCTACCTCTGCCAGCACTCCTGCGGGGATAATTACGAGGTATTCGGCGACCTGATAGAGATGGGCCTGGATATCTACAACACCTTTCAGCCGGAAATATACGATGTGGAGAAGGTGAAGCGGGAGTACGGGAAGGACCTCAGCTTCTACGGGGGAATCTCGACCCAGCAGCTCCTCCCCTTCGGTAGCCCGGAGGATGTAAAACGGGAGACCCGGCGGATGATGGAGGTGATGGGAAAGGATGGAGGCTACATCGTCGCCCCCACCCATGCGATGCCCTCGGATATCCCGGTGGAAAATATGGTAGCATTCCTGGACGTTGTCCGGGATCAATAAATAAGAGGAGGAGATGATTATGAAACGATTATTAATGGTGCTGATGGTGCTGCTCACAGCGGCTTCGCTTTTTGCCGGTGGACAGAAAGAGGATGGGGAGAAGCCTCTCCGTTTTGGGTACACAACCATGGATCTGGCCAATCCCTATTTTGTGACCGTCACAAAGGGTGTTGAAGCTCGGGCAGCGGAACTGGGGATTGAGGTGACTGTCCATGATGCAAAGTCGGACTCTGCATCCCAGGTATCCGCTGTGGAAAACTTTATTGCCCAGGGAATGGACGCTATTATCTGCAGCCCCATCGATCCGAATGCAATGAAGCACATGGTGAAGGCTGCCCATGATGCAGGTATCCCCTTTATCAACCCGAACCAGGTGATTGAAGGCAATGATGCGAATATCAATCTTATTGATTTTGATTACGGCTATACCGGTGGACTTATTGCCGGAGAGTGGATTGCCAATGAGCTTGGTGGAGAAGCAAAGGTTGCCATCCTCGGACATCCGGAAATGGAGGCGCTTATAGAGAGGGCGAAGGGAATTAAAGCTGGCATCCTGGAGAAAGCACCGAATGCAGAGATCGTTGCCGAGCAATCTGCCCACACCCCGGAACGGGGGATGCAGGCCGCCGAAACGGTACTTCAAAGTCATCCGGATGTGAAGGTCATCGCAGGAATTAATGATGCCGGTGCTTTGGGAGCGATGGAAGCGGTGAAGGCGATGGGAAAGGACAGCGAAGATTTCTGTATTGTTGGGCTTGATGCCACTCCGGAGGCTCTGGATAAAATGAAACAGCCCGGAACCATCTACCGGGGAACTGTAGATATCGACCCCTTTGGAACGGGAGAGCTTATCATTGATGTAACCCTTGATGTGATCGAGAATGGTCCCAAGGATGAAATGGTAAAGATCCCGATGATTCCGGTGACTGCTGATAATATCAGCGAATACTAGGTTTAGTAGTTGAGAAATGTTCAACCGGGCTGGAAACAGCCCGGTGTGGTAAAATAATTGAGGGGATATGAAAAGGGAAGCCATCTTGTTTTTAGAGCACATCACCAAAGAGTATCCGGGAGTAACTGCCCTTGACAATTTTTCTATAGAAATCTTTCCCGGTGAAGTGCATGCCATAGTCGGCGAAAATGGGGCCGGAAAATCTACCTTGATAAAAACGATGACTGGTGCGATTCAAGCAACTAAGGGGAGGATCCGCTTTAACGGTGAGGTTATTGAGCACCAGGACCCAATAGCCTCGCGGAATGCGGGGATATCCTGTATCTACCAGGAGTTCAACCTCTTTCCCCACCTGACCATTACGGAAAATGTCTTTTTCGGTAAGGAGCTTCTCCGGAACGGCTTTCTTGATTATGAATCCATGAACAAGCGTACCACGGAACTGCTGGAAGAGCTGGGAATCTGCGTTGAACCGACTACGCTGGTTAAGGACTTAACGGTAGGGTTTCAGCAGGTTGTTGAGATAGCGAAAAGCTTATCTGATAATGTTCAGGTTCTGATCATGGATGAACCCTCAGCTCCCTTAACTAACAATGAACTTGATTATCTCTTCAATATTGTAAAAAAGTTACGCCAGCAGGGTGTTGCGATTATCTATATATCTCACCGTCTTGAAGAGGTGTTTGAACTTGGAGATCGGGTTACCATTTTGCGGGATGGCAAGTTTGTCCATTCCTGCCTGACCGATGAGATAGATAGAAGCGGCTTGATCAAACATATGGTCGGCCGGGAGCTTGGGAAGGACTTTCCATGGCACCGGAGGGAGTTCGGTGAAACAGTTCTGGAAGTATATAGGCTCTCATCGGACAAGTTGAAGGAGATTTCCTTTTCGGTGCGGGCGGGAGAGATCATCGGCCTTGCCGGTCTGGTCGGTGCAGGGCGGACCGAACTTGCCAGGGCCGTCTTTGGAGCTGATCCTGTCGATACTGGCACTGTTACCCTAATGGGAAAGGCAGTGCAGATTGGGAACCCGGCACAAGCAGTCTCTCTGGGTATCGGTTTGATCCCGGAAGATCGGAAGCAGCATGGAATTCTGGGGCTTCTATCGATCAGGGAGAACATCAGCTTTGCCAGTATTAAGAACTTTCTGTCTGGACTTTTCATTAACCAAAAGAAGGAGCGTGCCGCTGTTGAAAGTATGAAGGAGACCCTTCGGATTAAAACCCCCTCTGTAGAGGATCCGCTCCTCAGTCTTAGCGGAGGGAACCAGCAGAAGGTGGTTCTGGCCAAGACCTTGCTGACCGGATCAAAGGTGATCTTTTTTGATGAGCCAACCCGGGGGATTGATGTGGGAGCAAAGCAGGAGATTTATAAATTGGTGCTCAATCTTGCCGAAGAGGGGAAAGCTATTATCATGATTTCATCGGAGATGCCTGAACTGCTTGGAATGTCTGACCGGATTCTTGTGATGAGTGAGGGAAGGCTTATCAAGGAACTCCCCCGTGAAGAGTTTGATCAGGAAACTATTTTACACTACGCATCTATTGAAGATGAGGAGGCCTCCAGATGCTGAAACTCAAAAAAATAAACCTCTCGAAATATGCAATTGTTATCGCTCTTTTTGCTCTAATAGTAATATTCAGCATCCTCTCGGACTCCTTTCTGACAGGACGAAACCTCATGAACATCCTTCGTCAGGTAGCGGTGGTAGGGATCTGTGCGGTGGGAATGACCACGGTTATTCTCACCGGCGGTATCGACCTTTCGGTGGGTTCGATAATCGGTGTATCAGTAACAGCAACTGCATCGATGATGGTGATGGGTGTGCCTCCGGCTATCGCGGTGATTATCACTCTGATCATCGGAGCGTTTATTGGTATATTGAATGCGGTCTTTATCAACGAGGTTGGGATCCCTCCCCTCATTACCACCCTGGCTACCATGACCGCCTTGAGAGGAGTGGCTTATAAATTGACCGATGGTATGCCCGTTTACGGTTTTCCGGAATCATTTGCCGTGCTTGGACAAGGCTATTTCCTTGGAATTCCGGTTCCGGTTATCATAATGATATTTGTATTCATCCTTGGGTATATCCTTTTGAACAAGACCCGGTTCGGTCGATATGTGTACGGTATCGGTGGAAATGAGGAGGCATGCAGGCTTTCCGGGGTAAATGTCAACCTGACCCGTTACAAGATTTATATCCTTGAAGGATTCCTTGCTGCACTGGCCGGGATTGTGTTACTGAGCCGAGTGAACAGCGGTCAGCCGAAGGCCGGTACAGGATATGAGATGGATATCATCACCGCCGTTCTACTCGGTGGAGTCAGTATCTTTGGCGGGGTAGGAAGAATTGGCGGTGTCATTACCGGTGTAATTCTGATGGGGGTTCTCACAAACGGGATGATCCTGATCAATGTTGATGAGTATTCTCAGTGGATTGTGAAAGGCGCTGTGCTCCTGGCTGCGGTGAGTATGGATCACATAACAAACAGAAGAAAGCGGTAAAACGTTTCTCGGTACATCTGTATGAAGAGACATGTGAATTTGGAAATATTTCAACGCAAAATTGGAAAAGTATCATTATGTTCGAAGTAGAACACTCAACCAAGAAATTCCTCAACATTCGTCCGGTTAATCACCGAGCTGTGCGTACCGGGATAGGCGGCGAGGAAGGATGGGGGCAAACGGCCCTTGGCCTTTTCAGACCATTTGAACTCCCAGGCTGAAAGAAGTCCGTTTCGTTCTTCGACGTAGTCGACTTCCTGCTGTGAAAGGGTTCTCCAGAAATAGGAGTTTGTCGGCAACCGTTGATAACGGAGTAGCTTTACCCGCTCCATTACCAGCCAGTTCTCCCATAGGCCTCCAGTATCGCTCCGCATATCCGGGGGATTGAAATTGTTGATAATGTAATTACGCATTCCCAGGTCGTAGAAATATATTTTGCGTCCCTTTTTGATTTCATTTCGCATGTTCCGATTGAATGAGGGCAGTTTAAACACAATGAAGGCTTTTTCCAGAAGATCGATATATCGTTCCACCGTTTCATTATCAATTCCAAGGAGCCTTGCAAGCTCTGCATAGGTAACTTCGCTCCCCAGCTGAAGAGCCAAAGCTTTCAGGAGTTTGTGCAGCAGTTCCGGCTTCCTCAGTTTTTCAAAGGAGAGGATATCTTTGTAGAGGTAGCTCTCTGCAATATCCTGTAAAAGTTCAACCTCCTCTCCCGGGGATGAAATTATTTCGGGATAGGATCCGAATCTAAGACGCTGTTCAATACGACGTTTCTCTTCAAGAAGGGAATCGTGGTTGACCATCTCTCCAAAGGAGACGGGAAAAAGGGTGAACTGTTTTTTCCTTCCGGTCAGCGGTTCCTGGATTTCGTTGGCGAGTTCAAATGAAGAGGATCCGGTAGCGATTACCTGAACTTCGGGAAAGAAATCAATTGCAATTTTCAGAGTAAGACCGATATTTTTGATCCGTTGTGCTTCATCAATGACTACGATTCTATGGTTTCCGATGACTCCTTTCAGAGCAGTTCTGTTTGTATCAGTCAATATATCCCGAACATCCGCCTCATCCCCGCTTAGCCAGAGGTGGGGTTCATGCTTATTCTCTAGGACCTTTTGGACCAAGGTTGTCTTTCCTGTCTGGCGAGGACCATACAGAACCAGGACCTTTTTTTTGAAAAAAGAATCGGAAAAAGCTTTTTCAATGAAACGCTTGATCATAGCTAAAGAATAGCTTGTTATTGGGGAAATAACAACCAATACGCAGAAAATAAGTAAATAATGCGTATATGATCGCAAGAAATATAGATAATCTGCGTTTACGTCTTTTCATTGAAATCAAGATTTTGACAAACCCATTTCTCCATGCCAGAGACCAGCGCCGGAGGGATCAGCTGCAACGGGAGGCGGAAGCGAGGGAGCGGGAACGCCAAAGTGCTATCAGAAGATATAACTGGGAGGACGATGCCCGGTCCCGCTATACTCCCCCCCTCGGGAAGGCCCCCCACAAGGAGCCGCCCTGCAGATCCACAGCCCCAGGCACCACTGTTGACCCATTATCTTTCAACTGCTGTGGGTGAAGCTGAAGAGCTTGTAATTCAGGCCGTCCCGCAACATTAATCCCACTGAATCGAGGCTGTCCAAACCA
>CAYMWV010000170.1:0-2473 GCA_964394395.1 uncultured Sediminispirochaeta sp.
ATGGGTTTTGCAATCAAGGTTTCAGTTTCTATTTTGCCACATTTCGAATTCCTGGGAAAAGGATAGGAAAAACTGCGGTGCAACATAGCTCTTATCCTAACTCAGTCAGTCCAGCAACATTGATCCCACTAAATCGAGGCTGTCTAAACCACCATATATGGTGCTATTGCAGTTTTTTCTACACTATATGCAGCGTGTAAGATAACTCAGGATAGGTTGCGGGGCCCCTTCAATTCAGACTGTAAAAACCACCGGTTCAACATCATGAACTATGTAAGCGCATGTCTCTTAAGCATTCCTTAGGCATAGGTACACCGCATTATGTTGGAAGGGGAAGAATTCAACTTCTGCATGAAAAACCGGGGTCCCTCTGGACCCCGGTTTTTTAGAAACTTGCTGTTCTGCCCTGTGAAAAGGGCTTGGTGCTCAGGTCAATGCGCTGCTTCTGCCAGGGCAAGCAGGAGCGCTACCGATTTGAGCCTGCTAATCCTTCTCCTTCACCATCCGCTCAACCTTCTCCATCATCCCTTGCATGTCGGTAACATCCATGGGTACGATGACCTTGGTCTGCTTTTTGGCGAGTTTGCCCATCTCTTCAATGTAGCCCTCGGCTACCCGCAGGGCCAGAGCATCTTCCCCGCCGTTGGTGGCCACCGAAGCTGCCACTTTGCGGATACCTTCGGCGGTGGAGCTGGAGAGGGCGAGGATTTCTTGAGCCTTACCCTCGGCTTCATTGATCATCTTCTGCTTTACCCCTTCGGAACGGTTGATTGCCTCTTCCATCTCCGCCTGGCTGTAGTTTATCTTCGACTCTTTTTCTCCCATGCTGCGGGCGATGGCCGCTCGCTTTTCTCGTTCAGCCCGCATCTGCACTTCCATCGCCTCCAGAATCCCTCCAGGGACGTTGATGTTCTGAATCTCGTACCGGGAAACCTTTACACCCCAGGCATCGGAGGCCGCATCGACCGCCTTAACCACTTCACCGTTGATAGCATCCCGCTCCTCGAAGGATTTATCCAGCTCCAGCCGGCCGATAACAGAACGCATGGTAGTCTGGGCTAGCTGCACCGTGGCGTAGCGGCAATCGGTAATCCCATAGCTGGCCCGGCGGGCATCAATAACCTTCATGTAGAGTACCCCGTCGACCCGGACCTTCACATTGTCCTGGGTAAAACAGTCCTGGGCGGGTACATCCACTGCGGTCTCTTTCAGATTGTGCTTGTACTTTACCTTTTCTATAAAGGGTATCAGTATATGAAACCCAGCTTCAAGGGTCCGGGAGTACTTACCGAGCCGCTCAACCACCAGGGCTTGCTTTCCCGGTACAATCCGCACGCTTCGGACCAGACTTATCAGTACAACGAAACCGAAGAGGCCTACTAAAATCATCAATGGTAACATCGGGTTCATGCTTCACCTCCTGCTCCGGCCATGCCTGGCGCTGTACCACCGGACATCTGCCGTCGTGCTGCAGCTGCAGCGAGCCCTCCGCTTGCTCCGTCCCCAGTGCTCCCAGGGCCGCCTCCGAGTCCGGAACCGCCGATACCAATTCCCGGGGCTACCGTATCAATCAGGGACTTTAACCGGGCAAGATCGTCGGGAAGTACCGTGGTTTCCGCCGCATCGAGGATACCCCCGAACTTGGCGATGTACTGCTCCGCCAGTCGCAGCCCCATGGCCGCCTTACCCTTGGGCAGCTTCAAAGCATCTGCTATCAATCGCAACCCTTCGGCGGTAGCTACCGAGGTAATCTCGATCGCCTTTGCCTTACCTTCAGCCTCATTAATCCGCTTCTGCCGCTCCCCTTTGGAGAGATTGATCGCCGCTTCTCGGTCCCCTTCGGAGACATTGATCCGGCTGGTTTTCTCTCCCTCACTGGCCAGGATCTCCGCCCGTTTCTCCCGTTCGGCCCGCATCTGCTGCTCCATGGCCTGCTCAATATTGTCGGTGGGACTGATATCCTTGATTTCGTACCGGGTAACCTTGATTCCCCAGGGGTCGGAGGCCTCGTCCACCGCCTTCACGATTGAGTCGTTTATATCGTCCCGTTCACTGAAGGTCCTGTCCAGATCCAGCTTCCCGATCTCTGAGCGCATGGTTGTCTTTGCCAGCTGTGCCGTTGCGAAACGGTAATTATCGATCCCGTAACTCGACTTCTCCGGATCCATCACCCGTAGGTAGAGCAGCCCGTCCACCGTCACCTGCACATTATCTGCCGTAATCGCCACCTGGGGGTCCACATCGATCACCTCTTCCTTCAGGATATGCTTGTACGCCACCCGCTGAACAAAAGGAATCACCAGATGCAACCCCGAACCGAGACTCTTCTTGTACTTACCGAACTGCTCGATAATGTACACCTCCTGCTCCGGGACGATCCTGATCAATTTAAAAAAGACCACAATCACCACAAATACCAGAAGGTATGCCAAAATAACGTTCATACTTCCTCCTTGCTTTCGCTTTCGCTTTC
>CAYMWV010000170.1:2573-7789 GCA_964394395.1 uncultured Sediminispirochaeta sp.
GCCGTTACCAGCTTACGATGCTGCAGCACCTACCACAGGCAGTTCCGGCTCACTTATCCGGCTTCTCCGGGGCTCCGGTGGTGCCCCGGCTGCTGATGTTCTCTGCTGGTGCTCCTCCGTCCCTCCGGGACAATGCGCAGCCGCTACCCTCCGGTCTGCCGTCGGACCCGCTATTGCGGCCCCTCTGATCCGGGCGCAGTTCGGAGGCTTACTTCTGCTCCGTCCCCTCTTCTTCCAGGCGGTGGATAAAATCGTCGCCCGCTGACTCCCCATCGAAAGGAGCGGTTACCGTTAGCTCAAGCCCCGAGGACTCAACAATTTCAACTGTATTTCCTGCGGAAAAGCACTCGGTCAGGCTCATCGCCTTCCAGCTGCTTCCCCGGTAGCGAACCCGGCCCGGCTTCTCCGGGGTAATGTCCTCTATTACCAGGACCTTTTCCCCTACTCCTTCTTCGGGCATCCGGTTTAGCAATGTTCCACCGAAAATTTTTCGGAATTTATGGCGAAGAAAGACAAATGAAAGGATGGAACTGGCTGCCCAAAGGGTAATCTGGGCAGTAAAACTGCCTGCTACCAGCGGCAGTACAAGAGCAATGAGAGCGGTTAGCAATGCCCCAGCTCCGAAAAAGAAGATGGTAAAGCCGGGGATTACCATCTCGGCAGCTATGAGAAGTACGCCAATGACGCCCCAGATAAAGGCTGATCCGCCGAACATAAGCAGCTCCTTTTTGCAGGGTCTTATTCTGTAAGCATAGTTTGGCGAGAGAACTTAGTCAACGAGAGGGGGGAGGAAAAGGGAATTCTGGGATGGATAAATGGGGACAAGGCGGGGATATGGTGGGGACGGAGGAAAAAAGTAAAAAAGATCAAAGAACATAGGTCAGAAATGCAAAAAAGGTGTTTATAGTTAGTATGAGAAAGCCAAGACGGAAAAAAGAACATGCTACATATCATGTTGTAGCACGGGCGAATCGGGGAGAATTTATTTTGAATTCATCTTTTATGAAAGAAATGATGCTCACTGTTCTTGAGGAAGCAAAGGAGAAATATGGGTATGATTTGAAGCATTTCTGTATTATGAGTAATCATGTCCATTTGATGATACAACCGAAACCTAACACCGATTTGTCCAAAATCATGCAATGGGTGTTATCAGTGTTTGCGGCGAGATTCAATCGGTTTTTTGGATTAAAAGGGCACGTCTGGTATGATCGGTTTAAAAGTTCCATAATAGAGACATTGAGGCAATTTTTTAAAACATTTCGATATATATCAGAGAACCCTGTTAAAGCTCATATCTGCAATGACATTAGAGAATATCAATACTCAGGAATCTACTACTACAGATATAGAAAGGGGAAATTGATGGGGACATAGAGCCCTTGGTATATGCTTTCTTTTGAATTCAGCCCGTCCTGCGACATTAATCCCACTGAATCGTGGCTGTCCAAACCACCATATATGGTGCTATTACAGTTTTGTCACCACTCTATGTATAATGCTCCGGAAAGGTTGCGGGACAATTTCCTTAAGTATCGACAAGGATAATCCTGCAGCACGGCTTTATCGGCGTTTTTGCTTCCGGCCTGTTTTGGATAAGGAGGAATCGCTCGTCATAGTTTGGGATAGATAGCTTTAGGATAGAAAAATGACAGGCAACCCGTATGTCGACGATTTAGAGATGTAGAGATGATGATAAAAATGGGAACTGGTTTGAGAATACGCAGGGTGCTATCTTGAAGAATGATATCCAGCTGTTGTGGTTACCGATGATCGTGGGACCTCCCTCCGGCTTTTGGAACCTGAAATTTGGTCCGCAGCTCCGGGATCGGAAGCTGATATTTTGAGAGTCACAATACCTCTGGATCGTCGTAGCTGGTGGTGGGATGTGTCGCCCCACTATCTAACCGTCTATCTCTTGTTGCTGATGATAGTGGATTGATGCACCCTGTTTCTCTGGAATGTCGATAACATCCTGGGCACACTCCGCCTGCCATCACTGGTAGTCCCTGCTGCCGGTAGTTTGCTTTTACAATCAAAGCTTTACTGATAGGTTGAAAACACCCTATTCCTCGCTTCCCCTCATCCCTTGCTTCCCCGCTCGCTGATCTCCCGGGATATAATCATAACCAGATCACGGTGACCGATTTTCAGGTGATTGGCCTGCAGCTCGAAAGGAATGCTCCGTCCCCCCTTCGTTTTGCCTTCTGCCTCAAAAAGGACATTTCCCTTCTCCACAATATCCCTCAGCATGGAGACAACAAAATCGCTGTTTTCGGAGATGGTAGTATCCAGGGGGCTCATATGCATCAGCTCTTCCCTGGTATACCCGAGGGTCCTGCAGGTACTCTCATTAACAGCGATAAAAGGGCCCGGCCGCCCATCCTCCTGAATCTCATGAATGAGAATATTATCTCTGGCCTGGTCAAAAAGAACCCGCAGCAGCTCTCCCTTCTCGTGCAGCGCATCCCTGCTCTCTTTCAGCTCGTTTATGTCGGTACACGCTCCCAGGTAACCGGTAAACAGACCGGCTTTGTCATATTTGGGACTCCCCTGATCATAGACCCAGCCGTACGTACCATCTCCCTTTCTGAGACGGTACTCCATGGAGAAGGCTTTCCGGGTATCAAAAGCGGTGGAAAAGGTATTCAGACAGAAATCTTTATCATCAGGATGAATCCCCTCGGTCCAGCCGTTACCAAGCTCTTCTTCCATCGTCCTGCCTCTATAGGTAAGCCACTTGGCATTAAAGTAGGTGCAGAGCTTATTTACATCGGCTTCCCAGATAAGAACAGGAGAAGCTTCTGCCAGAATCCTGAACCGCATCTCGCACCGCACGAGCGCCTCTTTAGCAAGCACCTGTTCGGTGATATCCTCCTTTACTGCAATGTAACTTACAATGCGCTCCTCCCGATCCTTCACCGGCGAGATGGAGGCCGATTCGTAATAGAAATCTCCGTTTTTCTTTTTGTTTTGAAAAGATCCGTGCCACTCTCTTCCCGATGTGACGGTATCCCACAGCTCCCGGTAGACTTCTTCGGGAGTCAGCCCGCTCTGTAGAATCCTGGGATTACGGCCGATCACCTCCTCAGGAGAATACCCGGTCAACTCGCTAAATTTGGGATTTACATACTCAATGTTCGCATCGATATCCGTGATAACCACGGTCGAGGGACTCTGCCGGATCGCCTGGGTAATCTTCTTCATCTGAAGCTCTGTTTTATGCTTTTCGGTGACATCCCTGACAATGAGCAGCGCCTGCTCCCCATCTATTTTTGTTATCCGAATATCGTAAGACCGGCCCGCCGTATCATCCGGCGCAACCTCAACCCCCATCTCATCGCCATCACCCAGCCTCTCACCCACACTTGTGTGAAAAAGGTTCTGAGTCTCCCCGGTATCAATGCATCTTTGGTAGTATTTCCGAAACGTATCCTGCGTCCCGGCAGAAAAGAGCCTGTTCGCCTCCTCTTTTTTGGAGTCCCCTGCCGGCCTGTCCATCCCGCTAATCGTCTGAACACTTTCCAGAGGCTCCGGGAGATGAACGGCCCGCCCCTCTCTATCAACAACAAACATGGGATCGGGAACGGCATCGAGGAGGGCCTGAAGCCTTCGTCCGGTCTGCTTCGCTTCCTGTTTTGCCTTAAATAGACGGAAAGCCATCCGTATTGACGCTACCAGGACCGTCTCTCCGGAGTTTTTCACAATATAGCCGTAGGAAGTGATGCCCTCGGTCTTATCGACCACTTCCTTTTCTGAATGGGAAGATAAAAATATCAGCGGAATCTCCCGATCGGCAAGAATCTGCACCGCAGCTTCGGTGCCATCCATCCCCCGACCGAGATCTATATCCATCAGGATCAGATCGATATCCGGCAAATCATTCACCATCTCCAAGGCCTTCTCTCCTGATCCAGCGATGACTACCCTAAACCCATGCCTCTCAAGAACCTTTTTCTCTGCAAGAGCAATAATTGCCTCATCTTCCACCAGGAGAATCCCCTTTTCTCCATTCATATCTGACTCCTTGCCGATCGAAATCTATATGCGGTCCCTTTTCCTCATGTTACCCTATTTTCTGCCGAATAGTTAATCGTTTATATAGTATCACATTAGGAGTACCCCCGATAGGGCTCTATAAGCCGGTAAGCCGGGACGCAAGTTATGCCATCAAGCCGGGTTCGTTTCTTTGGGCGCCCGCCGCCACGGTCCGTGACGGCGCCGGGTCGACTCCGGGGTTCCGTGCTGCGCACCGCAGCCCGCCTGCGCCGGGCCGCACCCTCCGTGCCCCCTGGTGCGGCAGAGGGCACGGAGGGTGCGGGGACGGAGGAGGGCACGGGGACGGAGCACGGGAATAGCCGAAGCGTCCCTGAAAAGGTTCGTTTGCAGGCTTCAAAAGCCGATAATCAAAAGAATGGATAACAGGAGTCCTCTGAAAAAAGGTCGAGATGCGGGGAATTGGTATTTTTAAGTTACTATAATATAAAGACTTAGAAATTTATATATCGCCGCTGAGCCCCTTTTTTCAGAGGACTCATAACAGACTATAGATAGATTTTGTTATCGACTGAGGCTGTCCCGCAACCTTTCTTGATTATCAGACAGGCTGCGTATAGTGGTGATAGAATTGTAATAGCACCATATATAGCGGGTTGGACAGCCTCAATTCAGTGGAAATAATATTGCGGGACGGCCTGAATTAACGACGCTCATGTTAATCATCATATAGCAGGGTTCTCAGTGCTCCTCCGTCCCCTAGTCCTAGTCCTCCACGATAGAACTTCGTCTCTTTCGCAGGATCAACTTTTCATTACATGAGATCAGTAGGATTAACACAGGTCAGGAACTGGAATAACAGGCCAGGATCTGCCCGAAGTAGAAGCTGTGGTACACCGAGGCAGGGTATACCTCCGAGTCTATATCCGGCGTGAGGTTCTCCTTTTCCATGTGCTGCTGGTAGATAATCTCACATTCGTAATGGAGGGCGCACTCACCGATCACCGGGACACCGCTTTCCCTGCCTGGAACCGGGGTCAGCCCGCATTCGGCGAACTTATCGTAGTCCCGGCCCGACTTGCTGCCGCAAAAAGCGATAGCTTTGTTCAGTTCCCCCGGCCTGGGTACACTCACGGTGAAATGGGTGGAGCTTTCCATCAGCTCATGGGTGAACCGTGATGTCCGCACAGGCACAATAAACACCGGCCGACGGAAATAGA
>CAYMWV010000171.1:0-7722 GCA_964394395.1 uncultured Sediminispirochaeta sp.
TTTCCAGAAAAAAGGGTTGCTTTATCTTAGATTAACCTCTTACCAAACCGGTTACAATGGACTCCTACTGCCTTCGTGAGTGGAATGCGAATGGTGCTCAAAGCGTTGAAACACCCAGGGGCGCAGAGGGAGCCGCCTGCCATTTGCTATTTCTGTAGCTGTGTTGTATGCTAATGGATACCTGACATGAAATATAGAGACGTCAAGCAATGGAAATCCACTTTTACTCTATTGGTTCTTGTTGGTTTATTGAGTGCGTGCACCCATACCACAAACCCTTTAAATCCCCAGATTGACACTATCGCCGGAGAATTACCTCTTCTCATCGGAGATAATAGGATTGGAATAATTCGAGGCTTTAATCCCTCAAACCCGCCTGAAACGTTAGTCGCCATGAATGCAAGATGGGATGATGCGATACATGCAGGAATGACGGTGGGGCGACTGCAAATTGACTGGCCGGAGTTAGAGCCATCTCCAAATAGATATGACAAAGGCAGTTTTGAGGAAAGATTGATGGAAATGAAAGCTGAAGGGCTCCAAACATTTTTGTTGATTTCAGCTTATGACAGTGGTGGACCGGTTGTACCAAATGATTTGAAAGAGAAAGATTTTGATGACCCAGAATTTATCCAAAGATTCAAGAATCTAATGGATTGGCTTATCCCATTGTTGCTGGAATATGATGGCTTTCTCATTTCGATTAGTAATGAAGCTGACAATTCATTTGGAGAAGTGCCTGGTCTTGATAGGCAAATACTTACCTTTTTAGAAGAAACCAAAGAACACATCCATCAAATAGACGAAAACATGGCTGTTACAGTTACCTTTTCTGAGGGCAGTCTGGATGAAGAGAAGCCGGGGATCAATACAATTCTTGCAGCGTGTGATGTAGCCTGCTTCAATTTTTATGGTGCAAAATCTCAGTTTACCCCTCCGCTTTATTATGTTGCCCAGACTGAAAGTGAAATCAGATCTGATATTCAGAGGATGTTGGATGTTTCAGGTGAAAAGCTCATTGTTATCCAGGAGTTGGGAATGTATTCAGGTAGTACAACCCTGAATAGTTCTCAGGAGATACAGCGAAGATTTTTTGAAGTATTCTTTTCAGAAATGAAAAATGAAGAAAGGATTAAGGCGGCATTTAACTTCCAGTTAGTTGATTGGTCTCCGGAAGTAACGGAACTGTTTAATAAGATGCTTGAAGATGAAGGCCTGCCACAAGCATTCATTGATCAGTTTGCCGAGTCATTAGAGACTATCGGACTGATAAACTACAATAATGGCACCATAAAGAAGGCTTGGGATGAATTCCTTTTTTGGGTAAAAGAATTCAGGCTGTCCAACCAGGGATCCCTATAAGGCGAGAGTGTCCCCTGCAGCTTATTGATAAAAAAGCGCTTTTCTTACCAGGGATCATGATGAAATGGGGAAAATCACTTGTGAAGCTTGCGGCTGCCCTCTATCATACAAGACATGAATGAGAAAACAATTGAAAATCTGACCAATTCGGTCTGTAAGGTGTGGGGCCTCTTTGGTGAAGAAGCTCTAGGTGTGGCGCCCCTCTCGGCCCTCCAAAAACTACCCGGTGAGCGAAGCCAGGCGCATCTTTTTATCATTTCACTGATTAAAACCCTTGGCGAAGGGAGTGTTGAGAAGGCGAAAGAGCTTTGCGACTCCTTCTCCCCCGCCGCTGGTGCTGCATTCCGGAAGGCTCTGGAAGCTCTGGACGCCGCTGATTTTCCGGATGCTCAGCTCCTTCCCGCCGGAAGCAGCGCTGGATCTTCCTTTTCCCGTGAGGCGGCAGCTTATGCCTTGGCTGCAGCATGGACGCCGGAGATAGAGTTGGAGGCTGAAGCGGTACTCCCTCGGTGGAAGCTGGGGGACCTGACGGAGAATCCCGATCCGATCCGGCCAGAGGAGGTCGTTCTTCAGCTCAATGGCCTCTATACTCTACCGATGGAGATCCCCGAGGAGCTTCCGGCGGAGCTTGCTGTTCTGGGACGGCAGGTGCTGACAGACCCGGGGAAGAAAGTGGCCGATTACGACCATCCGGTCCCGCTTTTTGAAAAGGATGCACATCATGAGCTGGTCTCCTGTCTGCAGATGCTGGACCGGGATCTGAGCTTCGAGAAGGAGCTTGGGGTGTTTGATTCCGACTACCGCCTGCCGGTGCTCCTTTCGGTCTCATCGACCCATGAAAATCTGGATGGCCCGGTATCGGCATGGATAGGCCATCTTTTGCGGCGCCACCAATTCAAACATGTAGAGCTTTATCTGCTTACTGAAGATGCGTGCAGAAGGATTGACCGGGAACTTTTCGGCGGCAAGGCACCGCAGTTTTCCGTTTCCGGTCCCTATGGGAAACATTTTACCGCTCTGAAGTATACTCCTCTCCTCTTTGAGAGCTTTCGAGGCATTCGGGCCTCCTTCAAACTGGATACCGATGAAGCAATTCTCAGTAAGGAGCTCTATGAGGCTACCGGGAAGAGCTGGTTCCAAATCCTTTGCCACTCCTACTGGGGGGGGAGCGCTCTGGATCACCGGGGAAGCCCGGTTTACCTGGGGGTAAACGAAGGAGAGTATGTAAATGGAAGCGATATTGAAGCGAAGGGCTATGCCGATGCTTTGAGAACTCCCGATGTTCGCCCTCCGGAGAAAGCTTCCGGAAAGGATATCTTTTTTCAGAAGGGATACGCCCACGGAAAGGCCACCTCCTGGTACAACCGGGTTGATCGGATAGAGGAGGCAATCAGCCATCCGGTGGTGAAGGGTGGCGGATACGGTATTACCAACGAAACCCTGAAGCGGGTAGCCCCCTTTACCTGGTCCCGGGTGGGCCGGGCGGAGGATCAGCAGTTCTACTTTTCCGCCCTCGCCGCAGGTGTGCGGGGGATCTTTCATCCCGATCTCCGGATCGCCCACTACAAGGGGGCGGTCAGTGCCAGCGAGACCCGGACTGAAGCGACCCGTCTTGCCGGGGATATGTACAGGCTGGTGCAGTTTGAATTCCTGGTTCGCCATTTTGGTATCAAACCCGATCTCGACCCCATGCCCGGGGTATTTGCCAGCTCCATGGCCAGAGCTCAGGCCTTTTTTCACCTCCTTCACCGCACATTTGCCTTCTTTCTGGAGGGGAAAGAGGAGAACGGGAATATCCTCCTCACCGAGGCTATGGAGGGGATAGAGATGCTCGAGACCTTGATCGACTCCGGGAAGGGAGCAGATGAGCTGGAGGATGAACAAGAGCTCTGGACCCATTTTGTGGAGCAGGCGGGAAAGATGGGGAAATCGGACCCAAAAAAGGTGAAAAGGGTACTTGAATCGTGCCTTAGAGCACGAATCCCCCTTGACGGAGAGAGCTGAGGCTTTTCTCCTTGATAAGCAGGATCCCGCCCCATATAGCGTGCATTAAGTTCATGGAAACAGTTTTTGTTTCATAATGTATGAGAACTGCTTACCATGGCTGCCGATTGCGATCAGCGATGATGGAGTTGGCAGATTCTTCCCTCCTCTGGTATACTTGTAGAAGCAGGAGGCCCCCATGGCAGACCAGGTACAAGGAACAAGCGCCCTCAAACACCCCGACCACTACACCTACCGGGACTACAAGAACTGGCCCGATGATGAGCGGTGGGAGCTTATAGACGGAGCTGCCTATGACATGAGTCCGGCGCCCCGGCGGCTCCATCAGACGATCTTGATGCAAATATCTTCCCAGCTAGACACCTTTTTTTCCGGCAAGCCCTGCTGGCCCCATATCGCTCCGGTAGATGTCTTCCTCTCAGATGCGGAGCAGGGGTCGGATGATGCGAAAAATGTGGTGCAGCCTGATGCGTTTGTAGTCTGCGACAAGAACAAACTGAACGATCAGGGGGTTATGGGAGCCCCGGATTTCATCATAGAGATCCTCTCCCCCAGTACGGCCATGAAGGACCAGACGGAGAAACGGAAACTCTATGAAGCGAAGGGGGTGCGGGAGTACTGGATCCTCAACCCCGACACCTTCGAACTTTTTATCTATACCTTGAAGGAAGATGGCACCTACGGACTTCCTTCGGTGGCGGATATCAGGACCCCAGTAAGGGTGAATATTTTTGAGGGTTTGGCTCTGCAGGTGCGGGAGGAGGATCTGGTATAGATTCCATGCTTGATCAATCTGAACCGGCTCTTTCAGCAATCACTACCGATCATTGTGCTGGATCGGATAGACCGGTGATCGAGGCGACTTTGCTGCGCCAATCAATGTTACTGAACAGTTCAAGTATCGCTGGCCAGTGTTCCAGAGATCGTCCGAAGGCGCTCAAGTAATTCTGTAATACAGAATGATCGGGGAATTCCTGGACAGTAAAATCCGGAAGTCTGGTAATCAATCCCACTATCCCATCCCGGTATTGAGTGCACCCTTTTTTTGTGTGAATGCCTATGTGATCAATCTCGGTGATGGAATCCTCAAAGGCAGATAAAGCTCCCTCGTAATGTTTTGATAGTACGGTTGCGATGTGCAGTATGAAATCATCCACAGGTAGATTGGCGATTTCATTAATGTATCTGCCACATTGTATGCAACGGAGCTTCCAATCTGTTCCGAATACCGCAGCGTTGGCCAGTAAGCTTTTAATCAATACGTTTATTGGTAGGTCGATTTTACTTAAATCCTCCGGCTTATAACGTTTTTCTCGGAGTGGACGATGACCCAGTGCAAGGGGTAGATGTACATGATCTGAAGCAGGTGTGATGAGAGCCCGCATTGCGGAGAATAACCCATCTTCATCTATGCCAAGGGGGGAGAAGGGGGGCAAGGGACTATAACCGTCCAAGGCGTAGTGTAGGCCGCTGAAGTTTCCACTGAAAAATACCCGTGCAGAGCTCATGCGAATAATCATTGGCATGAGCTGTTCATCCACAGATAAAAGGTTTTCTAAAAATTCTGGGGGCCAATGGCATTGTGTTTGGATAAAAAAGCGCCGGTGCCCAACTCCAGATACTCCAGCCAGACCACCAGAAACCACTGCTGCATAGGGATGGAAACGACGGAAAAGCGCATACTTTTGAGCTGGGCTGGTTGTCCCCGTCCGGATTGAGAAGGATTCAGTATGGGAAAGATCAACGGGGTTTGGATATGCACCCAAAGTAGCTTCATAGGAGGCAAGTGGATAGTCTTGAGAATGGATAAATCTCAGCCGTGGTTCCTGAGAAAGAATTTCTTCCGTAGTTTCACTGTGCCAGAGGAGATCGACGGGAAACCCAATGGGTGTGAGGATGTCGCTACTAATGTCATCGGCCCAGCTATCCGGTTTTCCCTGGACAGGTTCAATCCATACTGGCCATGCATCGTCATCAAGGAACAGACTGGCCTTTCCCCGGGATAGCAACAGGCCTCGGTTCCGATTTACACCATATCTTGCAGGGCCTGAAGGGAAATTACAAAAAAAAGAAAACGCTTTTTGTATGTCTGTTCCCGCTTCATAATTGAGCAAGTCTTCAATTTGTCTAACCTGTTGGTCATCCAAAACGGTCACCCTAGAAAGATCCCTGGGTGAATTCTCAGGGCCGTGATGGTGAACAATGATCTCCATATCCCGGTTTACGGTTTGAAAATAGTGCTTCCAAATTTCTAAACGGGGCATCAGGGCGGCGAAACTACCGGCATGGGGAATTTGGACTGATGTGATCTGCATCCCCTTCTTGGTGAACTCAGGAGCGTTGGTCAGTTCGAGTAGCCACGCCTCAGATTTTAAGTGGTTGACGATTCGCATGATTTGCGCCTCTTCAACATTGTGCCAGCCAATCCTTCTGAGTCGTCTCACAAGCACTTGTATGGGAGCAGGGTGTTCCAGGGACTGGAGAACTGCAATCTCATCACGGGATAAAACGGTACTCTTGCCACTAGTGCTGCTTACTACTACCCAGTTAGAACCACTCTGGGAGTAGTAATGTAGAAAATCGGAAAGATATATCCCTGTAGCGATACTACACTCCATGAAAAATTGGAATTCAGGCCGTCCCGCAACAATAATCCCACTGAATCGAGGCTAACCAAACCACCATATATGGTGCTATTACAATTCTATTACAACTATGTGTGTGTCTGATACTTGAAATAGGTTGCGGGACAGCGATTAGAAGGATCCCATAATACCCGCAATGGAAATCTGAAAGTCGCCTACTTCCGAGTCGGTGGTATGCAGAATGAGATGGTAGTCCTCTCTTTCATCCTCACTTGTGCCAGCATTGGTATAGACATAGCGCAGGATGATTTCAAAGGTTTCCTGGGGCTTAATAGCTAAAACATCTCCATCGTCCAGCCGGGTCTGGCGAATCTGAATCTCGACATAATCAGATAACAAGCCATCTGGGTCAGGTTTTAGTTCCAGAAAGGGCGTTTCCAAATTAATCGACCTGTTGCTATTATTATGGACGTATATAGTTCTTTCAAAAACCGTATTTGTTGTGGGCTTATCCACAACCCATTCCATAGCACTTAATTCGCCTATCGGCAGGCCATTTGATAGGTAAAATAATTGAAGTGGCGAATCCTCTGCCTCCGGGAACTCGCATGCAGGGAATTCGCATGTTGGGAATAAAGTAAAAATCACTATAATAATGAAAAGAGAGTATAGTACGGTTTTCATTTTTTACTCCTCAGGTGATATCAAAATTACTCTATCATATGTTAGGGGCAATGATCGTCAGTTTTTGGTTAAATAAACATTTCTTCCATATATAGTGCTGCTGAGACAAGATCAATCTAAACATTTTCAAGTCACTAAAATTACCAAGAGTGCTTCATGTGTCTTGACACATTCAGGGGTGGATCGGCTAATTCAAACCGTCCCGCAACAATAATCCCACTGAATCGAGGCTAACCAAACCACCAGATATTGTGCTATTACAATTCTATCACCACTATATGTATGTCTGATACTTGAAATAGGTTGCGGGACAGCCTCGATTCCTGGTAATTGTTTTCACCCGGTAACTTACAGAAGTGGATGTTTACACATCTCTTTGGTATAATGAGCTGGATGGATTGGAAAGGAGAACTTACCCTGCAGGTCCGGGAAGAAGATCTGGTATAGATTCCAAAAGAGTTTGTTAAGAGGAGTTACGTATGTTAGACGGAATGCGAATCGTTTCACTTGTCCACGAACAGTTTGAAGATCTGGAGCTCTGGTATCCGATCCTTCGCCTGCGGGAGGCGGGAGCGGAGGTGATTCTGGCTGGGGAAAAGGCGGGGGCCCTCTACCACGGAAAGTATGGCGTTCCCGCCACCGCAGATATCTCCTTTGGGGAGGTTGATCCCGGGACCACCGACGGGCTGCTGGTTCCCGGCGGCTGGGCGCCGGACAAACTGCGTCGCTTTCCCGAGGTTCTGGAGCTGGTGCGGGCCCTGTTTCGGGCCGATAAGCCGGTGGGGCAGATCTGTCACGCCGGATGGGTGCTCATCTCTGCCGGGGTGCTCGAGGGCTACAAGGTGACATCGACCCCGGGCATTAAGGACGATATGACCAACGCTGGTGCTGCCTGGTTTGACGAGCCGGTGGTGGTGGACCGCAATCTTGTTTCCAGCCGGCGACCGCCGGATCTGCCGGAGTATGGTAAGGCGCTGATTAAGCTGCTGGAGCAAGGCAGCAGATAGTGTAGCCCCATCGCAATAAGGTGAGATGACTTTGGGGATATGAAACAACCGGGGATGGTGGTTCCCCGGTTGTGGTTACT
>CAYMWV010000172.1:0-7683 GCA_964394395.1 uncultured Sediminispirochaeta sp.
TCGCAAGCCTCGCAAGCGGCACAATTTCTATCACGCTGATAAGCTTCCTCATTCTTGGGAGCCTGATTTTTCCCATTCTCTTCCCGCATCCTCCTGGAACCGCGGATCGGTGCAGGCTTTCTTGCCGGTCCACGCTGGAGCAGCGACGCTTCCGTATCATCCTCCTGGGCCATTAACCCCGGCATCTATGCAGGGATCTCCATGGGATACCTTTTCGACTAACCATTCTCCGGGGCCCCCGGCCAGGAGTACCTGGCCGGCCGGGCCTGCTGCGGGGTTCGGCGGCCTGCCCGGGGCGCTACTTCGTGCGCGCCCCTGTCGCTTTCCGTCCGGCCTCGGGGCAACAGCCCCTCCTCCGGACCGCCCGTCCCTTCGGGCCGGCCGCCCTCTGCGTCCCTGGTCCGGGGAGTGTCCGGCGATACCGGTTCAGATAGACCGAACGTTCTGCGGCATCGGCGAAAGAAGCAGCCGGACATGCCGGGCACATACTCAAGGCGGTCACCCGGTCACAAACCGGGATACAATGAATCCTGCCAGCCGCGCTGCTGCAACTTTTACCGGATGAGCCCTGTGGTCGAAGTAAAAAGTGCAGTTTGAGTTCAGCCAACCCCGGCTTTGCCAGAAGTTGTAATCACAGGATCCCGGCGGCTCTCCTTGCCAGACTAATTGCTGAATCCTGAATACTATCAGGGAAAGAAAGCCGGGATGGATTGCTTTTTTTCGCGTTATGGCCTGGAAGAGTGCATGGGCGGCCTTGCCCGCTGCGGGGCGATAACGGGGCAGCTCTTCCGTTGAAGCCAATGCCCCCATGGCAAGCCCTTTTTTTCCTGACAGATGATAGCCCCAGGTAAGCAGTGCAGCGTTCATGGTACGCAGGGTATGACCGGCAGGCCCACCGCCGACAGTCGCCACCGAGAAGGCATATTTTCCTCCCATGGCCGGACGGTGGCAGAGATATGCCATTCTATCTATCCAGTTCTTCAGCAGGCCACTTACATCATCTACATAGACCGGGCTGGCGAGGATGAGCGCATCAGCGTCATCCATCTTCGAACGGATAAGGGGGATGTCGTCATTGAGGGGGCAGGCCTTTTCCCCGTGGTCAAAGCAGGTACGGCAGCCTCTGCATAGTAAAATGTTCATCCCACCGAGGTGAAGTGTCTCGAAATCAACCGCTATGCCAGACTGTACAATAAATTTACTCATGCTTTCTTCTATCATATGTACAAAGCGGGCGGTGTTGCCGTTTTTACGGCAGCTGCCGACTATGGTGAGGATCTTCATTACCCTGTACTCTGGCGGTGCAAAAATGAGAGAACATCTTTACGGAACTGTCGGCCCCCAGCAGGATGACCCTTTCCTTCATAGAGCCGGAGTTCGGCATTGGGGATCCCCTCCGCAGTCTCCCGGAAGAGCTCGGGACTGTAGAAAAAATCATTTATGCCGCCGGCGACCAATGTTGGCGCCGCAATTTCTGCCAGGCGTTCCCGGAAAGCGTGTTTGTCCTCTGCCTCGACAGTTGCAACCAGATCTCCGGGATCTCCGGGCGGCTTCCGGGAGAGCATCCAGGCGCTGAGTTGAACCAGCGGCAGGGAAAGCTGTTTTCCTGGACCTGACTGAGGGTACATTGTAGCTATCAACAGAGCCCACGCCTGGCGCCACTTTTTCTGCTGCGCCAGACGGGCTACTTCCATTTGGAGCTGCTTTGCCTTTTCGTTCAATGTATGAGCACTCGAATGGATGATCAGACGGTGAACCAGGTCGGGGTGGTCGGCAGCAAAGTGCAAAGCAATGGACCCTCCGGTGGAGATGCCGAGTACATCCACCGGACCACCGAACTCTTCCCGGACCATTACCGCATAATCAGCTGCCATCTCATTTAAAGTGTACCCCCCCGGCATATCCGGCCTGCGGAATACACTGTAGAGGGTGTACTCTTTCTTCAGGAAACGGTACATAAACAGCATCCCGAATTGCGGCCTGTTCTCAAAGGTCAATCCGGGAAAAACAACCAGCACACGTGGCCCTGCTCCTGTCCGGGTCCAGGGCAAGCCGCTGCGAAAATATCCGGAAGCAGCCGATGCAGCAGTTAAATGCTTCATTCAGATACTCCTTCTGGAATACCCTGTTCCTCTTCCTTTCCAGATACAATGACTACTGCTCCTTTTTTCTGTCCTGCCTCGATGTAACGGTGCGCTTCTGCTGTTTGATCCAGAGGAAAGCTGCGGTCGATAATTGTTTTGATCTCTCCCATTGCAGCAAGTTTGCCGACATAATTGAGGTCCTGCGCTTTTTCTTCTGCGAAGGCGCAGATAACTTTCTGCTTGCGGCGGGTCAAGGATCTCCACATCATTTGGAACACTGCCTTCATCTTGTAGCTTGCCAATAGATAAGTACCTTCAGGAGCAAGACTATCTTTAACTTTCGAGAAAGTGCTTTTTCCCAGGATGTCGAAAATTACATCCCAGGTTTCCCCGCTTCTGGTGAAATCTTCACTAGTGTAATCAATGACCCGATCAGCACCCAGGGCTCGTACAAAATCCAGAGATGGAGTGGAGCATACACCGGTCACCTCTGCGCCTGCGAGTTTTGCAAGCTGCACTGCTATTGAACCTATTCCTCCGGAGGCCCCGTTTATCAGCACCTTATGTCCAGGCTGGATAGAAACCTTTCTGAGCAGGCTGGAAGCCATAACAGCACCGTAGGGAAGGGTTGCTGCTTCGGCAAAGGTAAGCTTATCTGGTGCAAGAGCAACAGTTCCCTTTTCAGGGATGCAGAGATATTCGCTGTTAGCACCCATAGTCATCCCGACATAAGCAAAGATCCGATCACCATGGCTGAATTTGGTAACTGCACTGCCCACCGATTCCACCTGTCCCGCCAGTTCGCTGCCGAGAATCCTGATTTTTGGTTTTTTCCATCCAAAGGCCATGCGGGCCGGTAGAAAAAGCGGTGCAGGCATGTTGAAATCTTTCCTGGTAAGGTTGGCAAAATTGCGTGCCGTCAGGTCGCCGTAATTGACCTTCGAGGCCCTTACCCTGACCAGGATTTCGTTTTCTCTGGGGACCGGTTTGGGTATATCTTCCAGGTGCAGAACATCCGGGGAGCCGTATTCGGTAAAAACAATAGCTTTCATTATACCTCCTCAATTCCTTTAATTAAAATCCAGAGGCCGATAAACAGTTCAAAGGGGACATAGGGAAGGTAAAACCCAAATGGAATGGAATAGCCAAAGATCTGGGTAAGCGTCCCGATTAACATGGGAAATGCTGTTATAATCCCCCAGAGCGACATCCAGCGGGGAACAATTCGTGCTTTGTTCAGTAAAAAATAGAACAGGATGGCCCCCATACAAAAGGCAAGCATGTGCAGTGTCCCGCCGACGAACTCCATCGCTTGATAAGCTGCCTTACCCTGGAAGAGCAGATTGGCGGCCTCTCCGGCAGCAGCATATTCCTGACTGAAGAGGAGGAGCGAAAAGGCATTTATCCGGCTGGCAGCCAGCAGTGCGGCTTCCAGAATGTAAAACCCCAGGGCTGTGAGAGCCACCTTCTCGTTCTGTTTTCTGAGGCTGATAAAAAGTATGACGCCCAGAAAAATAATACCGAGGGCCGTAAGCATATCCAGAAATATATGAGCCCGGAGCAGACCGGGAGCTGCGGCAATCTTGAGCATGGTTTCTGCCATGTCATGCGGTACATACCAGGCTGGTTTCAGAAATACCCCTCCGCTGAAGGAGGTAATAAACTGAAAAAGGAAGGCGATGCCCAGGATTCGGGATGTTTTACCGGTTGTATTCATGTGTTGCCTCCAGATATCTCTGGTTCCCTACCCCTCGCACAAAAAGTCCAAAGGGAACAAAGCGTTGCCCCTATGAGAATGGTAATAATATCGTTAGAAAAGAATGACCGGCGAATTTCTTCCGATGGATAGAGAGTTTCCGGATAAATCAGCCCTGCAAAAGAAGCCGCTGCTGTCAGTAACAGGACGGCGAAGAAGAGCATGTGGGCACGTTTCAGTGGATGCTCTTCTATTCTTCTAACGTTTCTTTTAACGTTCACGAGCGGCCTGAAAGCATCATGGGCTTAAGCTCCTTTTATATAATTTATCGTTGAATAGTATCACATACCGGAAACAATAGGAAAAAATGAACAGGCTTAACGGTTTTCTAAACAAAACCTAACTATTCGGAGTGGGTATTGCAGATACCCGAAAGAAACATGTAAGAATATACTCAAAAAAACGGAAGGAGAATTGAGATGGATACAAAATCAGCTCTGAATGCGGCAAAAAAATTTGCCACCCAGGCAGCAGAATTATATCATCCGAAAGAAGTGGTGTTATTTGGTTCTCAAGTTTATGGAGAAACAACTGAAGAGAGCGACATTGATATTGCGGTAGTATATGAAATGTTTGATGAAACCCGTCTTGATAAAGCTTTCAAGCTCTATAAATTACGAAGGCGTATAGATACACGTATAGAACCAATACTTATCCAGCGTAGAAATAATCCAAGCAGATTTTATGATCATAAAAAAAAAACAGGATTGGTATTGTACGAAGAAACAAACTAATCAATTATTTCTCTCTTTCCAATCGCATGCCGCCCCCCCGGACATGGCAAAAGCTATATCAGTATTTTCTTCCACCTGCAGGAGTGGCTTTCTTTACACTAAACTTGACCAATTAGACCAAAATGGGTAGTTTAAACTATAGGGGGTTTGAATGACTATAAATATATCCGAAGCAAAGACCCATCTTTCCGGCCTGATAGACAGGGCCTTCCATGGAGAAAGAATCGTTATAACCAAAAACAACCTTCCAGTGGCGGACCTTATACCCCACAAGCCGGAAGGAGCCCGCAAGCTTGGCTTGCTAAAGGGAAAAATGAAGGTTCCCGGGAACATAATGGAAGAAGATGAAGAGATCAATGAAATGTTTTACGGAGAGACACGGTGAAAATCATCATTGATACCCATATCCTTCTCTGGTCCCTGGCAGATCCGGACCGGCTGAGGGATGCCCAACGCAGGGAGCTGGAAACCAGGGCCAATACCATTTTTGTCAGTTCCGTAAGCATTGCGGAGATCATGATCAAGGCATCCCTGGGAAAACTGGATCCCCCCGCTGATTTGGTTGAGGTAATTGAAGAAAGCGGCTTTGAGTTCCTGGATTTTTCTGCATCGGATGCTTTTCTTCTTAAAGATCTTCCCTACCATCACAGGGATCCCTTCGACCGGATGCTCATTGCCCAGAGCCTTGCCCGGGACTATTTCCTGATGAGTGATGATGAAAAAATCCGGCTTTATGCGTGTCGAGTGATGTAAGCGGTTGATGCAAGATGTAAAAGCCTTATTCCCAAGCGAACGAGAGGAGCAGAACCGACTGGTCGGTTCTATTCCCGAGTGAGCGCAGGGAAAGAAAGGTATCAAAACCCCGACCCTTGGGTCGGAAAGGGACGCTATACGTCCCGGGTCCAGGGCTTGCCCTGGGGTTTGATACCTTTCATTTTTCCCCGGAATCCATGTATACTGATACGGAATCGCCGAACTCAACGCCGAGATAAAAACTACGGTTACAAAAATAGATCAGTTACGTTCTGATATCGACGCTATAGTTGTGGAGATTGAGGGGGTTTGACCATGGGGATGCAAAAAAACAAAGTCCTTTCCATTCGCTCTTCAGCAGCAGAATATCTGACTTTTATTGCAGCCACAGGTGAGGGTGGTGTCGAGGCTGTCTATGCGGATGAAGACATCTGGCTTAGTCAGAAAATGATGGGAACTCTTTATGGTATAGAGACTCATACCGTTAATTACCACTTAAAAAAAATCTTTTTAGACAGTGAACTTGAAGAAGCTTCAGTTGTTCGAAATTTTCGAATAACTGCCGGTGACGGAAAAAATTATACCACCAAGCATTACAACCTGTCGGCTATTATCGCTGTGGGGTACAAGGTTAATTCTGAAAGGGCTGTTCAATTTAGAAAGTGGGCCACAGGTATTATCAAGGAATATACGATCAAAGCATATGCCATGGACGATGAACGCTTAAAAAATGACGGTTCAATTCTTGGGAAAAAATATTTTGAGGAACAACTGGAGCGTATTCGTGAGATACGGCTTAGTGAGCGAAGGTTTTATCAGAAGATAACCGATATATACGCTACAGCTTTGGACTATGATGTAACAGCCGCTGTGACCAAACGTTTCTTTGCAACCGTTCAGAACAAATTTCACTGGGCTATTCATGGGCACACTGCTGCTGAAGTAATTCTTTCTCGGGCAAATGCTGAAAAAAACCATATGGGCCTTACTACATGGAAAGATGCTCCCCAAGGCAAAATTCAGAAGTTCGATGTCAGCATTGCTAAAAATTATCTGACTGCCTATGAAATGGCCCAACTCCAAAGGCTTGTCAATGCTTATCTGGATATTGCCGAAGATATGGCCATGCGGCAAATTCCAATGACAATGGCCGATTGGGAGGAACGATTGAACCGTTTTATTGCAGCCACCGACAGAGAAATTCTAAAAGATGCCGGAAAAGTCAGCGCCGAAATTGCCAAGGCCCATGCGGAAAGTGAATTTGAGAGATATCGTATTGTACAGGACCGTCTCTATGAGTCTGATTTTGACAAACAGATAAAGGTACTGGAAGGCTTTGAATCAAAACAAACGGACCAGGGAAATGATAATGACTGATATGAGTCTGGTGGATAATTTGTTTGCTTGCACCACAGATACGGATATTGAGGGAGGTGACGAATGACCCTGGAAAATAAGCTGGGCATCACCGATCAGATTGAACTGGCCAGAGCCGAAGAAAGAATCAGCAAGCGAAGGGCCAAGCAGCTTTTTGAGTCCGGGGATATCGCCAAAGTCTCAGTTGGAACGTACAAAGGTCTGGCGTACATCCACGGCTATCTCTTTGGTGAAATCTATGATTTTGCGGGGAAAATTCGGGAGGTCAATATAGCCAAGGGGAATTTTCGCTTTGCTTCGCTGATGTATCTCGAACAAGCCTTGGCCTATATCGACGGGATACCCCAAAGAAATTTTGATGAAATTGTTGAAAAATATGTAGAGATGAACATTGCCCACCCCTTTCGGGAAGGGAACGGCCGTGCCACCCGCATCTGGCTGGATCTTATGCTTAAAAAAGAGATAAGGCAGGTGATCGACTGGAACCGGGTCGATAAAGAGGAATACATGTCCGCTATGGAACGCAGCCCGGTTAAAGATGTAGAGATAAAGGCTCTCCTGAAGCAAGCCCTGACTAAAGCGATTGATGATAGCTCCCTGTTCATGAAAGGGATTGATGTGAGCTATTACTACGAAGGGTATAACGATTTCAAGACCGAGGAGCTTTAGGGATGAGTGGATCTCTGTTTCAGAGGTTTTTCATGTAACAAATAAGGACGGTATCAACCAAACAATCTCGGCAGATTTACTTCAGGATCTATAGAATCTCCCCTGGCTTGGAATATCAGGCGGGAAGGGAAGAAGGTTGCTTGATGAAGGAAGTTCAAGTTATCAATGCCCGGGAAATGTATAGAGTTGCCCTGGAAAAGCTCCGATCCGGTTTTTCATCTATCGGAATAATGAAACCTGCATTGAATAATGGTGATGGAAGCTTCATCGCAGGTGTAGACCAGCACATCTTTCTTATTGATATGCCGTG
>CAYMWV010000173.1:0-7616 GCA_964394395.1 uncultured Sediminispirochaeta sp.
TATAGTCTTAAACCATGGCCATTATCCTTTCGACCTCGAAAAACGACATTCATCTTGCAGCCAACGCCCTCCGGGAGGGTCTTTTGGTAGCCCTGCCCACCGAGACGGTCTACGGCCTGGCAGCCGATGCGGGAAACCGGAGGGCAGTGGCGGCGATCTTTTCCGCCAAAGAGCGGCCTGAGTTTGATCCTCTTATTGTACATGTCTCATCTCCGGAGAAGGCTCACGGGGTGGCCGATTTTTCCGATCCCAGGGCCCAGCTTCTGGCGGAGAGCTGCTGGCCCGGCCCCCTCACCCTGGTTCTTCCGAGGCGTGATTGGGTTCCCGATCTGGTGACCAGCGGCCTTGATACGGTGGCCGTTCGCTGCCCCGCCCACGAGGTAACCCGGAAGATTATCGAAGCTTCAGGAGTGGCTGTAGCCGCTCCCAGCGCCAACCCCTTCGGGCGGATCAGTCCCACTACCGCCGAGCATGTTCGCCTCGGTCTGGGGGAGCGGGTTGATTATATTGTCGACGGCGGACCCTGCACCCTTGGGGTGGAGAGCACCGTGGTAGACCTTTCCGCTGATCCCCCCCTGGTGCTCAGGCCCGGGGGGCTCTCGGTGGAGGAGTTGCGGGAACTGGTGCCGGAGCTGGAGCTCCTGGACAGGAGCAGTGTCGGGGAGCATCCCCGGGCACCGGGACAGTTGCCGCGCCATTACGCTCCTTCAAAACCGCTCCATCTTTTTCCTTCAGGCGTCCTTGCTCCTTCCGTTTCTGAAAGTGAAGAAGGAGAAGCGAAGGGTTTCGACCTGGTTCCTTTTGATGAGCCGGTGGGTGTTCTCTGCTTTGGCACTTCCCGGACCCGGCAGCTGAAAGCTTCCGGACGATACCACACTGTTCTGGATCTCTCTCCGAAGCAAAATGTTATCGAGGCGGCAGCGAACCTTTTCAGTTTCATGCACCGCCTTGAGGCTTCAGCGTGCCGGACCATCTTTGCCGAAAGGCTTCCCGATACCGGTATTGGCAGAGCAGTGAATGACCGGCTCTACAAGGCCTCCTGGAAGGAGTAGTATCGTTAACAGCTGCCCATCAAGCGGCTGTAGAACTCCACGCAGCTGCCGATCTTCTCCACCGGGATCCGCTCGTCATTTCCATGAATTAGTCCCCGCTCCTCTTTGCTCAACTCCAGGACAGAGAATCGGAACACCTTGTCGCTGATCCGGTGGTAGTGCCGGGCATCGCTGGCGGCGATCATCAGGTAGGGGGAGACGATCGCCTCCGGCCAGGTCCCCCGAATTGCCGATACTAGCCGGCTCCACCCTTCTGAATCGGTGTCGGATACGGTAGAGGGATTGCTGCCGTCAATCCTTCGGGTCTTCAGGGTCAGCTTCTTGTTCAGTACTTTGGATGCCAGATTATTCAGGTAAGCCTCGGCGGAATCGGTGCTCTCCCCACTGATGATCCGCAGATTCGCTACCGTCCTCACCTTGGGCGGAAGGACGTTGGGGGCGCTGCTTCCCTCACTCATGGTGAGGGCACAGGTGGTGCGCATCAGGGCGTTAAGCTCCCCGCCGCTTTTCCGGCAGATAAGATCCAGGAGGGGACGAAAAAGCCAGAGGTTGGCGAAAATCATCCGGTAGAGGAGGGTGGAATAGCGGCCCAGGGTGTCGAACATCCTGGCGGCGCCCGGGCTTAGGCGGTCCGGGAAGGGACGCTTTTCGATCTCCACGGCGAAACGGCTCATCTCCCCAAGGAGGGTGTGGGGAGGCGGGGCCGATGCGTGGCCCCCCTGTCCGGATAGGGAGAACTCCAGATCCATGATCCCCTTCTCGGCGATTCCCACCAGGGCGCAGGGGACCTCCACTCCCGGAAAGACCCCTTCCACCACAGCTCCCCCCTCGTCAAGCACCAGGGCGGGGCGGATCCCCTCCTTTTCCAGGTAAGCGACGATAGAGGGGGTATCATCCCCGGCTATCTCCTCATCCCCGCCAAAGGAGAAATAGATATCATTTTCCGGCACAAAGCCTGAGGCGATCAACGCTTCCGCCGCCTCCAGGGCGCCGCAGAGGGTGATCTTTGTATCCAGGGTTCCCCGGCCCCAGAGCACCCCATCCTCAACAATCCCCTCGAAGGGAGGCTTGGTCCAGAGTTCCTCATTTGCCGGAACCACATCGTAGTGGGCCATCAGCACTGTGGGCTCCTTTGCCCCTTTTCCCGGCCAGCGGTAGAGAAGCCCGTCATCATCAATCCGTTTCATGCCACACAGCTCGTGGAACTTCGGGTAACGTTCCCGGAGAAGATTCCGAAAGGCCTCAAACTGATCCCGCTCCTCCAGCTCTTTCTCGTGGCGGCTTACGGTGCGGCAGCGGATCATCCGGGCCAGGGATTCGGTGGCCCGGGGCAGGTCGACCTTTAGAGATGCGGCGTTCCTGGAGCCTGCCTCTCCTCCGGCTTTCTCTCCACCGGCTCTCTGCCCGGTTTCCCGGGGGCGGAAGGTGAGGGTACGGATGAGGATGGTCACAATGAGCAGAGTAACCATTCCGGCCAGGATCGAAAGGATTGGTATCAACATCTTACAGCATCCCCCGGTTATACAAAATCCGGGCTGCCCCGATGGCCATGAGAGCTCCCACCGGTACCAGCACCCCCACCGCCGATGAGAGGGAGGGAACAGCCACAAAGAGCGCGATCATAAAGAGCATGGGGGCCAGGGCGATCTTCCAGTTTTTAGAGACAAAGACCACAGCCAAGGCTCCGAAGAGGGCGGGCAGGATATTGTTGAAGGCTGGAGCCAGGAGGGGGGACTGAATCAGCGGCTCTATCTGCCCCAGGAGAAATACCCCGGCCATGATAATCATGGTGGTCACCAGACTGGAGACCGCCACCGCTATGGTTGATACCAGATCCGCCTCTTCGCTTCCCGGCTCGGCCCCCGAGGCCTGCACCGCATTGAGGGCGCAGGGTACCTTCAGGCTTGTTAGATTTCCGGTAACGAAGGCGAGGTAGGAACTGCCGCTTCCCAGCATGGGAATGAAGGTGAAAGCCTCTATTACTCCCACGGTCCAGAAGATGGGAGCAACCCCAAGCAGCCCCTTTGCCACGGGAAGAAATCCGGGCCAGGCGTCATAACGGATGCAGATGAGGATGGGAACCATCATCAGAAGAGTTCCTGCGGTGAGCATCCAGAATCGGCCTATCCTGTGGGTGGCGGTTTGATAAGATGTGGTCGCATAATCGGCAGGGGTGGTGTTCATGCAGCTCCTCCTTATCCTTGTATCAGATTGGTTAAAGGGATGGAAAGGGCCATGGCGCCGAGCATGCAGATAGGCAGTGCGAACTCCTTCAGCCACCTCCAGCCAAAGCGCTTAACCAGGAGACCGCAGATAAGCATCAGCACTACCGAGATCAGCATTACAAAAACCGGAATCCAGCCAGTAAGGCCCTCCCGGATGCGGGCAAATACCACTCCAAGGAAAGCGGAGATCATCCCCAGAAAGAGGGCGGTGAGGAAGGTCTCCCCCCACACTTTGTCCCGATTCTTCAGGTTGACGATTCCTTTTTGAATTCGGGTTAAGAGGAAGGGGATGTAAAAGATCCCCGGAATAATACCCAGGGTCATCACCCATACGATGGTAGCGAAGAGTTTGGGGTCCGTAACCCGTTCACTGATGGAGGCCCCCATGGCAGCGGCGGCGGTGCTTGCGGCGGGGAGCTCATAGGTGAGGGCACCCACCACGCTGAGCCGAAGCCAGGGGAGGGGAAGGCCCAGAAATTTGGAGAGGGTTATCACCCCCAGAAGAATGGAGATCGCCGGGGCGACCGTAAAGGTGGCGCTGGAAATGGCGATCCGCCGCAGCAGCGCCTGCTCCATCCCGATTGCTCTTGCCCGACGCCAGGATCGGATCAGGAAGAAGATTGATTGGGCGATAACGAAGGCGACCACCACAGCGGCCAGTAAAAAGAGAAAACCGGTATTGGGGTAAAAGGTGCTCATGCGTTTTTTCTCCCTTCTATGCATAAGTATAGGGCATCTCCGGGGCATGCAAGGTGTGGATATCTACCGCCCCGTTCACAGCAAGGAAGATTAGCAGACCAGGGGGAGGGGAGCAACTCTTTTTTTCTGGCATCCTGGCACCCCGGAGGTACCCCAGAATGTGCATCCGGAAAAGCTTCACCTATCTTGACGCATCCCCCTTTTTCTCTAATGATCGGTACCATGAAGCAAGTAAAGAGTCCCAAAGAGGGTTTTTCGGGATTTCTTGTCATCCTTACCCTGCTCCTCTCCCTGGCCGGACTCTTTATTGAGCAGAGCAGCCTGGGGGATGATCTATCAGTTCTTACCAATATCCTCGATTTTGCGGTTCTCTTTCTCCTCCTTCTTGAGGTGTACCGGGATTTTCGGGATGCAAAACTCAAGATCATCTATCTGAAACGAAATATTCCCTCCCTCCTTTTTGTTCTGGTTTTTCTTGTTCTCTTTATCTATAACAAGGCGATTCTCTTCGGAGCCGGGACGGCCCTCGGGGCCATGAAGGGGATCGGCAGCGGTGTGGTCATTGTTCGAAACATCTTTGTGCTTTTGAAGGTGTTCAGCCGGATTCGTCGGCTCAATGACTTTGTCGAGAGCATCACCGTCCACCCCGCTCAGACCATCCTCTTCAGCTTTCTTCTGGTGATCCTTACCGGCACCCTTTATCTGATGGCTCCCTTTACTACCATCGAGGCTGGGGGCTTACCCTTTCTGGACGCCCTTTTTACCGCCACCAGTGCGGTCTGCGTAACCGGGCTGATTGTGGTGGACACTGCCACGGTTTTTACCTTCTGGGGCCAGGCGGGGATCCTTCTCCTGATTCAGATCGGCGGACTCTCAATCATGATTATCAGCTACTTTACCATCTTTCTCTTTCGCCGGAAGGTGAGTCTGGAGGAGCGGCTTCTGATCAGTTACATGCTCAGCGAGAGGGATATGACCGGTCTTGGCAGAACCTTGAAGATCATCATCCTCTCCAGTTTTCTTATCGAAGCGGTGGGGGCGCTGCTGCTCTACCTCCCCATGAGCCGGGATCTTGGGGCTGGGGGGGGACAAGCCCTCTTTTTTGCTCTTTTTCACGCCATTTCCGCTTTCTGTAACGCCGGTTTCGCCCTCTTCTCCGACAGCCTGGAGGGTTTTGCCGGAAATCTCCAGGTAAATATGGTCATCTCCGTCTTGATTATTGCAGGGGGGATCAGTTTCGCAGTTATTGCCGATCTAAGGCGCTATATCGGCGGCAGATTGCGGAACCTGATCCGCCGTTCCCACCGGGGGGTGGCTGAACTTAGCCTTAACAGCCGTCTTGTCTTGACCGGTACGGTAATACTGCTGCTTTCCGGCACCTATCTCATTTACGCATTGGAGTATGGGAAGAGTCTGGCTCTCCTCTCCACCCCCGGTCAATATCTGGCCGCCTTTTTTCAGTCCCTAACCCTTCGAACCGCCGGTTTTAATACCATCCCCTTCGCCTCCTTTGCCGTGCCAACCTTGCTGGTGATGATGCTCTTCATGTTTATCGGAGCCGCTTCGGGAAGCACCGCCGGAGGTATCAAGATCAACAATGTGGCCATTATATGGGCTTATATAGGCTCCGTCCTCCGGGGAGGGGGACAGGCCACCATCATGAAACGGTCGGTGGAACCGGAGCAGATAAACAGCGCCTTTCTGGTCCTCCTTTTTGGCCTTGGGGTCGTCTTTACCGGGACGGTGGTATTGACCCTTACCGAAACTGCCCCTCTGGTGGATCTGCTCTTTGAGACCGTCTCCGCCTTCGGAACTGTAGGGCTCTCTACCGGGGTAACCGGCTCCTTGAGCGGACCGGGGAAGTGGGTCATTATCTTGTTGATGTTCACCGGCCGCCTGGGCCCTTTGACTATCCTGGCAGCGGTTTCCCGGCAGGGCAAACGTTCTCCGGTGGCCTATCCCACCGGAACCATTTCGACATAAGTATGAGGATTGGAGGATGATAGATGGCAAAACAGCGGGATCGGGTTTTTCTGGTAATCGGCCTGGGCACCTTTGGTAAACAGGTAGCGACGGAGATCTCTGCCCGGGGTGGCAAGGTAATCGCCGTGGACCGGCAGCCAAAACTGGTGGAGGCGATCAAGGACCAGGTTACCCAGGCGGTGCTGGTGGATTCCACCGACGAGGAGGGGCTCTCTGCTCTGAGCCTGGAGGAGGTTGATGTGGCCATTGTCGCCATCGGAGATGCCATGGAGGCGGGAATCCTCACTACAGCCATCCTGAAGCGCAGCGGTGTTCCCTATGTGGTAGCCCGGGCAGTCAGCGATATCCATGGCCAGGTGCTCCGGCAGGTTGGGGCCGATGAGGTGATCAACCTGGAGGTGGACGAGGGTCGGCGCATCGCCCAGCGGCTGGTAGCGCCGGACATCCTGGACCGTATCCCCATCAGCTCCTCCATCAGCGTGGCGGAAGTAAATGTTCCCAGAAGCTTCCTCAACAGCACCCTGGTAAGGCTGGACCTGCGAAAGCGTTTTTCCATAAATGTGATCGCCATCAAACGGGACTCCCAGGGGCTTGATGAGGTGGGAAACCCCCAGGTTCAGGAGGAGGTGATCTTTCCCGATGCGGATACCATGCTCCGGGAGGGAGATATCATACTGGTGGTGGGGAAAAATGATGATATTGAATCTATCAGCGGCGAATGAGCGGAAGAATGAGCGGAAGAGGGAAGACCCGTCCTGGCCGGGAAGTGCCCCGGGGCGGGAGGATTGCCCCGGGCTGGAGGTTTGTCCAAGTGGGAGAAATCGCCCGGGGGGCTTTAAAACAATGTGGGAGGCTGAATAATGGTATTGGTATCGAAGCGGAATCTGCTTGTTGTTGCCGGAGTTACGGTCTTTACCCTCTTGTTTCTCGGGATCATTGGATATCGGTTTTTTCTCCATCCCGAAATGGCTGAGGGGTTGGGCGATAAATTGACTGCCGAGCGTTTTCTCTTTATCTCCATCCTGGTGGCCACCCTGATGCTGATCCTCTACGGAGCCCTCCTGTTACGAAGTCAAAATGTCAGCAGGGAGATTGAACGGATGACCCGCTTAACCGGATCGGACGATTACCGGCCTGAAGTGAGTCTCCGGAAGATGGGCAGTTTCGGCAGCCTGCTTGCCAGCCTCTTTACCAGGATCAGCGAGATGAACCGGAAACTCTCCCTCCACATCGGCGGCCAATCGAGTCTTCTTACCTTCCTTACGGGGAACATGAACCAGCCCGTTCTGGTGACGGATATCCTGGGTAAGATCCTCTATGTAAGTAAAGGATATGTGGAGAAAAAGGAAGCGGTCCGGGCGGAACTGCTGGAGCAGTATGTGGAAAACCTTTCTGCGGACATCGTAACCCAGAACATTCTGGCACAAACCTCCGAAAGTCACTCGCCGGTCAATATCCATCTGGAGAAGGAGAAGGAGGATGTGGCGGTCCATCCGGTCTATAACAGGGACGCTGTGGTGGCCTACCTGGTATTTGTTTTTAGTAAAGATACCGTCTTTATCCGGGAAGCTCTTGTTCCGGAGGAGGGTGCCGGGAAGGGGAAGGATGGGAAGGGGAAAACACCCCGGCGGGGGGATAACCTGTTTGGGGGGATTGC
>CAYMWV010000174.1:0-2580 GCA_964394395.1 uncultured Sediminispirochaeta sp.
TACTACAGTAGCAATAAATACGCTTTTTTCGTGCAATGACCGAAAAAGTCCTTGATCTTTTTGGTAGCAGACTATTTAGATAGTAGTTATTGCTACTATAGAAGTGACAATAGGAGGAAAGTATGAACCGAGTCATCATCCGAAACGAAATCTTGATAGATGGAACGGGAGCGCCGCCAATTGAGAAAGGAGCTGTTTTGATCAATGGAGAGAGAGTTGAGGCAGCAGGAAAGAGTCGGCCATGCCAGCAACCGAACCTGCTATTCGGGTGATCAACGCTCAGGGTGGAACGATTCTTCCGGGCTTCATTGACTGCCATGTCCACTTGATGTTGGGAAAATTCGACAGAATGCCTGGAGTGGGAAGATGCCCTTGGGACCCTGGAGCCGGGGAAACTATCGGACCTGGTAATAAGCTCGACGAATCCCCTGGATGATATAGCATCCATCGGAGATCCCGATACCATCAAACTCGTTATGAAAGGTGGAAGAGTAATGAAAAATCTTCTCCCCTAATAAGCGTTCTGTGTAATAATCCGATAAACCATGCTAAGATAGTGCCATGAAAAAGAAATCCTCCAATAAGATAGAAAAAGATGCCTTTTCAGGCACCATAGGAGACCTCATGCAGGCCGGCTTCACCGAATACGAAGCCCGGGTCTATCTCTCCCTGCTGGCGAGCCATCCGGCATCGGCTTACAGCATCAGCCAGCACTCCGGCGTTCCCCATTCCAGGGTCTACGATATCAGCAGGCGTCTCATATCCAAGGGCTATGCCGTCTCAACCGGGACCAATCCGGAACTGTTCTCCCCCCTCTCTCCGGATGAACTCATTGATAAAATTGACAGGGATCACGCAAAACTTACCAAGAATCTGGAGCAGAAACTGAAATATATTAATTTCACTCCCGATTTCGATCCTGTATGGAATATTGATTCCTGGGATGAATGCATGACGAAAGTTTGCGAGATTGTGGGTGAAGCGAAGGAGAAGATCTATATCGGGATCTGGCTTGAAGATTTTCATCTGGTAAAAACTGAACTACGAAAAGCCTCAGAGCGGGGTGTGCTGGTGTTCATGCTTATTTACGGGAAAACGGATATCGATTTTGGGAACTACTACTTTCACGAGCGGGATCATATCGTCGGAATGAAGAATGTAGGTCGCACCATCGATTGCTCCGCAGATTCCGCCGTCTGTATTACCGGAGATCTTCGCGAGAGCGGAGCTGCCAAAGTGGTCTGGACCAGGAACTATGGACTGGTATTCTCCATCGAAAACTATCTGATCCATGATCTCTTTATCCATGATATAAACAGCCATTTCAAGAAAGAGATGGATGAAACATTTGGCCCCAATCTGATTAAGCTTCGGGAGAAATTTCATCATATGAAATAGCGGGCCACTGCGGCAGTTACAGCCGTAGAAGGATCGGCGGATCAGAAGGCCCATGTGCGAAAAATCTTGTGTTGACAGGAGCGCTTTACGCCGCTATCATTGTTACTACTTTAATAGTTACAAATCTCTAAAAGGAGAGACCTATGAGACGTAATATCCGGGTAATTATCTGGGGCTTCGGCGCCATGGGAAGCGGGATGGCGGAAATGCTGCTATCGAAAAAGGGTGTGGAGATCAGCGGGGTATGCGATATGCATCCCGACCGGGTTGGCAAGAGTATCTTTTCCGTCCTTGGCCGGGAGCGGGAGGGCCATCCGGAGGTAATTATCAAAGATTCCATTGAAACGGTGCTCACTGAGGCGGAGGATTCCGACATCGCCCTGCTGGCTACAGACAGTTTCACAAGAAAGGCCTTCGACAAGATCATGCTCTTGATTTCTAGAAAGCTCAACGTCATTACCACTGCCGAAGAGATGGCCTACCCGAGAGCGGGGGAGCCGGAGCTGACGGAAAAGATGCATGCTGCGGCAAAGAGAGAGGGCGTTACGCTCCTTGGAACGGGGATAAACCCGGGTCTGATCATGGATCTGCTTGTGGTGATGCTTACCGGGGCCTGTGCGGATATCGATTCAATCAAGGCCGAAAGGGTAAACAGCCTCTCCCCCTTCGGCCCGGCGGTAATGGAGGAACAGGGAGTGGGCCTCTCACCGGAACAGTTCGAGACCGGTATACACGATGGAACCCTGGCCGGGCATGTAGGGTTTAATGAATCCATTAACATGATTGCCGACGCTGTGGGATGGGAGCTCTCCGAACCGGTGAGCCAGAACATGGAGGCCATTGTCTCAAAGGTGCCCCGGTCAACAAGGTACGTCTCCATCAAAGGGGGTGATGTTGCCGGTTGCAACATGAGCGGCTACGGGGTGGTAGAGGGGAAAAAGCGGATCGAGATGGTCCACCCCCAGCAGATAGAACCGGAGAGCGAAGGAGTTTCTACCGGGGATTACATCTCTATAAAGGGAAATCCGGAGGTCCACATGGAGATAAAACCGGAAATCCCCGGCGGGATCGGTACCATCGCCATGTGTGTTAACATGATTCCCCTGGTAATCGGGGCAGCTCCGGGGCTGAAAACGATGCTTGATCTGCCGGTGCCCAGGGCGGTTCTGGGTGATATGCGTA
>CAYMWV010000174.1:2680-4698 GCA_964394395.1 uncultured Sediminispirochaeta sp.
CAGGAGGAAGCTATGGAAGAGCGGAAAGATGATTTTGCAGAGCGCCGGAAACATCTGGCAGAGCTAACGGAAGAAGAAGTCGAACAGCGATTCTGGGAACTGGCCGACCAGCTTACCCAGCCGCTGATTGACCTGGCCAGGAGACATACATCCCCTTCAATAGAGCGATCGGTTCTCTTACGGATGGGCTTTTCCAGTTTGGAAGCCAAATCGATCGTCGATCAGACCATTGATCACAAGCTGATTGGCAAGGGGGCGGGCCATGTGGTCTACCGTACCGCCAGGGAGCAGGGATTGGAGATACGGGAAGCGGGTCTGGCGCTTATGGAAGGAAAATATTGGGAGCTGACCGCAGCCTCCTTCGGGAAAGGAGCGTAGCAATGGAACTTAAGCCCAATGAAAAGCTTGATGTAGAAAAAATCCTGGAAGGGTTGGAAGATTACCGTCCCCGCCGACGGGGATGGAGCTGGCGCAAGGGGGCCGGAGAGCGGCGGCAGATAGGTCCTTTTGAATACCATCAGACCAGCGAATCGCTGAAAAAGAGTTGTCCCCTGCCGGCGGCGCACTATTTTAACGACATCGACCCCCAGCCGACAAGCGTAATTACTACGGAAATAGCCTCCGGCCGTTTCGAAGATGATATTCGACGGATGCGGATGGCTGCCTGGCATGGTGCTGACCACCTGATGGTAATCCGAACCGCCGGGCAGAGCCACATGGACGGTTTACTTGAGGGAACCCCCCAGGGGATTGGAGGCGTCCCAATTACCCGCAAGCAGCTGCGGGCCCAGCGCAAGGCCCTCGACCTGATCGAGGACGAGGTGGGCAGGCCGATTAACTACCACAGCTACGTCAGCGGGGTTGCCGGCCCGGAAATTGCGGTCATGTTCGCCGAAGAGGGGGTAAACGGCGCTCATCAGGATCCTCAATACAATGTTCTCTACCGAAATGTGAATATGATGCGCAGTTTTGTGGATGCTGCGGTAGCGAAACGGGTGATGGCCTGGGCGGGGATCGTTCAGATCGATGGCGCCCACAACGCAAACGCAACCGCAAGAGAAGCCTGGAAGGTGATGCCGGAGCTCATGGTTCAGCACGCTCTGAACGCCATGTTTTCAGTAAAGTCGGGGATGCCGAAAGAGGCAATCTGCCTTTCCACAGTGCCACCATCGGCTCCTCCCGCTCCGGCAATGCGGATCGATTTGCCCTATGCAGTAGCGCTTCGGGAACTGTTCCGGGACTATAAGATGCGGGCCCAGCAGAACACCAAGTATATGACAAGTTCGGCCAGGGAAGCGACGGTTGCTCACACCCTCAACCTGCTTATCAGCCAACTGACCCGGGCGGAGATTCAATCCACCATCACCCCCGACGAAGGACGAAATGTACCCTGGCACATCTACAATATCGAAGGTTCTGATACCGCAAAACAGGCCTTCAACGGTATGGACGGCTTGATGGAAATGGTCAGGCTGCGCCGTGAGGAGGGGGAGCTTCCAAAGCAGGTGAGGGAGCTGAAGGAGCGGGCTCTCCTTTACATGGAGGAGATGATCGAACTGGGGGGCTACTTCCCATCAGTAGAAGCGGGAATGTTTGTCGATTCGGGGAAATACCCGGAGCGAAATGGCGACGCCATCATCCGCAAAATTGCCGGAGGAATCGGAGCTGACACTATCTATGAACGGGATGAGGATTATATGGCCCCGGTTACCGCTCATTTCGGCTATAATAACCTCTCTCAATATGGTGAGGAGGCTGAAAAGGATCCCTCCTCGCTTATAGGAGGCTCAACCTTCGAAAGGCCGGAAAAAATCATCTTTATCGATGAACTGGATCAACATGATAATGTCCATATCCGGATGGAAGAGACCAAAGAGCTGCGCCATTCGACAATCATCAAGCCGGAGATGGAGTGGCAGGGTGACGGGATTATCATGGTAAGCCTTTTTCTTCCCACCGATGAGCGAACTGCCCGCTTTGCCGCCCTGGAGGTGGGGAAGCAGATGGGCCTTGGGGAA
>CAYMWV010000174.1:4798-7556 GCA_964394395.1 uncultured Sediminispirochaeta sp.
ATGCGATTCTTGTATCCACCATCATCAGCCACGACGATATCCATTACAAGAGTATGAAACGGATCCATCAGCTCTGTGTTGAAAAGGGAGTGCGTGAAAAGGTGCTGCTGATAGCCGGGGGAACCCAGGTAACTCCAGACCTGGCGGTAAAGCAGGGTATGGATGCTGGTTTCGGCCGGGGTACCAAGGGTATCCAGGTGGCAAGCTTTTTACTGCAGCACAGGAAGTAGAAGGTTATGGAGATAGAGATTCTATCGGCGGAGATTGGGAGCACCACCACGGTGGTCAGCGCTTTCGATGGGCTTAGGGCCTTCGAAGAGCTCGACGGGCTCGACGGGCTCGACGGGCATGCCGGACTCAACGAACCCACCGGAACAGGGGCAGCTGCTCCCCGGTTTCTCGGCCAGGGCTTTGCCCCCACCAGTGTGGATAAGGGTGATGTCCGCATCGGCCTGGAGGCGGCGGTGGAGATGCTGAAAAAGGAACTTGGCACCCCCACCCTCTCCTGGAAGCGCTTTTTTGCCTCCTCCTCCGCCGCCGGGGGTCTCCGGATGAGTGTTCACGGCCTGGCCTATGATATGACCGTAAAGGCGGCGAAGGAGGCGGCCCTCGGTGCGGGGGCGAACATCAGCTTTCTCACCGCCGGAACACTTCGGGAGGAGGATCTGGAGAAACTGAAAAACCTGCAGCCCAATATCATCCTCATCGCCGGAGGGGTGGATTACGGGGAGCGGGAAACAGCCCTGGAAAACGGCCGGGCCATCGGTCGCCTCTTGAGGGAAGAGAAGCTCTCCATTCCCATCATCTACTGCGGAAACGTGGAGAATCGGGAAGCCATGGAGAAGATCTTCGCAGAAGGAGATTTCGACCTGCGGATTGTCGACAATGTCTATCCAAAGATTGACCAGCTGGTGATAGAACCTGCCAGGAGGGTAATCCAGGAACTCTTCGAAGAGCACATAACCCGGGCGCCGGGGATGGAACATATCCGAAAGCTGGTGGACGGCCGGATCATGCCGGTTCCCGGAGCGGTGATGCAGGCGGCAAAGGTTCTGCGAAATGAGCTTGGAGAGCTGGCGGTGCTGGACATCGGCGGAGCAACTACAGATGTACACTCGGTCTGCAGCGATTCTCCGGAGATTGAAAAGATTCTGATTGCTCCGGAGCCGGAGGCAAAACGTACCGTGGAAGGAGATCTGGGGCTCTACATAAACCGAAAAAGCTTGCTGCAGCAAAGCGGTTTGGCGCTTATCGCAAAGACCCTGAAGATAAACGAGCAGGAGCTTGAAGAGCTGACAGCGGGACTGGGAGCGGTTCCCTCGGGTAGCAGGGAAAGGGAACTTGTGGAGGAGCTTACTTTCCATGCCGGCCGGATAGCCCTGAATCGACACGCCGGAGAGTACCGGGAGATCTACGGGATCTCCGGGAAACAGCACTACGCCGAAGGAAAGGACCTTACCGGTATTCGCTGTTTTATCGGCACCGGCGGGGCACTTACCCGCCTGGGCGGTGGGGGCCGTGGGGAAGAGATTATCCACCGGATGCTGGATTCTGTAAATGACCGGAAGCTGCTTCCCCGGCGGGATACGGAAGTTCTTATTGACAGATGGTACATCATGGCATCGGCAGGAGTGATTGCCGGCGAATACCCCAAGGCTGCCGGGGCGCTGCTTCGGAACAGTTTTAGAGGAGGCTGACATGGGAGCGCCCTGTGTAAGTGTGGAGATTGAAAAAATAGAGGCAAACGCCCGGCTGGTGACCGATCTCTGCGGCGAGCACGGTATCGCCGTAACCGGGGTGACCAAGGTTACCTGCGGGATGCCCCAGGTGGCCCACGCCATCATCCGGGGGGGAGTAAAAACCATCGGGGAGTCCCGGCTGGAGAATATTCACCGCCTCCGTGCAGGGGGATTGAACAGACCGGTGATGCTCCTGCGGATTCCTCCCCTTTCGGCCGCCGAGGAGATTATCCGCACCGTGGATTTGAGTCTCAATTCCGAACTCTCGGTGATCCGCCGGCTTGCAGAGGTGGCAGAAGCGGTGGGGATTGTCCACAACATTATCCTTATGGTGGATCTGGGAGATCTTCGGGAGGGAGTGCTTCCGGAAGATCTGCTGCCAACGGTGCGGGAGATAAGGGAGATGGAAGGAGTGGCGATCCGGGGTATCGGCACAAACCTCACCTGTTACGGCGGAGTTATTCCCAGCCCAAAAAACATGCAGCAGCTGGTCGATATTGGTCACCAGATCGAGGACACCTTTCAGTTCAAAGTTGAAACCATCTCCGGAGGGAACTCCTCTTCCCTCCCCCTGGTGGCGGCGGGAAAGATGCCCCGGGGGATTAACAACCTGCGAATTGGTGAGACCATTCTTTTGGGACGAAACACTATTGATCGAAGTCCCTGGCCCGGAAGCTGCCAGAGGACCTTCAGGCTCAGCGCAGAACTGATCGAACGAAAGCGGAAACCGTCGATTCCCCTGGGGGAGACGGGTCAAGACGCCTTCGGACATAAACCGGTATTTGAAGACAAGGGAGACCGGGACCGGGGAATCCTCAATATTGGACGGGAGGATGTGAATGTGGAGGGGCTGATACCGGAAGATGCTGGGATCTCCATCCTCGGTGCTTCATCGGACCACCTCCTGGTTGATCTCACCGAAGCGGAAGGAAACAGTGAACTCGGCTCGGAGATCCTTTTTCTCCCAAACTATTCCGCCCTTCTTGCAGCCATGACCAGTAACTACGTAGAGAAGCGGG
>CAYMWV010000175.1:0-7517 GCA_964394395.1 uncultured Sediminispirochaeta sp.
TTTTACCGGTGGTCGTTTATTCAGTGGGATTAATGTTGCGGGACGGGCTGAATTCTCCATTACGAAGGAGAATCTGGTTCTGATTTGTAAAGAATGGATCAGCTTTTATTTATTAGGCGCAAGCTGGAAACTTCAGTAGAAAGATCATTAACCCTCTCCTGGAGTTCGATTACAGTGTGATGCATTTTGCTTTCAAACAAATTTGTTTCAAGAATAGTGGTTATATATTGATTTAATGATAATTGCTCTTCAGTTGCGTTGTAAAACAGTTGTTGATGGGTTTCCGGGGCAACCCTCAAAGAAATATTACCCTTGAATTGTCTTTCACCAAGAGGTACCGGAACATTTTTCCCTTTAGACTTTAGATCCTCCACTGCAAAATCCAGAACCCCCCTCAATTCTTCAATTGCTTCTGTTTGGGTATCTCCATGGGTCATTAATGATGGAAACTCCAGGCAACTGGCAAGAAACGCTTCATCCTCGCTGCTCCATTGAACTCTGATAGTGTATTTGTCAATTATCTCCATAATTACCCCCATTAAGCTTCTGTATTGCTTTGTTGACTTGCTTCACTTGATACGGCTTAGCCATTTTCCTGTTTTTCTTATCCGGCTGAATATTCACATAGGGGTCTCCAGCCCAGGGGGTATCAAAAATATAATGGTCCCCGCTAACCCTGTAATCACCAAACAACTCAATACAGATATTGAGAAGATCCTTAAATTTAACATTATTGGGATTCTTTATTTTTTTATTATAAATTCACACCCCAAACATTAGCTCATATTAAATAGTATCATATATGATAGCATTGATGTCAAGCTTTTTTAAACTGATTTTATTCGTAGTAGCTTTACAATAGAACACTGTACTGTAGTCACCCCTCCAAAACCCCTGCGATTTCTCGGAACGCCTGAAGTCCCGCTTCCAGGTTTTCGATAATTTCTCCGGATAGTTTCATCTGGATTGGGGAACAATATGAACTAACTGAGGCCGCCGTCCCGAACAGAGCAGGCAGCGGCCATCCCGCTGGCAAGAATCAGCATCAGTGAAGTGGTATGCACCGAATATGCTCTGTCGCCGGAATGACTACAATTGGACTATCGTATGAAACTGCACTTTCATGCGATAGTATGAGAGGTGCAGAAGCCCTCTTTCATCGACGGAAGCATCTCTTTGCTATTGGTCTTATGGATAAGAACAGGCGATCATTCATCTCATTATCGTTCTCATAGTTACAAAGTAGTGGTATAATGTTACCAGAGGTAGCAATGGCAAGTATTACCATTCGCAATATTCCCGACTCTGTCTTGAGTAAGATCAGATCCCTCTCCAAAGTTGAGATGCGCAGCATAAACAGTGAACTCTTGTTGCTGATCGAACAAGGATTGAATCAGCAACTTGAGCAGAAGCAACATGACTCAGTTGTCCTGTCAAAGGAGCGGCAACTGGAAATATGGGAGAACCTTGCCGGCACCTGGGAGGATTCCCGTTCTGCTGAGGAGATAATCGAAGATATCTATAGTCAAAGAACAAAGGGAAGGCAGGTGGTGGATCTGTGATACTCCTGGAAGATGCTGATATCTTTATTGCCGCCACATCCCTTGAACGGTGCAGCAGGCTCATCACTGGAAATGTAAAACACTATGCCCGGATCGAAGAGGTGAAGATTGAAAACTGGATCCGGTGAAAGCCGGTAATATTAATAATCAAATGGCACGGTTCTGCTGAGGTTCTGCTGAGGGGAAATTTGTCCTTTTTGTCCCTTGCAAAAAGCACATCTCCATTGTATAATAAAAACGTCGAATATATTCGATGTTAATTACGTGTAAACGTCGATATAAGCAGTCATTTTCTAAAAAGGAACGTTCAGTGTCTGAGAATCTGTTGGCAGATTTAATCTCGATACAATTACGGGTGGTACATGCGGTAAAAACCGAATTTCGCAGGTATCTTTATTCCCGAATTGATTGGAATCAGCGCCTTATCGGTATTATCGGGGGGAGGGGGACAGGAAAAACGACCCTCCTGTTGCAATACTATCGGGACACATACAATGACCCTAAAAGATGTTTATACCTTTCTGCGGATAATCCCCTTGTCATGCAGGAAGGCGTCTACTCAACGGTGGCAGAATATTTCAAGTATTACGGGGAGTGCGTAATAATCGATGAAATTCACAAGCAGAACAACTGGAGCATCGATGTTAAAGCGCTGTACGACGCCTATCCGGAGAAGAAGTTCATCATATCCGGAAGTTCGATTATCAATATATTGAATGAGAAGGGTGATCTTTCAAGAAGACTCATGCTTTACAAACTTGAAGTCATGTCCTTCCGGGAGTATCTTAACTTCAGATATAAAAAAAACCATGTACAGGTCCCCTTCGATGTTATCGTTCACGATCATCCGGGAATGAGCGGAAAGATTTTGCAGCACCACCCCCGGGTTTTGGAGGATTTTAACAATTATCTGCAGTCCGGGAACTTCCCCTTTTTTATTGACCACGGGAGAGATGAATATTATTCTCTGCTGTTGAATGTAATCGACAAGATTATTTATGAAGATATTCCAAGCACCAGGTCTCTTCATGCAACCACCAGCTTTAAACTGAAAAAATTGATCGGCTATTTAACCCTGAGCAAGATCCCTTTAGTGAATATTACCTCTCTTACCAGTGAGATCGAAGTCTCCAAAGACACCCTCTATATGCTTTTTGATCTGCTCAAACGTGCTGAGATCCTGAACATTGTCCGGATTGGGGGACAAAACCTGAAGGTGATGAAACACTCAAAAATTCTGTTTACGTCACCCAATATATACTATGCCCTCTCTGAGAACTGGTGGGTCCACGATCCGGACCCGGGAAACATACGGGAATCTTTTTTCGCTTCCCAGCTTGGCTCCGTGCTGGATATCCACACATCCAAAAAAGTGGATTTTACCGTACCATTTGACAGACATCTTTATGAGGTGGAGGTGGGAGGCAGGAATAAGTCCCGAAAACAACTGAAGGGAGTAGAGTCAGGATTGCTTTTTAAGGATGGTATTGAAATAGGAATCGGTAATGAAATCCCCCTTTATCTGGCCGGTTTTTTGTATTGAGGATGCAAAAACGGCCAGGGTCTATCACCCCAGCCGCTTAGACTTACACCTTCCCACTCACCTTGGCATCATCAAAGGAGGCCATCTCGTTAAAGATGCGGCATGAGGTCTCCACCAGGTTGATGGCGATGGCCGCACCGCTTCCTTCACCCAGCCGCAGGTTCAGATCAATCAGCGGTTCCAGCCCCAGGTGCCGGGCTGCGTGGTGCTGGGCGTGCTCCACCGACTGGTGGCTGATGATGAAGTACTGCTCTATCCCGGGAAGCAGCCCGGCAGCAATCAATCCCGCGGCGGTTGATATCACCCCGTCCAGGACCACGCAGACCCCTTCGGCAGCCGCTGCCATGGCGGCGCCGGCCATTCCGGCGATCTCGAAACCGCCCACCCGCTGCAGCACCTCCCAGGCGGAACAGGTATCGAGGTGATGAAAAGCGTACACCTTCTCCAGAACCTCCCGCTTATGGGCCAGCTGCCGGTCATCAACCCCGGTCCCCCGGCCCACAATGGAAGCGACTGGAGTTCCGGTTACCGCTGCGGTGATCAGGCTTGCCGAGGAGGTGTTCCCGATCCCCATCTCCCCCAGACCAAGCACCTGGCAGGAGCCGCTTGCCCGGGTCTCCAGAAAAGCAGCCTTCCCGCCATCCAGAGCCGCCGCTGTCTCCTCCTCCGTCATGGCCGAAGTGAGGGCAGCGTTTCTGGTTCCCCTGCGTACCTTTCGCTGCTGTACCGAGGAAAGATCACTCACATCACCCTTAACTCCCATATCAACCAGATGCAGATCGATCCCGAACTGCCGGCACAGCACGTTGATCGCAGCCCCGCCGGATACAAAGTTGTGCATCATCTGCAGGGTCACCTCCTGGGGAAAGGCGGAAACCCCCTCTTCAACCAGGCCGTGGTCGCCCGCAAATACCAGCATCCGTTTCACTGCCGTGGAAGGGGTAAGGGATCCCTGCATTCCGCAGAGCCGTACCGCCACCGTTTCAAGCTTGCCCAGGGATCCCGGTGGTTTGGTTTTGTTGTCGATAATGTACTGGGCCTTTGCGGTAAGCTCCTGGTCGATGACGGCGATTTTTTCCGCTGCGGCGACCTTTTCCGCTGCCTGGTATCCCCTCGGTTTTTGGGGATGGGGAGATGAAGAATTGGACATAATACCTCCTGGCTGCCTCACACGGTGGTGAGACACATAGGATGCGACAGGGAAGGAATCATCCGGAAACAGATCAGCCCTTCAAAGTCGCATCGCGAACAATGGGGGCTGCTTCCAGCGGCAGGTTAAACACAGAAACTCTGTAGTTCGGCAGGTCTTCTGGCTTGCGGATCACTCTCCAATCGCGCCTTCCCGTATAACACAGTGGCATCCTGCGATCTTCGTCCCCGCTTACAGCAACGGCTGGCATGCGCCGGATTCTCACCGGCTTCCCTCTTTAACGCAGCGGGCACTGGGTGCCAAGCTGGGTTAACCGAACCGGGGGCATGATAGCAGGTAGGGGATTTTGTGTAAAGATGCTTTCATTGTTACCAAGATGTTCCCGAGATGTTACCAAGATGAGCCCATTGAGGCTGTCCCGCAACCTTTCCTGAGCATTACACACGCTATATATAGTGGTGCCAAAATTGTAATAGCACCACATATAATGTTTAGATAGCCTCGATTCAGTGGGATTAATGTTGTGGGACGGGCTGAATTAAAAAAAACTTAAGAAAAAATTCATTGACAGAGAAAAAAGCATTTTTTACAATTGAGGTAAGTATAGAATTTCCTGGAGCTTACAATGAAAAAATCATTTTCACTATTACTTTGTTTTGTTATTGCAACTTCATTTCTGAGTGCGCAGGAAGAAACAGTTAAACGGGCTGGATATAATAGTGAGGAGGGGCATGACCCTGCGGTCATCGAAGTTTCCAAACTTGATCCCGCCAGCACTATCCTTGAGTTCGAAGAGCAAAAGGGCGTTTACCACCGGGCCTATCTCTATTTTATCAAGCCTAATGGCGAAGAGTGGGTAAAAGAGGTCAGCACGTATACGGTTCCGGTATATAAATGGTTTGCAAACCAGCCAGATTTATTGAACCAATATGAAAGGCTAGAAATCTATTTCAACGGTAAGCGGGACTCCTCTCCCTTCAATACCGGTTTTATGAATGTAAAATTTACCGTACGCCCCTTTGTTGAAACACCGATCACCGGAACCCTGGAGGTGAAAGAGAATGGAGAAGTGGTACCTGCAGAGTTTGATATGGAGCAAGTTCGGGGAGCCGATCTGGTGTGGGTCGAGATGGAACATGATGAGCCGGTTTCTATCAAAGTAAGCCGTACAAATCCCGAACGAGGCTTGCAGCCGAGTTCTCTTGCAGGGACTCCCATCAGCTTCCAAGGGGGTTCGTTCAAGAGAATGTATTCAGAAGTACTCAATGAGAAAGCTACAGGGTTCGATGCTGGGATCCATCTGGAACAGGCCTTGGGGGTAGAAGATCGAGGAGTATTTACAAAAGTACAAGTGACAGTAACATTTCCTGCCAAGAGTGGTGATGATGCAGAGCTGTCTCCAATGAAAGGAACCGTGTTTCTCAAAACGATGACTCAGGACGATCGGGCTGCTTTAATGGCCAAAGCAGAGAAATCTCAGAAAAACATGGAAAAGATTTGGAATACTTTATATATCCTTTTGGCAATCGGAATTATCGGTGGCTATCTTTTAATTAGGTTCGTATATAATCCAAGAGCAACTCAATTAGCCAACTTCCGTCTGGCATGGATACTCAGTGGTACAAGAATTTTTTATACTGTGGTTGCAGTAGGGTGGATTGCAATGGTATGGATCTTATGGAAATCACCTGTTATACCCGGGGATGCCCTCTCGGATTTTGGGATTCTCATGATTTCCTTTTTGCCAATTATTTTCCTGGTTATTCAGCCGCTCCAGCTTGACCGAAAGTATAAGAAGTGTAGTAACTGTAAAACCTATGTTTCGCCGGATTACCTGGGAAAGCAAAGCTTGGGAGGCTCGCACACAAAACATTCGGCAAAACTTGGGGATGAACAGATAGACACTGGGGAGGAATCCCATACTCACTCCGCCGACCATTTTGTCTGCCCCAACTGCGGGGCCGATATGAGCAGATTTTACAGCATCCATTCGGGAGGAAAGGCGGATGTCAGAGTTGGAAATAACGGTAAAATGTCTTCAGACATCATGAATACAGGTGGCTTGATGAACTTTTTCCTTACCCTCGCACAACCCTATAACTGGTATAGGTTTTACAGAGGGATTGGGCTACTAAAATAATGATGTGAGGCTCATAACCATATAAACAAAACAATTTGTATATCTACGTTTTTCAACACACTACCACCGACAGTGGATAGAGGCCTGAGAAAGCTCCCTCCCAGGGGCTCAGCAAAATCATCCTTTTGAAACCGGGAAAAAGTGGATGCGCCCCCCGGCTCATCACTGCCCCGCGCCCCCATCGGCCCAAGCTCCGCCCCCGGCCCCGCATCCCGCCGTCGGCCAATTGCCGCTCCGCGGCACCCCGCAGTCAGCCCTGCCGCCGACTCAATTAACCAGACTAAAATCCGCCTTGCGGTCCTCCACGGAGACCCGCTCAATCTTTACCTTTACCAGGTCGCCCAGGCGGTACACCTTTCCGCTCCGCTCCCCTTTGTACAGGTAATTTTCGCTGTCGTATTGGTAATGATCATCCTTCATCTTCGAAACATGAACAAGCCCTTCTATCAGGTAGTGGGAGATCTCAACAAAGAGACCGAAGGAGGTAACTCCGGTAATTACCCCCTCATAGCTGTGGCCAAGCTTCTTCGCCAGAAACTCCAGGGACTTGATTTTTGAATATTCCCGCTCGGCGGAGACCGCAATCTTCTCCCGTTTGTTGCTGTGGGCGCAGGTTTCTTCAATAGAGGCTTTACGCTTCTTTGTATCGGCCAGCTGCTTTTTCGCCCAGGCCGCCTTGCGGCGCGCTTTCAGGTCCGTCGGCAGGAGTTGTAAATAGTGTTTCAAGAGCCGGTGGACCACCAGGTCGGGGTAGCGGCGGATAGGTGAGGTAAAGTGGGTATAGGCATCGAAGGCGAGGCCGAAATGGCCCCTGTTTTCGGTGCTGTAGACCGCCTTGGTCATCGACTGCAGGGCAACCTTTTCCACCAGGTTCTTGAACTCCAGGTTCTCAATGATACCGAGGATGTTTCGGTAGTCATCGGGCTCAACAGTTTTACCGATCTTGTAGGGAATACCCAAATTGCTCACCGTCGCCAGGAATGCAGTAACATCCTTTTCGGCGGGCTTTTCATGGACCCGGTAGACAAAGGGAATATTCCTCTCCAGCTCCTTCTCCGCTTTGATAATGTGGCCGGCCACAACCTTGTTGGCCAGGAGCATAAACTCCTCCACCAGCCGGTG
>CAYMWV010000176.1:0-5874 GCA_964394395.1 uncultured Sediminispirochaeta sp.
GCATGTTTACCGGAAACAGTGCAGGAAACTATGGTGGTGCTATGTATAACTCAGATGCCATTGTTGGAATTTATAATTGTACATTCACTGGAAATAACGCCGGAATTAAAGGCGATGCAATTTTTATACTAAATAATATTTCCTATCCCATAAGCTACAATTCAATTTATTGGAATAACGATGGCATCCACGGAATAGGCTGCCAGTATGTAGATATCTATGGTGATTACCGGTCATGCGTAATACAAAGTAGCGGAACTACGGTAAATGGTACCGATCTAACCAGCAGTGACCCTCATTTTGCTGATCCGGACGGGGAGGATGATGTTTACGGGACAGTGGATGATGAAATCCAGCTTTTAACCACCAGCCCAGTAATTGATGCGGGAAATATCGCTCTTCTACCACAGGACAGTGCAGATTTAGATAATGATGGCGATGTGACCGAAAATGTACCCTTCGATATGGATGGTCTTTCTAGAACATACGGGGGAGGCTTAAACATAGGTGCAGTTGAAGATACCTGCCAGCCTCCACCGAATCCGGTTACGAACCTGGCAGCTGATTATATTGGAAGCGGTACAATTCAGCTTACATGGGCCAACTCATCTGATCCAAATCTTGATCACCTGGAGGTGTGGTACAAAGAGTATGATGCAGCAGAGTATATGCTTTATACTGAGAGCGGGAATCCCGAAGGGACTGCTGTGAGCGGATTGACACCCAAAAAAAGATACTCTTTTATGGTTCTCGGAATAAACTCCGAGGGAAGAGCTTCAGATGCTGTAATCATTAATCAAAGTGCGATAGCTATGGAGCATTATACCTACCAAAACAGCGGTCTGCCCCAGTATTCCTCTATTGGAGAGATAGAAATTAATCAAAACGGTACTCTCTTTCTATCAAGTTTCTTTATGCATGCTCCTCTGGTTGAATGGGACGGCAACACCTTATGGACAACCTGGAATAACACGAATGGATTTGTGAGTTCACATTGCGGGGGATTGGAATATGTAAATGGTCAGGGGCTTTACGTAGGTATATCAAACGCTGTTTATCTCAAAGACGCTTCGGATACCTGGACATCCTGGACTACAGCGGATGGCTTGCCTAATGCTACTGCAGTCTCAATAGCAGATACTGTTCTGCAGGGTTCATGGAGACTCTTTGCCGCTACAAATTCGGGTATAGCACTCTATGATGGATCTTCCTGGTCACTTATGAATATGGCCAATACTGCTGATTTGCTTTCAGATGCTGTACGCGTTGTCGAGGCAGATCCTTATTCAGGTAGGATCCTGGCCGGATTTACGTACGGTGGAGGTACCGCCGGTTTTGGTATTTATGATGGCAGTTCCTGGGATAACCATACAACAATAAATGGAGTAGCCACCGGAGTTGTAAACGATATAGCCGTTGGGCCGGGACCGGTTATTTATCTGGCCCGAAGTGGGAGTGGTGTAAGCTTCTATAACGGTTCATCCTGGATAACCTACAACACAGGCAACAGCGGGCTTGCCTGGAATTATGTGAAATCAATAGCTGTTGATCCGGATGACGGTACTATCTATGCGGGAACAAGCGGATACGGTCTAAGTATTTACAAAGATTCCGAGTGGATCACCCTTACTACGGCTGATGGACTTTTAGGTAATAGCATATATGATATCGTGATTAATTCCGACGGAAGTTTCTATGTGACGACTGGAGATGGCTTATCCTTGATCAGTTTTGATAACTAATACTTACTGGGTGGAAAAGAAACATCATGATGCTTTTTATGAAATGATGAATATTTACTATTTCTAAACAATCCTGACACCGGCTGCCTTAATATCCGGTTTCAGCGCTTAGGTTGTTCTCAAAATGATTGGCGATCTGTAAAAAGATTTTTTACCAGATTATAGATATCGTGCAGGGTGTATCCCAAGGCGGCATAATCCAGATGGTCTGTAGCCCCTGAATCCAGTCTGTGCTTAGTCCGGGTATTGGATATTTCCAGACCCGCCAGGGTACTCAGACCTGCTTCCGCTCGATCATGAGCAGAGCCAAAGAGCCTTCAGTTCCTTTTATACAATATTTTTCCTTCAGCAAAGATTTTATCCCGGATATGGAGATATCCGCCCTCCAGATCCACCAAAATCTCCTGTCTTAAAAGCCTGGCCGCAGCTCTGTAAAACCGGGGGCAGATTAAGGCCAGATCAATATCTCGAACATTTATTTCATTTTGCCTGACCAGAGAGCTAAAAAGGATAATCTTTTCCGTCCCAGGTGCAACCTGCACGATCCCTGCGCTTAAGACAGGAAACTGAGATATAATAATGGCGCTGGACCTTTGCTTCGGGGGATAAGCGCAAATCATCATCTATCAGGTTGTAGCGAATGATAATGGATGAAGATGAAGAAGAAAAAGGACTGAGGAAAAATCGGGATAATATTATTGCCAGCCCTCTCTCCAGACAGGATAGACGAATATAAACTGGAAAAAAATCAAGGGATCTGTCCCTCATAATGGGCATGGGGACCCCCTCTTTTCATATCTCTACTTTTACCGGCTCAGCACCCAAACATTCTCGTACAGAAATTCCGGGGCAAAATCAGCACCATTGGGCCAGCAGAGGGTATGGAATTCCGGGTGCACAAACACTTTGCTGAAAAAAGAAGGATCTTTCAAAGGTTCAAAAACCTCTCCGTATAATTCTTTCGATAAATCTATCTCCCCTTCCGTTCCGTCAGAAAAGACAATGCGGAGGGTATACTTTTCCTTGTATGTAGCTTCCACAATTATAGGAATCATCGCTTACTCCAAAGGCAATATTTTTTCAGGGGGCTTTCCACCCTGAATCAGGTTCCAATCCTTGATCAATTCCTCTTTGTGCAGGTCATACCATTCAAGAACATGCCTCAAGGCTCTTTTGAGGAAATACCAATCACTATTCCCAAAAAACGTGATAATTCAGGCATGTTTCAAGTGTAACCCCAAATGTTTGCAGATTCAAGCTTCAGAGGTAAACAGAGCCTTCCCGGCGGATTGGTGGAGAAGAGAAGGATCGGCTATGTTTTGACGGAGAGACCGGGAAACATATTCAACGATCACCTACAGGGGTAAACCCCTTGCATGGATAATTCCTTATCAGACTTTAGTGAACCATGAAGATGAGCCTTCACTATTTGAGATGTGGAGGAATCAGGGCGAGGGTCCGTCCGTCTGTGGAAGAGCAGATACGGTGTCTCTGGAAAGGACGCCGGGTTTGTTACTATCGGTTATAATGAAGAAGTGCGTTGTGCCCTTAAGAAACCAAACAAAACCCCACGGGGCCCGGGCAGAAAATACCCCAGTAGAAAAGGTTAACAAGAATATTGACCATGTGCGCACAAAGTGATATATTTCTTGCATGGTATTCAACTTCAGTGCTGAAAAGAATGAAGTACTGTATAAAGCAAGAGGAATAACCTTCAGCCAAGTAATTGAAGCAATAGAGCAGAATGGGGTGCTTCTGGATTTTTTGCATCCAAACCGGATAAAATATCCGAAGCAAATGGTCATGGTAATAAAGCTCAACGATTATACCTATTGTGTGCCCTATGTAGTTGATGGAGCAGAGCTATTTTTGAAAACAGCATATCCAAGCAGAAAATTTCTCTATCTGATTGAGAAGGAGGAAAGAATAAATGATTGACGACAAATACCTGGATGAAGAAGAAAAAGATTTGATAGAGGCCCTTGATGATATTGATATTACTACTCTCCCGAAACCGACGAAGGATAGACAAAAAATGTTCAAGGATGCCGCCCGGGAGTTCCGGAAAAAGGAAACTAAAATGAATATCCGGATCGACGAATTCGAATTAGAAAAAATCAAGGAATTTGCCGATAGCGAAGGGCTTAGGTATCAGACTTTTGTAAAGAGTGTGCTTCATAAATATATAACCGGTCGATTGATAGAAAAGAGAGAAACAGGATAAGAACTACTTGGTTTATTTCGGTTTTTAGTGTACACTCTAAAGTGTATACAAGGAGGGTCCGCACATGACAGTGACCACAAAAGAGTTGAGAATTCATCCCGGCAGGATTATTGATCAGGTTTCTGTGGGACAAGAAATCACGGTTACCTACAGGGGCAAGCCCCTTGCGAAGATAGTTCCTTATCAAACTTCAGTGAATCATGAAGATGAGACCTCAATATTTGGGATGTGGAAAAATCAGGAAAATGGCCTGTCTGTGGAAGACCAGGTAAGGGGTTTTCGGAAGGGACGCCAGTTTTGATAATTGATACAGATGTGCTTGTCTGGTACTTGAGGGGAAGTGAATCGGCAAAAAAAGCTGTTGAAGAAAATCTGCCATTTTCTGTTTCCGTAGTCACTTTAATGGAATTGATGCAAGGAATGAAAAATAAGGAAGAAATGAAAAGATTACAAAAACAAATGAGAAAATGGAATGTCAATATAATCCAGATCGATAAGGAAGTTTCAGCCAGAGCCATGTTCTATGTACAGGAATATGCCTTGAGCCATTCCATGATGCTTGCAGACGGATTAATAGCAGCAACGGTTGTTCAAAATGGGGAAACATTGCTGACGGCAAATGAGAAGCACTACAAGTTTATCCCTGCCATGGAGTGCAGGAAATTCAGACCAATTTCAACTATACCTTGAAATTGGCTTCATCCAGGCACTCCCGCGACCCTCTGATGCTTGAGTTTACACTCAATATCAGCCCTCAACCTTACTCTGGACACAAAACCCCGCCGAGCCTCGGCGAAACATCTCTCGCCCGGCCCCAACTGAAAACCCCACCAGAAAGCCCTTGCCCCAACGGGCTCCAGAACGATACAATATCCCCATGAAGACTCGAAAACTCCCCATTGGTATTCAGGATTTCGTTTCTCTTCGAGAAGGCGGCTATCTCTATGTAGACAAATCTGCCCTGCTGTACCGGATGGTGAACGAGGGAAAGGCATACTTTCTTTCCCGGCCCCGGCGCTTTGGGAAATCCCTCACCTGTTCCACCCTGGGGGCCTACCTGGAAGGCCGAAAGGAGCTCTTCACCGGCCTTGCCCTGGAAACCCTGGAGGAGGAGTGGACCGAATACCCGGTTCTTCGGCTGGATCTCAATGCGGAAACCTACAATGGCATGGAAGGTCTTCGTGCTATTGTGAAACTTCATCTCGATCAGTGGGAACAGCGTTTCCCCCCTGATGTGGTTGCAGATACCTTGTCCGGCAGATTTTCGGTAATCATAAGGCGAGCCCATGAAATTACCGGAAAACAGACCTGCGTCCTCATCGACGAATATGACAAACCGCTCCTGTCCACCATAGAGAATCCGGAGCTCCATGAGCAGTATAAGCATTTTCTTAAACCCTTTTTCGGGGTGCTGAAAAGCGCCGACGCCCACCTGAAGTTTTCTTTTATCACAGGGGTGACCAAGTTCAACCAAGTAAGTGTTTTTTCCGATCTCAACCAGTTGATCGATCTTTCCCTGGATAAGGAGTATGCTCCCCTTTGCGGAATTACCGAGACAGAGCTTGGGGATGTTTTTTCTCCTGAGATCGAAACCCTGGCTGCAGCGGAAGGGATCAGCCGGGACGCCTGCCTCGATAAAATCCGTCGATGGTATAACGGCTACCACTTCCACCCTGCGGGGCCGGCGGTTTACAACCCCTTCAGTACCCTTAATCTGTTCAGGAGTAGAGAGTTCCAGGATTTCTGGTTTCAGACGGGAACGCCCACCTTCCTGGTGGAATTGTTAAAGAAAACCGACACGGATTTGCGTGAGCTTGAAGGGATCCAACTCCCTGCCAACGGATTTGCAGACTACCGGGCCGATCCGGACAGGCCTGTACCGGTGATCTACCAGAGCGGTTATCTGAC
>CAYMWV010000176.1:5974-7429 GCA_964394395.1 uncultured Sediminispirochaeta sp.
ACCGAGCGCCACTACCACGTGGTCTTTTACCTGGTCTTCAAGCTGCTGGGGCAGTACATTGAAAGTGAGGTAAAATCTGCCCGGGGACGAAGCGATGCCGTGGTCAGGGTTCCCGGTGCGATCTATGTTTTTGAGTTCAAGCTGAACGGAACCGCCGAGGAAGCCTTGAAGCAGATCGATGAAAAAGGCTACCTGATACCGTACACCACCGAAAACGCCGACAGGTTTATTAAGGTCGGCGTTGAGTTTGATAAGGCCACCCGGAATATCGGCAGGTGGTGCACGGTGGAGGTATAAGCCTTCCTTTATCAGATATTCTCGGCAAGCCTTCTTGTTTTTCCATCATGACGCATCACGATGGTTTGCAAAAATCTTCTTGATGCTATTATGTTGGCGTAGTATATTGGTATCATGAGAACCACACTGACCCTGGATGATAATTTGATCCGGACACTAAAAAAACGGGCGGCAGAACAGAACGTCTCCTTCAAGGTAATGGTTCATCAGGCTTTGCAGAAAGGACTGGAGTCCATGGATCGGAAGCCAAAAAGCAAAGGGGCTTATCGTACCCCTGTCCGATCCCTGAAGCCCAGAGCCGGACTTGATCTGGATACCTTGGGACGGACAGCAGATGACCAGGGAGATGAAGAGCTGTTGAGGCATCTGAGTTGATACTTCCAGATGTGAATATTCTACTGCATTCGGTCAACGGTGATTCTCCCAGGAATGCTTCCATACGGCCATGGTGGGATTCCTGCCTCTCCGGGACTACTCCCGTATGTCTTTGCTGGACAGTTATTCTCGGTTTCGTCAGAATCAGCACCAATCCCCGTCTTTTTACCCTTCCCCTCACCCTTGAGGAAGCTGGGGACTACATAAATTCCTGGCTTGATCAGCCTCCTGTTCAGATAATATCACCCAGGGAAGGTCACTGGAAAATGGTTGAAGCCCTACTGAAAGAGGCTGGCACCGCAGGAAATCTCACAACAGATGCCCACCTGGCTGCTCTGGCCATCCAATGGGACTGCACCCTCTATTCAACGGATACCGACTTTGCCCGTTTTTCCGGATTGAAGTGGAAAAAACCATAATTTCAGGGAAACCCATTGCCCCTTTGTGAAAGCATGAACCTGTCATCTTGCCAAACCCTCCGACCGGTTCACCAGCCCCCCACTGAAAACCCCACCAGAAAACCCTTGCCCCGACGGGCTCCAGAACGATACAAAACTCCTATGGTGACTCGAAAACCCGTACACTGCCAAAGATGCAGAAAAATTGATAAAAGTGGGGGTAGTGAGCCCAAAATTTCAACCGACCGGGATAACACGAATTAACCGTGAAAGTGTTATCCCGGCACAGCCGCAGTGGCAAAGAGGGCGGAGAAGATCACAATATCCTGAGCAGTATGGATAAGCCAGGCCCAGCCGATACTGCGGGTTTCGGCTATCGATTTTG
>CAYMWV010000177.1:0-7348 GCA_964394395.1 uncultured Sediminispirochaeta sp.
CCCCCATGCCGACCCAGAGAGCCCTGGAGGTGGCTTCTCCGAGGAAGATGATGGATAGCAGCACCCCGAAGACCGGAATGAGGAACTTGAGCCGGATGGTCTTGATCACCCCGATCTCCACCAGGGAGCGGTTGTGGAGCAGGTAGACCAGGGCTGTGGCGACCATGCCGTTATAGGCTACCATCGCCCATTCAAGGGGAGAAAAGGCTGCCGGGGCACTCATATCCGCTCCGCCCAGGAGAGAGAAGAGAAAAAGCACCACCATACCGGAAAAGAAGGAGATGGTGGTGGGGATGATACTGCCATATTTGGCGACAAACCGTTTCATCAGGATGTAGTAGAGGCTGATGGCCAGGGATGCGCCTATGCAGAGGAGATTTCCCAGGAGAAATGAGAGGCTTCCTGTCCCTGATAGCCCGGCGCCTTCAAGACCGGCCCCTTCTATCCCGGCAGCTCCGAACCCCGTCCCACCGATTACTACTATTCCCATCCCCACAACTCCAAGGAGGATTCCCCCAAACTGCCGCAGGGTAAACCGCTCAGAGGTAAGGAGGGGAGCCAATAGCGTGGCAAAGACCGGCTGGGTATTGGCCAGAATGGAACTGGTCCCGGCATTGGAGAGCTCTATTCCCTTAAACAGGAGGGCGGCAAAGAGGGTCACCCCGAGAAAGCCGAGAAAGGAAATCTGCACCAGGTCCTTCCAGCCGATCCCGCCCTTTAATCTCCCCAGCTCCCGCAAAAAGAGAGGAACCATGGGAAGAAGGGCAAAAAAGTAACGAAGAAAGGCGAGAAAAAGGGGATGCACATCGGAAACAATGAATTTTGCCACCGGGTAGAAGGAGCCCCAGATGAGAAAGACCAGGAGCATTAATGCGGTCCATTTGAGTTCCTTTTTTTCTGTTTTTTCCATTTATGATAACAGCTCCACTGCTGCCTTTTCGATCCCCAGCCCCTGGTGGTACCGCTTATAGTATAGAGAGAAACTTTCCACCTCATCCGGGCGGGGATGACAGGGAGAGCCCAGGCTCCCGGCCAGAATTCGCTTCAGGAACTGGGGAAGGGTTGCGCAGTTTTCTTCGGCTGCTGCCCCGGCTGTCCCAGCTGCCCCCACAGACCCGGCTTCCCCCACACTCCCACCGGTTCCCGCCTTCTCCGACCTCTCCAGCATCCAGGCGGCAAGAACCGCCATCCCCCAGGCGCCCCCCTCTCCTGCTGTCTCCGGCAGGGCGACGGGCACACCGGTGGCGGCGGCCATGATCCGCTGCCCCACCTCAGGGGTCTTGAAAAAGCCGCCGTGCCCCTGGAGCTGCTGAAGCTGGACCCCCTCGGAAAAGAGGATATCCAGACCGGTTCTCAGGGCGCAGAGGGATGAGAAGAGCAGGCTCCGCATAACGTTCTCCAGAGAGAAGCGGGAATCCGGCTGTCGTACCAGCAAGGGGCGCCCCTCGGCAAAGCCGGTGACATGTTCCCCCGAATGGTATCCGTAGCTTAAAAGCCCACCGCTCTCTCTATCCCCCTGAAGGGCAAGGGAGAGAAGCCGCTCATAAACAGCAGAGGGGTCAGAATCGAGGGTGGCCTGAGCCCCCAGAAGCTCCCCGGCCTGTGAAAAAAGGGAAACCCAGGAGTCGATCTCGCTGCTGCAGTTGTTGGAATGGGCCATCGCCACCGGGGAGCCGTCGGGGGTGGTCACTAAATCTATCTCGGGGTGCAGCTTGGCCAGGGGCTTCTCCAGCACCACCATGGCGAAAACCGATGTTCCCGCAGAGACATTTCCTGTTCCCGGTTCCACCGCCCCGGTAGCCACCATGCCGGTTCCCGCATCTCCCTCGGGGGGGCAAAGGGGTATTCCCGCCGCAAGATCACCGGAAGAATCGAGAAGCCGGGCCCCGGATTGAGTCAAAGCCCCCGCAGCATCTCCGGCGCAAAGCACCTCCGGAAGAATTGTTTCCAGTTTCCAGGGAATCCCCTTTTCCGCCAGCCGGGTATCAAAAAGCTCAATCATCCCCTTATCAAAGGTACCGGTAGAAGAATCGATGGGAAACATTCCCGAGGCATCCCCTATACCGAGAACCTTGCGCCCCGTGAGCTTCCAGTGAACGTAGCCGGAGAGGGTGGTAAGGTAGGCGATATCCTTCACATGCTCCTCTTCGTTTAACACCGCCTGCCATAGATGGGCAATACTCCAGCGCTGGGGGATGGGAAAGCCGAAAAGCCCTGTCAGCTCCCGGGAAGCTGCTTCGGTCATGTTGTTTCGCCAGGTTCTGAAAGGCACCATAAGATTATCTTCCCTGTCAAAGGCGAGATATCCGTGCATCATCCCGCTGAAACCAGCAGCGGCCAGAGAGAGGGAGCTAAGAGGGAGCCCGTAGCTGCTCTTCACATCATCCTTCAGGGAGGAGAAACAGGCGGCAGCGCCGGACCACACATCCTCAAGATCGTAAATCCAGATTCCATCCACCAGCCGGTTTTCCCATCCGTGAGAGCCTGAAGCGAGGGAAGTGCCCTCCCGGTCAATCAATGTTGCCTTTATTCTCGTGGAGCCGAACTCGAAGCCCAGGATCGCTTCGCTGTTGCTGATCATATTCTCCTGCACGGTATCCTTCATTCAATCCTCCCGAATGTTTGCTTTCCCCGGGCAGTATAGCACGGTAAAAAAACCGGGAGAAGCCGGCATGGTGACACTTTTTGCTTTACCCGGTGTTATAATTATGGAGCAGGAACATATGAAAAACATTCAAGGGGAATACATGAAAAATCACATACCTATAGCAGGAATTATGCTCATACTGGCAAGCCTCCTTTTTTCCGGCTGCATTATGAACAAAGTATCCACGGAGAAAGAAATCATCCTCCTCAAGGGAGAAACTACCGGACGAGAGATTCAACTGGAGATAGAGACCGGAGAGTCCTGGAGCAGGAGAATGCAGGCGGGACCCTTCATCTTTAATCTTCTCTCCCAGATTGTCCTCTGGACTGAAGATGACAATGGTAAGCTTCTGGAAACCCTCTATGTATCGGGAGCCGATTACAGGAAGATGCGTCATGCAGAAAAGAAAGATAAGGGGGAAGCATTTTTCAGGGGATCTTTTCCTCTCTGGGCACAGAAAATGAAAGAGGCGGGTAAGCAACTTCCCTCACCGGATAATCCTTTCCCCGATACCATCACTTCCGCAACTCCGACAAGCGATTTCACACTGGAAACAAAACTGGAGCTGTCACAGCCCCCGTTCACCCTCTTTGCGGAGGTAAACAGCTCAGGAGATGAGAATGAAACCTTTACCAGGGAGAAGAACGGGTGGATAGGCCAGCCAGCCCTCCTCTATGCTGTAGAAATAGAAAGGGACTTGAAAAACGGGGAGAAAGAAGAGGCTTACACCCTCGAGCTGATCGGACACAGCGGCCTTCCGGGGCAGGAAGCTGCAATCCATACCGATCTATCAGGCTTTGACTCGGCCCTCCGGCAGGTGAAACGGATTGACTTACTCATCCCCTCTCCCTGAAACCGGTTCAGCCTGAATCGGCAGCTCCGGATAATTTACTCCGGTGTGAACCTTTACCTGTGTAACTGGGATCTCTCATTGCTACTCCTGAAGCGGAGAGGAGAGGGTGCATTGAAGCAAGCTCCGGCCCCGGTGACTGACCAGATCCGACCTCAGCTCCATCTCCAGAATCTCCCCACTGCTGTGTTTTAATCTGACATGCATGGGTCTATTAATATGCGCCGTTATATCATCAAAATCCTTCTCGCAACCAAGGCTCTGGTAGTTACGGCCGATCACCGAGGGACGGCTCTCCCCGATAAGCTGTGCAAAGGCGGGGTTGCATTCAGTAACAATGCCGCTTTTTATATCTACAATGCAGATTCCCGTGTTGGTCTGTTCAAAAAGAGTTCGGTAGCGCTCCTCGCTCTTCTCTATGGAGAGAAGAGACCGTTTCCGGTCAAGAAAGGATACCAGCTGATCCTTAACCGCTTTGATCAAATTCCGCTCCTCCGGGAGAAAGGGATCGGATCCGCCGGGAAGGGGATTCTCCCTGTAGTAGAGCTCAATATCTCCCGTCCGGCTATCTCCCATCATCACATCTTCCTTGATGCAGTAAGCGGAAAGGGTGAAATGGGGGCTGGTATAGACAACACCGCTCAGGGTAATTCGCATCGATACAAGTTCGGGAAACTGCATCCCCCAGATAAGTTTTTCAATAATGGTTTCCACAACCTCCCGCAAGGGACGTTTTGGATCGGTAACCAGCTGTACCACCCCCAAAAGGGCTTGCAGCTCCTTGATTCTCTCCTGCAGTTTAACAGAGAGCTCTTTTACTTCCCTGTCCCGGGATATCTCCTGGGCGGCCCGGAGGGCGAAACTCTGCAAAAGTGATAGGCACCAGGCGTGTTCCGTCAAGGGTTTTGTATCCATGGCGACCAGGAGACCCAGAACCTCCCCATTGCGATCCCTCAAGGGGGTGCCCCAATAACTTTCCACCCCAAGATCCCGAAGGATAAGATGATCGGGAAAGAGGGAAGTAACATCTTCCGGATAAAAACAATCCCCCTGCTCGACTACGTTCTTGCAGGGAGCACCGGAAAGCTCGTAGGTAAAGTTCTCACCATACTCCTGCCCCGTCCAGATAGCCAGGGTTTGGGCAAAATCAGGGGAATCGGGCTTGATCCTGGCAACGAATGCGTAACGTACCTGCAGTGCCCGGGCAAGTTCCCGAACGATAAAGCGGAGGATATGATCTTCATCTTCCATCCCCGTTTCAGCCAGCGCTTGAAGGGCATCCACAACCCGCTCCCGCTCCTCCAGGCTCTCCTTCTCCCGCTGCCGAGATTCAAAGAGCCGAAAGGCCATCCGAATTGATGCAAGAAGCACCGTGGCATCGCTGTTTTTCAGGATATAGCCGTAACCGGTAATCCCTTCGGTCCTCTCCACCACCTCCGGCTCGGTATGGGATGAGAGAAACATGATGGGTAGATGCTTTTTCGCAAGGATCTTCTCGGCCGCCGCTGTGCCGTCCATCCCCTCTCCCAGATTGATATCCATCAGGATCAGATCAATATCATCCCGACCGAGGGCAGTCTCAACCGCCATCTCTCCGGTTGATGCGGTAAGTACCTGGTATCCCGCTTTTTCAAGCACCAGCTGCTCGGTCTTTGCAATAAGCGGATCATCCTCCACCAGCAGTAATGTTTGTAACATTCGTTTCCCCGGCATGATAAAGAAGTATAACTGATATTTTATCTAAATAAAAGTATCCCTATATCTCTCAGTTTCATTGTATGCGGACTGATGATTTATTATACTCCCTAGCATGAGCAGTAAAAAAGAGATTAAAGAGAGCATGCCAAGTCACTATGTGGCAGTTGGCGCCTCCGCTGGAGGCCTGGAAGCTATCGAAAGCTTCTTTACCGCCATGCCCGCCGAAAGCAGCTGTGCTTTCATCGTAATTCAGCACCTCTCGCCGGATTACAAGAGCTTGATGGTTGAGATATTATCAAAGAAGACCAAAATGGCCGTCCACCGGGCTGAGGATGGGATGCTGGTAGAGGCGGCGAATATCTACCTGATCCCCCCGAAGCAGAACCTCACCATCTTCCATGGCAAACTCTTTCTCAACCCTCAAGATCCCATCCGGGGGATTAACCTCCCCATCGATATCTTTCTCCGCTCCCTGGCGGACGACCAGGGGGAGAAAGCGGTTGCGGTGATTCTTTCTGGCACCGGCAGCGACGGTATGCGTGGAACACGGGCGGTTAAACAGTTCGGCGGCATGATTATGGTACAGGATGAAGAGAGCGCCCGGTTCGACGGGATGCCCCGGTCAGCCATCTCCACAGGTCTTGCAGACTTTATCCTGCCACCTGAGCAGATGCCCGAGCAGCTCCTCTCCTTTGTCCAAAGCCCCCACGGCTCTAAACAAAACCGCTCTAAAAGTATTATCGAAAACGAGGATGGCCTTTCCAAGATATTTGCCCTCCTGAGAGACCAGAACAAGGTCGACTTTACCCACTACAAGCCCAGCACCGTCACCCGAAGGATAGAACGGAGGATGACGGTAAACCGGATAGATGAGATCGATGCTTACGTTGACTATCTCCGCCGCTTTCCCTCGGAAATCCAAACGCTTTTTCGGGAACTATTGATCGGAGTTACCTCCTTCTTCCGGGACCAGAAGGTGTTTGACTATCTGGAAGAGAAGGTGATGGAAGAGATAATCACCGCCGGGGATGATCGGGAACTGCGCTTCTGGGTTGCCGGCTGTTCCACCGGAGAGGAGGCCTACTCTCTGGCTATTCTGATCCGGGAAACTCTTAACAAGCTTGAAGTAAAGAGGAATGTCAAGATCTTCGCCACCGATATAGACCGGGAAGCGATCCACTTCGCCGCCATAGGCTCCTATCCTGAAAGTATCGTCGCAGATCTGCCGATCCCCTATGTGACCAAATATTTTGTCCGCCGGGATGACCATTTCCAGATAGCCCGGAATATCCGGGAGATGGTGGTTTTCGCTCAGCACAACCTTATCAAGGACCCCCCTTTCACCAACATCGATTTTATCAGCTGCCGAAACCTGCTCATCTATCTTCAGCCGGTGCTGCAGAGCAAGGTATTCTCCTTTTTCAACTTCTCCTTACGAAGTGACGGGGTCCTTCTATTGGGCAGCAGTGAGAGTACCGGAGATATGGTCAGCTTTTTTGAACCGGTTGAACCAAAGCTGAAGATCTTCAAGTCCCGGGGGAAACAGAAACAGATTCCGAGCAACTCCGGAGGCAGCCAGACCACCGACACCCGGTACCGGGAGCTTCACAGCCGCTATTCCAATAGCCGGAGACTTCTTCAGAGCGGAGGAGAGAAAATCCTGGACCGCTTCCTGGATGCGGTAAACCGGGACTTCCTTCCTGTTTCGGTGATTGTCAATGAGCAGATGGAAGTTCTCCATTTTATCGGCGACTCCAGCCGCTACTTTCAAATTCCCACGGGAACTCCGACCCTGGAGATAGATAAACTTGCCAGAAAGGAGCTCTCCATCCCCCTCTCCACGGGTCTGCAGAAGGTGTTTCGGCAGAAAAAAGAGCTTCGCTTTAGTGGAATCACCCTCAAAGAGGGGGATACTGCTCGTCAGATCAACCTGCGGATGATGATGCTGCCGGGAATGAAGGGACAAAGCCCCCTGGCGGCAGTGATGATCATCGAGATAGAAAAAGAGAGACCAGAGGCTGCCGAGAAGGCTGTCGAGAGTTACAACCTCTCGGAGGAAACGGAGCAGCGGATAAGGGATCTGGAACAGGAGCTGCAGTTTTCCCGGGAAAATCTGCAGGCCACCATCGAGGAGCTGGAAACATCCAACGAAG
>CAYMWV010000178.1:0-7198 GCA_964394395.1 uncultured Sediminispirochaeta sp.
CGTAAGGAAGGATTTTCAGAGGGTGAGGGAAAGAAAGCAGTAGAGATTGCCAAAAACCTTCTTTCCTCGGGGATAAGTCCGGAGGAGATTGCCCGGCTCACTGGACTCACTGTTGGAGTGGTGAAAGATCTGTAAATGCTGAAAGAGGCTACTATGAAAACTCAGGAGTGAAAGAGGAGGGGGCCCGGAGATCCCGGGAGGGGGGGCCGAAGCAACGCATGGCCGGAGTGAAGCGTTGCAGCGGAGCACCCGCTCCCGGGGTGGGAACCGCCCAGGGAACCGCCCCGTGATCCGCCCAGGGAGCCGTCCTGGACCTTCTTCCCATCCCGGGACTTCTTCGGCACCCCTCTCCCCTCTCCCGGAGCACTCCGAAAGCACCCTTGCCTGATACAGACAAAAGCCCCGAGCATTTCACCCGGGGTTTTTGTTCAATGAACAACAGTATTCTGCAGTCTCTGCAGACAGGCCGAGGCCTGATTATTTTACTACAGAAAATCCCTGGTTTGACCAGCCGCCGGGAGCGTTTGCTCCGGTTCCCATTCCGCTCTTGAGGCTCACCGCATCGTAGCCAAGTACCCGGAGGCCCGCAACAGCTTGTCCTGCGGTCTGTCCGGTGTAGCAGTAGAGCATCACTTCCTTCTCCTTGGGCAGATTCTTAAGGATCTTCTTAAGTTCCGGTCCCCAGGGTGCGTTGATGGCCCCCTTCACGGGGCTCTCAGCGTAGACATCGGGAACGTACAGCACCTGCGCCCCCACAGGAGCACAGCGACAAGAATGAGTCTGCTGCATGGTAGTTCTTTTTTTTGTGAAGAAATACATTTTTTATCATATACCTTTCACATAGTAATTGACACTATAACTTTTATGACATATATTCAAAATAATATTTGTACTATTAAGACAATATAGTGTAAAATAGTTTTACAAACTTGTCAGGAGGAAGTATGAAAGCTATTAAATTCGTGATGCTGTTGATAGTCGCGGTCAGCTTATTTGTGAGTTGTTCACCAAAACCGGCCGGAGAGACTGAAACTGAAATAATAACGGCAGAAGAAGCCCTGCAATTAGTGGAAAACAACTCTTCCGCTGTCCTGGTAGATACCAGAACTATGCCGGAGTATAACGAAGGCCATATCGAAGGTGCGGTAAATATCTCCAGAGCCGATATTGTCGTCATGTCACCCCATCCGGCCCTCTTGGCTCCGCCGGAGAAGATAGAGAAAAACCTCGGACGCAGAGGTATTTCAAACGATACACTGGTCATCGCCTATGATGCTAACTTGATGGATGCACCAAGGCTTTGGTGGACATTAAAGGTCTACGGCCATGACAAAGTGAAAGTGGTAAGCGGCGGGTACGAAGCTTTACAGGCTGCCGGCGCTGCTTTGAGCGACAAAGCCCCTTCTGTAACGGCTGTGGAGTTTCAGGCACAAGAGGCAGACTCCTCAATGCTGTTAGATGCCAAAACTGTCCGGGCGCATGTAAATGAACCCGATCAGTCGGTGGTGTTAATTGACACTCGCAGCGTAGATGAGCATCTGCAGGGCCACATTCCGGGCTCGCTCCACATCGACTATAGAGAAAATTGCTTTCGTGACGGCACCTTCCGTCCTGTAGATCAGATTCAGATAAGGTACCTTGAAGAGGGAATAGATTTCGACAAAGAGATTTGGCTCTATTGTCATACTTCGATTCGGGCAACACCTACCTTCTTGGCCCTTTACAACGCTGGCTACCGGAACATCAGGGTGTACGACGGTGCCTGGGTGGAGTGGACTGCCAATCCGATGAATCCTGTCCATGTTCCCGAAAGCAACATCCAGCTTCAGGAACCTGACATGTCCTAAACAATAAACGTCTAAAAGCGTTTAGTAATAAATGATTTTTTCAAGGAGAAACAGATGAAGAAGAGTTTAAAGGCAGCACTTTTGATAATGATGCTGTTGAGCTTAGTACTTTTGATGGGCTGTGACCAAAAAGAAGAGGTTGCAGAAGAGACGTCGGAAGTACAAGCTAAAGAAGAAGCACAGGATTTCTCGGTTAGAGAGTTTGTGAGCGGCTACATAGCTGACCTGACAAATGGAAACAAGATCTTTCCCATGGACAAGTTTGTAGAAAAAATGCGGGCGGGCGAAGATCTCTACGTAGTAGATATTCGCCGGGCTGGGGACTATACAGAAGGACATGTCCGTGGAGCTGTGAATGTACCCTGGGGAACTCCGGCAATGTGGGAGTCATTGCCCCACATTCCACAGGATCGCCCGGTATACGTACATTGTTACTCCGGACAGACCTCGGGACAGGCACTTATCACCATGAGAATGGCGGGAATTGAAGCCTATTCGGTAAACTCCGGCTGGAAATTGGGAATTACTCGTGTAGAGGGTCACGAGGAGATAGTGGAAACTACCCCGAACGAAATCGATACCTCCGTAACCTACGATGTACCTGAGAAGGCTATGGAAGAGATACAGTCTTACTATGAGTCCACCTTTGCCTTGAGCGGTACTTTCGCCAACAGGATGATCTCCGAAGAGGATGCCGCGGCGATTGTCCAGGCTGAAGATGACTCTGCGATGTTTATCTCCATGTGCAGGCCCGACGACTTTGCCAAAGCCCGCGTACCCGGCTCCATAAACTTACCGTATAATCCAAAATGGAACGAGGCGATCTCGGGATTTCCTACGGATAAGAAACTGATTATCTACTGCTACAGCGGTCAGGGTTCCAACCAGCTTGTGGTTATGCTCAACATGCTCGGCTACGACGCGGTTTCTATGAAGTATGGAATGGGAACACCCAGAACAGCTCCCCGTGGCTACGCCAATAAAGGCTTCGAGGTTGAATCCGACTAAAAGAGACTTTTTCAATCTTAATGACTCCCGGCCCTCTTTGGCCGGGGGTCATTTTTTTACCCCCCCTATCTTTTCTCTATCTCTCCTTGTTCCCCTTGTCCTCTTGTGCCTCTACCTGCTGCTGCATCTATTCAGCCTTTCCTTTTTTCCTTTTGTGCACTCCGATGAAGTGTGGCTCGCTTCTTTGAGCAGATCCATCTACAGCGGAGGATTTGGGGCGACGGAGGATTTTTTTGTTTTGACCCTGCGTCATCCCCATGGATTGAAGATCTTATACCATCTCATTCAAGGCCCCTTTATCCTGCTCAGCTGGTCCGCTCAGACCGCCAGACTGCCCTCCTTGGTTGCTGCACTGGTTTCGGTATGTTTTTTTTGGAAAATACTCTTCACTTTGACCAAGGATAAGGGTCTCTCTTTGCTAATTACCTCCGCTTTTGCTCTGGATGTGCAGTTTTTTTATATCTCCCACTTGGGACGGCAGGAAGCGCTTATCCTCATGGCAATTCTGTTGGCCGTATATTCTCTCATAAGAGGAGGGCGATTCTCTCCGGCTTTGGCTGCTGCCATAACCGGAATATCAATATTTATACACCCCAATGCATTTATTGCCGCCGCTGCACTTCTACCATGGGTACTGTGGACTTCATCAAAGGGACGAAAAATAGCGTCAGCGGCCATTTTTGTGCTTATTCTGTTTCTTTTTGCCGCCGCTGCGATCGCAGTCAGTCTGGCCCTCGATCCAGATTTTTTCACCAATTACCGCAGCTTCGGTGATTCTGTTGGGGTAACTTCCGGGGTGTACGAACGCTTTATGCGGTTTCGCGAATTTTTCCATAAAATGATGCTCCGTCATGCGGGCACCTACTATCTCCCCCCGGCAGCTCATCACTTATTAGCCATACCCTTGATAGTGGCTGCCTCCCTCTTTGCCAAACGAGGATCAGAAGCCAAGATATGTGTCGGATCCATCGCTATGACCGCTGTGGCGATTTTTATTATAGGAAAAAACAGTCCTCCCAGTTTTGTGTTTTTCACTCCCTGGGCTTATATCGGTATCGGTCTGCTTGTATCTCTTTGGAAAACAGAGCATTGGCGGACATCGAAGGGTGTGCTGTTATTTTTGCTGCTTTTACTGCCCCTTGGTAACGGGGTCCTGTTGGGAAGCGAGCTATATCGATGGTATCCGGATGCAGAGGGGAAAGAAGTCGCTGCATCTTATGGTGAGTATGTAGCAAGGATCGAAGCAGCCCTTTCAAAAGTGAATCTCTCTGAAAACTCACAACATTCACAAAATAGAGAAGGTCGGGTTCTGGCAAACCTCAATACAGGCTTTGCTTTTCCTCCGGACCGCCTTCGAGTGTGGAGAGACCTGGCTGCGCTTCCCCCGGTGGATGGGCGACCACAGCTCCAGAACTTAGCAACACAGCCGGAAACACTTGACGAGGAGTGGCTGTTGGAAAGCCCGCTGTTTCAGTTTCTTCTTGAGGAGAACATCCGGTGGATTATATGGCCCCGGGAAGAGATGGAGATGATCTACAGCCAGAGGCCGGTTTGGAATGCCTTATACGGTAACCCCTACCGCTTTTACCCGGAGCTTATAGGGGTCATCCACCGCTATGGAGAATTAATAGACCGCTTCGACGCTCCCTTCTATGCGATACGGCTGGTCCCTTTTATGGATCGCTACCAAGGAGAAGTGGAAGTATACCAACTAAGCATACCGATTCACTGAAATTGATGCCGCAGAACAGTCTCAATCCCGGGCAGTTCATTTTTGGGGGTCCCGGTAGGAGCGCCTAAGCTCCCTGATAAGGGGGATCAACTGTTCCTGGTCCGGATCCCGGGGGATCTCACCGGGGGGACGGATAATGCTGCAGGAGGCGGCAGGTATGGATCCTTCGAAATATCGCAGCTCCCCCCCTATGCGTAGAGCCTCTCTCAAATCGTGAGTCACCAGAAGCACCGTCATCTTCTGCCGTTTTTGGGTTTCCACCAGCAGCTCCTGCAGGGTCTCCCTGCTGTAATCATCAAGGCTGGCAAAGGGCTCATCCATTAAAAGCAGTTCCGACCCCATGGCAAGGGCCCGGGCAAGCACCGCCCGCTGCTTCATTCCCCCGGAGAGTTCATGGGGGAAAGCCTTTTCCCAGCCTTCCAGCCCCACATCCCCCAGGGCCTGCCGGGCCCTCTCGACCGCCTCCTTGTGAAGCACTCTCCAATGTTCCCCACTCCGTTGTGAATGATCCAGGGGAAGCAGGAGATTTCCCAAAACGGTTTTCCAGGGGAAGAGCTGCTCCTGATCCTGATAGATCATGATGCGCCGCCGATCCGGTACGCTCACCCTCTCTCCCCGGTAAGAGATCCGCCCGCTGTGGGGAATGAGGAAAGTGCCTGATAGTGCCAAAAGGGTGCTCTTGCCACAGCCGCTGGGACCGGCGAGCACCGTAAGCGTTCCCTCCTTCACGTTGAAAGAGAAATCCTGAAACACCCCCTTTTCGCTCCCCGGATAGGTGAACGAAATCCCTTCCAGCTGTAAAAGGGATGGGCTCTCATCTTTGGGGGGCAATTTTGCCTGCTCAGCCATGATGCACCCTCCCCCACCGCCGGTCTGTAGCGGCTTCAAGGTAAGCAAAGAGAAGACGGTCGGTGGCAAGACCGGCAAGCATCACCACCAAAATCCCCCCATAGAGCCCGGCGCTGTCCATGTAGACCCTCCGCTCAAAGAGAAACCAGCCCAGACCTCCGTAGTACCCGGCGGCGCCGAAGACCATCTCTGCGGCGATAAGAGCCCGCCAGCTCCTGGCCCAGCCGGTCCGGAGCCCCGCAATCAGGGAGGGAAAAATGGCCGGAAAGATGATGTGCAGCAGCAGGGCCAGTTTTTTCATCTCCCAGTTAGCCGCCATGGCAAGGTAGCGCTTGGGGATCTCGTCCCGGCCGCTCTGCAAGTTGAGATAGATAGGCCAGAGGGAGCTGTGCACCATCACCAGAAGTACTGCGGGGGTCCCCGTCCCCGCCCAGAGCAGCACCAGGGGCAGCAGGGCTATCCCCGGCAGGGGGTGCAGCAGGGCCTGCAGCTGCCCGACAAGACTGCGCAGCTGCCGATGCATTCCGGCGAGAAATACCAAAGCTGCGCCCCCGGTCAGCCCGATTACCGTCCCCCCGCTCACCAGAAAGAGGGAGTAGAGAAGCTGCCGGGCCAGATCTCCTTCTGTCAAGTTCCTGTAGAGGGCCGCTCCAACCCTTTCCAGCGGGGGCATGAGAATCGGAGAGACCGCTCCGGAGAGGGCAGTAATCTGCCAAAGCAGCAGAAGGAGGGGGAAGAATATGAGGCTAAGTATCCGGGACTTCATATCGCCCCTCCTTGTCCGATTCACGCTGCATGATACCATCAAAGAGAGGGAAGATGCAAACCTGGAGGCGATCTTCTCTGGGGAGGTGAATTCAAGCCGTCCGCAACATTAATCCCACTGATAGGTTGCGGAACAACCTCAATTTGACATAAATTATACTGATGGTTATACTGTAACCATGAAAACGGCGATATCAATCGAAGATGACATCTTTACTGAAGCAGAACTTACTGCGAAAGAGATGGGTCTTTCAAGAAGCAAATTCTATTCAAAAGCCATACTGGAATTCAGCCCGTCCCGCAACATTAATCCCACTGAATCGAGGCTGTCCAAGCCACCATATGTGCTGCTATAGCATTTTTACCAACATCATATCAGCGTGTATGATAGTCAGGATAGGTTACGGACAGCCTCAATTTATTCAAAACCATAAATACGATGCGGTAACCGATGCATATAATAACATCTACGGCAGCGCAGCACATCAAAATGATATTGAAATTGAACAAGCCAACTTTGACCTGTTTAATCAGGAAGAATGGTAATGATAAAAGGGGAAATCTGGTGGGCATCATTACCTGATCCGCGGGGAGCAGAGCCCGGAAAAAGCCGACCTGTTGTCATAATACAGTCAGACTCAATAAACGACCACCGGTAAAATCACCGGTTTTACCGGTGGTTTTACTGAGCCCCCTTCCAGGGGGCTAACAGCGGCCTCTGGCCGCTGTCGGTGGTCGTGTGTTGAAAAAGACGATTCAGGCATACATACGGTCATCTGTGCCATAATTACATCGAATACAGGCTTGTCACGTGCTCCTGGTAATATCCTTCTGGAAAAAGCTGACTCGAAACTTGATAAGCCATCGGTTATTAACTTCTCACAGATATTAACCATTGATAAAGAGTACCTGAAAACACTCGTGTGCATGCTTCCAAAGCCGGTAATGAAAGGTATCAAACCCCAGGGCAAGCCCTGGACCCGGGACGCATAGCGTC
>CAYMWV010000179.1:0-4493 GCA_964394395.1 uncultured Sediminispirochaeta sp.
GAATCTTGCCCTCATACAGGTGGCTCATCTCATGCTTTTCTTTCTGGCTTCTGAATCGCAGTTCGTCTACCAGATTGATAATCTCCCGCAGGTTGTAACCGCTCTGTATCTTGTTTTTTAGCTCACTGAAAATCTCACCAATCTTGTATTCGATGGTGTCCGGATTATCAGCCTGGGTTTTGAAACTGCGCAAATAGGGAAAGAGTTTCTGATCGACAAAATCCCGCAGATCATCACCGGTCAACGCTTTATGATGGTCAAGTTTCCCTTCTTTCGTTTTGGGGGCCGCCCATACATTCCATTTGTACTCGTCTGCAATGATAGATGAATATGATTTTGATGAAAGCCTGGCCGCAGCTTCCTTGTCCTTCTCAAGATCATCGAGGTATTTCAGAAAAAGAACCCAGGAGGTCTGTTCCACATAATCGAGCTCACTGGAACAGCCGGCATCTTTCCAGAGAGTGTCGTCAATGTTTTTGAAGGTCTGTTCAAACATATTTTAAACGCTCCCACATTTCCATTCTATCATATTCACCATTGTCTTGGCGCAGTATTATTGATAACGTTTGCCGCTGTTGTGTATCTGTAGCCAGCTCCATTCTTTCTTCGTCCCTAATTGTCGAAATCTTTGATTCTCTGAATAGATAGCTTCTCTTTCAATAAGTTTGACATTTTTCATTCTCTCCTTTTACCTCCATAAATTCATTGCAACCTCCAGAAACCCTCTGTTTCCCGCATATCAGCACCTATTTGCGTTTACACTCTGCAGCCGCCAATGTGTTGCCTCTACGAAGCGGGACTGCAGCCAATCCCACCCAACCTTAATCGAGCCATTGGATAGCAGCTTGCCCGCTCCGGCGGCTGTTCCGGGCAGACAATAGACTCTCCCGGAGGGGTTACACTGTCGGCCTATAGAAACCTGCATTTCATACGCTTCTGTTGTTTTAAAAGTATGTATCGAAAAGGTTTAATTGTCAAATCCGCCATCTTCTTGATCGTCATCATATGTATTTGTGATCACAAGCTCTTTTCATTGTACAGAGCAGATTATTCTTCGCCATCCTGGCTGAGGGATCGGAGGGGCTGCGGAAGCGGGTCAGCGATTCGCACAGCGATATCACGAACCCAAGCTTGCGGCAGTCAAATCCGAAGGATTTTGACGAGAGCAAGCGCAGTGGTCCGGCCCGGCAGGGCCGGACGGAACCCCCGCAGAGCCCGACCCCGGCCGCTTTTCCGCCGGAGAGGGCCAGGCAAAGGGATGGTCGGTGCGCTTTTAAGCGCCGGAGGCGCTGGCGGGCGCTTGCGGGGTACTGCGCCGGGGCTTGTGGCGGCCGGGGGCAGCCCCAGGAGCGGAGAGAGAAGGTGCTGGAGAGCTTGGTCGAGGTAGAGAGCGAAGGCTCGCAGGGTCATATAGAGCTGCGCCCCGGCAATGAAGAGGCCTGATCTATCTTCCCTCGCAGGAAATGAACATAGTTACTTTTTCCCCAACCGCTTCAACTCCCCAATAATCAGCTCATAATTACCCGGCAGATGGGGCCGCACACAAGCGGTACAATCCTTGAGACCCTTTTTTGTTACGCTATAATCGCCGCCGCAATCCATATAGGGATAAAGCGGGCAGAAGCAGAAGAGACAGTTCATCTCTTCCAACCCTTTATGACAGGGATAGTACTTGCAATCCCGGTTTTCAAAATATTTGAAGCTGTTTTTCATTCTCCGTGCACTCCTTTGTTCCATCCTCTTAAAAAAATAGGATTTAATGCTGTCCCGCAACCTGTTCAGGACAGAAACATTGCCATATATATAGTAACATATTCTGGAGACCGCAATATATGGGGGGACAGCCTCAACTACTCAACCGCTCAACTGCTCAACTGCTCAACGGATTTGACTTTCCCCCGGAGGGAATCTACCCTTATTATGGGAGGCCTGTCGATGACAAAACATATAAGCCCTGAAAACAGCACTTTCACCTATCCGCCCAGGAGAGAATACCTGTTGATGATACTTCACGAATTACAGAACCGAAATCCCCGGAACTTCCTTGACCAATCCGATTTGGAAGAGACTGCCCGGTATCTGAAGCTTTCCACCGCAGAGCTTGCCGGAGTCGCTGAATACTACTCCCTCTTCTCCACCTCTCCCCGGGGACGCTTTATCATTCGTCTCTGCACCTCTCCGGTCTGCCGAATGGCTGGAAGTTTCGACCTTTTGGCTTCTCTTACCGGGCTGCTCGGAATAAAACCGGGGGAAACCACCGAAGATGGCCTTATCACCCTGGAACACTCCGAGTGCCTGGGAAACTGCCACCGGGGCCCCTCGATGATGATAAATGATACCCTTTACGGAAACATTGATCAGAAGAGCGTCGCAGGGATCATCAAAAAGTTGCAAAAAGGAGAGATGCCAAAACAGCAGGCTGCCGACCGGGATCGTCCAGAGTCGGGCCGGGAAAGTACCCCCCCCGGGGAAGGCGTAGGCTCCCGGGTAAGTGGAGGGCCCCGGCCAGGTAGCACCTCCCGGGAAAGTAGCACTCCCCGGCCAAGCAGCACTCCCCGGGAAGGCATGATAAGCCTGGGAAGGGCCGGGGATATCGACCCGGAGAGCCTGGAGGATTATCGGGCCTCCGGGGGCTTTAACGCCCTGGAAGGGGCACTGCAAAGAGCACCGGAGGATGTGTACCGGGAGGTGACCAATTCGGGCCTCCAGGGCCGGGGTGGCGCGGGCTTTCCCACTGGAAAAAAGGAACAGGCCGCTGAAGAGGCACTCTGCGGCAGCTGCGGACCCAAATATGTGGTCTGCAACGCCGATGAGGGGGAGCCTGGAACCTTCAAGGACCGGATCCTCATGGAGCAAAACCCCTTCCAGCTTATCGAAGGGATGATTATCTCCGGCTGGGCAATCGGTGCCCACACAGGGTATATCTACATCCGGGGGGAGTACACCCTTTCCATTCAACGGCTCACAAATGCGGTGGAGAGCTGCCGGGAAGCGGGCTATCTATCAGCTCCCATGGGACCGGAGGGTTTTACCTTTGACCTGGAGATACGCCTGGGAGCTGGATCTTATCTCTGCGGGGAGGAGCTGACCCTGCTTGAATCCCTGGAGGGGAAGCGGGGTTATCCCCGAATAAAGCCCCCCTTCCCGGTCCAGCGGGGCCTTTTCGGCGCCCCCACCCTGCTCAACAATGTGGAAACCTTCGCCCATGTGCCCTTCGTAATCGAAAAAGGGGCAGAGGCGTATCGCTCCCTGGGGACCGAAGCCTCTCCGGGAAGCAAAATCTTCTGTGTCAGCGGAGATGTGAACAGACCCGGATATCTTGAGGCCCCCATGGGGATTACCTTGAATGAGTTGATTGAGCATCACTGCGGTGGCGTGAAGGGGCCAGCCGGGGGAACCGGGACGAAATCCAGCCAGGGGGGTGGTGGCGACGCAAAAACCGGATCGGCGGCCGGAACAGCAGCTGAGCCCACAAAAGGAGCATCCCCCCCGCCGCCTTCAGACTTGAAGCAGTTCCAGGCGGTGCTTCTCGGTGGAGCCGCCGGCAGCCTGGCGGACCACTCTATTCTGAATGTTCCCATGACCTATGGGGATCTGAAAGAGGCGGGGGCTTCCCTGGGGTCCGGTGCGGTAATCGTACTAAACGAGAGCCGCAGCCTCTACGACCTGCTGCTTTCCATCCTGCACTTTTTCCGCCACGAGTCCTGCGGCAAGTGTGTCCCCTGCCGGGTGGGTACCGACCACCTGGTAAGGGTGTGGGAAGAAGCGGGCAGCTTATCCCCGGGCAGCCGGGGGGCAGCCCTGGAAGAGGTGGTCCATGAAGCTGAACAGATAGCCGCCGCCTCCCTCTGCCCCCTGGGGAAATCACCGATCATCTCCCTGAAGAGCGCCCTTCGCTTCTTCCGGGATGCTGTCTGATCCGGGATACGGTCTGAGAAGAGAAAACCGATTAAGGAGCCGAAGGGTAATGAACAGAAAGATCGATACTAAAGCAGCACTTGTTTCCATACAGATAGAGGGAGGGAGCTACCAGGTACCGGAGGGGAAAAACCTCCTCCAGGCAGCCCTGGATGCAGGTTTCGAGATCCCCCACCTCTGCTACCACAGCCGGATAAGCCCCACCGGGGCCTGTCGGCTCTGCCTGGTAAAGGTGGCGGGAATACCCGGTCTGGTCGCATCCTGTACCCTCACAGCCCAGGATGGAATGGAGCTCACCGCCTTCGATGATGAACTTGAGGAGAACCGCCGGCTGACCCTGGAATACCTCTTGAGTGAGTACCGGGAAGATGATCTTTCGGAGAGGGATAAGGGCTTCAGAGATGTCAGTGCCGGGAGAGAGCGCTCCAGCGGGGGGAGCTCCACGTCCGGGGCAGCCGAATCCGCCCCTCCAGCTTCAGCCAGCTCCACCTCCGGCGAAGGCTCCAGCTCCGGCGCAGCCCCTCCCGGCCCATACCGGGACGAACTCATGGAACTGGCCGCCCGCTACGGCCTCT
>CAYMWV010000179.1:4593-7196 GCA_964394395.1 uncultured Sediminispirochaeta sp.
CCTCCCGGCCCATACCGGGACGAACTCATGGAACTGGCCGCCCGCTACGGCCTCTCCAATCCGGAACATCGCCGCCTTCCAAAAAGAATCCCCCCGGAAAAAGCGAGAATTGACGACACCAGCCCGGTTCTCACCTACGACAGCGGAAAGTGCATCACCTGTTTCCGGTGCATCAAGGCTTGCACCGAGATCCAGGGGAAGGGGGTGCTCTCCATGAACTCCCGGGGTGATACCGCCACGGTGATTGCGGGCTTTTACAACTGGAAAGAGAGTGAGTGTGACGGCTGCGGCGAATGCGTCCAGCTCTGCCCCACCGGGGCTCTGGTGGAGCGGCTCCACCGGGAAGAGATCAATATCACCAGAACCGAAACGGTAAAAACCACCTGCCCCTACTGCGGAGTGGGCTGCCAGATCACCCTCCATGTGCAGGATGGAAAGATCCTGCGGAGCGACGGCTTCGAAGGGGTGCTTCCCAACGACGGCAGACTCTGCGTCAAGGGACGCTTCGGCTACGACTTTGTGGGCGCCCCCGACAGGCTCACCCGCCCCCTCATCCGGGTGAGCGAGAAAAAGGGAACCTTCAAAGCCCTGGCCGAAGGAAGAGAGCCCCAATGGCGGGAAGCCTCCTGGGAGGAAGCACTGGAGCTGATCGCCCGGCGGTTCAGCAAAATCAAGGAGGAGAAGGGCCCCGACGCTCTGGCGGGTTACGCCTCCGCCAAGGGCACAAACGAAGACAACTACCTCTTCCAGAAATTTATCCGTACCGTTTTTGGAACCAACAACCTGGACTACTGCACCCGGCTCTGCCACTCCTCCACCGTCACCGCCATGCTTAAATCGATCGGCGACGGGGCGGGAACCAACTCCATAGAGGATTTCGAGAAAACTGCGTGCCTCTTCATCACCGGAAACAACATCATCGAGACCCATCCGGTTACCGCCACCTACGTCAAGGCGGGCAAGCAGGCAGGGAACAAGATCATCCTCTGTGATCCCCGATGGACCCCCCTGGCCGACTATGCGGATATCTGGCTGCAGCCCAAAATCGGCACCGACGTGGCCCTGCTTAACGGTATCATTAATGTAATTATCAAAGAGGAGCTCTACGACCGCTCCTTCATCGAAAGCAAAATCTCCGGAGGCATGGAATCCTTCAAGGCCCTTAAAAAGCTCGCCTCGGCCTATCCGCCGGAGAAAGCAGAAGCGATCACCTCCGTGCCATCCGAAACCATCCAGGCCGCCGCCCGGCTCTACGCCGGGGCAGAAACCGCCATGGTGGTAACCGGCATGGGGATGAGCCAGCAGACCCACGGCACCGACAACGTCTTCTCCCTGATCAACATGATGCTTATCTCGGGCCAGGTGGGGCGGCAAGCGTGCGGAATTGATCCCCCCCGGGGGCAGAACAACGTCCAGGGGGTAACCGACGTGGGATGCTCCCCCATCGTCTATCCCGGCTACATCCCCGTGGCAGACCAGGCCAACCGGCGCCGCCTGGCAGAGCTCTGGCAAGTTCCCTTCGAGAGCCTCCCCGCCGAGCCGGGACTCACCACCATTGAGATCATGAATGCCGCCGGTGAAGGCTCGGTGAAGGGACTCTACATCATGGGAGAGAACCCGATGATCACCGACCCCAACCAGAACCACACCGCCGAAGCGTTGGAGAAGCTCGACTTCCTGGTGGTGCAGGACATCTTCCCCACCGATACAACTCCCTTCGCCGACGTCATCCTCCCCGCCGCATCCTTCGCCGAAACTGAAGGCACCTTCGTCAACAGCGACCGGCGGGTTCAGCGGGTCCGCAAAGCCGTCGATCCCCCCGGGGAGGCCAAAGAAGATTGGCAGATCCTTTGTGCAGTGGCCGAAACGATGGGCCGCCCCCTGGGAAGCTACTCCGGGCCTTCAGAACCGCTCGGCCCCTCTGAGCACTTCGGCCCCTCCGCCACCTCTGCAGCCTCTACCACCTCTGCCGCCTCCGCCGCCTCGAACATCTTCGACGAGATAGCCCGGGCCACCCCCATCATGGCGGGCATCAACTACCAACGGATAGAGGAGGAGGGGATCCAGTGGCCCTGCCCCACCCCGGATCATCCCGGAACCCCCACCCTCTTTCTCGAAGGCTTCTCCACCCCCGACGGAAAGGCCCGACTCAACCCGGTGCACTACCTCCCAGAAACAGAACGAACCAGCGCCCAAGACCCCTTCATTCTCAACACCGGCCGGCTCCTCTACCACTACCACACATCAACCATGTCCCGACGCAACAAACCCCTCCGGGATTTCATCGACCACTCCTACATGCTCATCCACCCCGACGATGCTGCGGCTCTGCAGCTCAGCAATGGCGATCAGGTTCGTCTTGAAAACAACCGGGGCGCCTTCTCAAGCACGGTGCGGATCAGCTCCGGAGTTTCCCGGGGAGAGCTCTTCGTCCCCTTCCACTTCAACGAGTCTCCGGTAAATCAGCTCACCCGCTCCGATACCCTGGACCCCTACTCCAAAATGGCAGGATTCAAGCTATCCGCCTGCCGGCTGGTGAAGGAGGATTAGCAGAAATAGCCTCCGGGCAGCTCCCGCTTCGCGGGACCGGGCTTTCCGCTGCA
>CAYMWV010000180.1:0-7188 GCA_964394395.1 uncultured Sediminispirochaeta sp.
TTGCTATTGGTGATGCTATGCACAGCTTCTCTTCTCTTTGCTGGCGGAAGGCAGGAACAGAGTGGGGGCGCAGAGCAGAGCGGAGAACAAAGCAGTGAACAGACAAGCCGGATCAAGGATCCCGGCACCTTTGTAAAGGCAACGAGCAATTCGGTGGAGACTCTGGACCCTCAGTTTATGCTGAGTTCGGCAACCATGGAGTTGTCCTACAATGTCTACGATTCGCTTCTCGACCATCCGGAGGGGGACATGGCTGAACTTACTCCCTCAATTGCATCGAAGGTCCCTTCGATGGAGAACGGATTGATTCAGATTGAGGATGATGGAACCACCTTTATCACCTTCCCCATTCGAAAGGGAGTCAAGTTCCACAATGGCGTTGAGCTTACCCCGGAAGATGTGGAGTACACCTTTAAGCGGGCGGTAGTAGCGGGTGCGCAGACCTCGAGTCTCTCCATGCTTACTCCCAACCTGATAGGGGAAAACTCCTACGCCGAACTGGTTGAAGCGGTAGGTGCGGATGCTGCATGGAAGATTTTGGATGAGTTGGTAACGGTCGATGGTGACAATGTCACCTTCAAGCTTCCCAAGCCTTTTGTCCCTTTTCTCGGAATTATGGCCGATGGCGGTAACGGATCAGCCATTCTGAACAAGGAGTGGTCTATCCAGCAGGGCGCATGGCCGGGAACCAAAGAGAGCGTAGAGGATCACATAGGGATGACCATGGAGGATGATCCCCTCTTCGACAAGATGATGGGAACCGGTCCTTTCAAGTTTGTTACCTGGGAACCCTCGAAGCGGGTTGTCCTGGAAGCCTTTGATGACTATTGGAGAGGCGCTCCGAAACTGAAACGGGTTATTCGATCCATTGTTGAGGATTCTCAAACATCCCTTCTCATGCTGAAGAATGGAGATGCTGATTTTACCATGGTCAGCGTAGCGGACCTGGGACAGGTGGAAGGTGCACCGGGAATCGTGATAGAGAAGAATCTGCCTTCAACCTGGTTGATGAAGATCAACTTTGTCATGGATATCCAGGATGGAAGTCGCTACATCGGCAGCGGTAAATTTGACGGGAAAGGAATCCCCGGAGATTTTTTCAGTGATATCGATGTCCGGAAAGGGTTCCAGTACAGCTTTGACTGGGATGTATTTATCGACGAGGTCTTCCTTGGGGCGGCTCAAAAACCCTACGGACCAGTCCTTGTAGGGTTCCCTACGGCAAACCCGGACAATCCCCAGTACTACCGGGATGCTCAGAAGGCGGAAGAGCACTTCAAGAAGGCCTGGGGCGGAAAGCTCTGGGAGACCGGTTTTACCATGACCGCCGTCTACTCAAGCGGTTCCAGCCACCGGCAACGGGCCCTGGAGATCCTGAAAATGAACATCGAGGCCTTAAACCCGAAGTTCAAGATCGAATTGGCGTCCCTCCCCTGGGCGGGATATGTGGGTGCGATTACGGAGCGACAGATACCGCTCTCCCTTTTCGGGATTCTTCCCGACGTATTTGACCCCTATTACCCCCTTTTCGAGCATATGCATTCCGCCGGGGGATATGCTGAGTGGAGCGGATATATCGACCTGGCAAAACGGGAGTTTGATCCTCTCATTGATGAGATTGGACAGAACTATGATCCGGAGAGACGAGAAGAGCTTTCCTGGAAACTGCAGAGACTTGATTATGACTACTCTCTCAGTATCCACCATTTCCAGGCGGTAGAGCATGCGGCTATGCAGGATTATGTAAAGGGGTACTATCCCGGGGCATTTCCTTCAAACCTCGATTTTTACACTCTTTCCAAGGAAGATTAGAAAGGAAGATTAGAGAACAAAGATTGTACAGAATGATTGTTGGCGGCCACCGGTTTTCGGTGGTCGCTATTCTGTTTTCACTGTTTCGGAGTTCAGGACTGAAAAGAGGAAGAGCAGGTGTTAAAATATCTTTTAAAGCGCTTACTACTACTGCCGGTTATTCTACTGTTCCTTTCAATGCTCATTTTCTCCCTGGTGATGTTTCTCAGCCCCTATGAACGATTGGCTGTCTTTATTCCCAATTCGGAGGCAATTGACGCATCGGTGCCCATGGACGAGTTGGTGGCTAAATATGGGCTGGATAAACCCTTTTATGTCCAATATGCAGACTGGCTGGGAGAGGTGCTGCAGGGAAACCTCGGTTGGTCCCCTTCAGCACGAATGCCGGTGGGTAAGGCCCTGCGGCTCTACTTCCCGGCAACCGTTGAGCTGATGCTCGTGGGGATGCTCATGGTGTTCCCGGGCAGTATCTTTCTGGGCACCATGTCGGCCCGGAGACACAATAAACTCTTTGATCAGGTATCCAGGGTGGCTACAACCATAGGGGTCTCCCTTCCCGAGTTTATCTTCGGCTTGCTCCTTTTAGTCCTTTTTTATGGACTACTGGGGATTCTTCCTCCGGGGCAGCTCAGCGGCTGGGCGGAAGATATTGTCTACCTGGGAGGTTTCAAGCGATACACCGGTTTTATGCTCCTGGATTCACTACTGAACGGGAACCTTGCCATCTTCTGGGATGCCCTGAAGCATATGATCCTGCCTGCGGCGGCCTATTCCATCGGGCTTCTCTCGGTGATGCAGCGGGTTGTCCGATCCTCCCTGCTGGAAACCCTGAAGAAGGACTATGTGACCACCGCCCGGGCGAAGGGTCTTCTGGAATCGGTGGTGGTGAAAAAACATGCCCGGCGCAATTCCCTGCTGCCGGTGATTACCGTTAGCGGAGGCATGATCGCCAGGATGCTTGGAGGAGCCGCCATCGTTGAGACGGTTTTTAACTACCGGGGCATGGGGATGTTTATCGTTACCGCTGCCCAGGGCCTCGATTTTTCCGGTATCCTTGGTGCTTCTTTGTTGATCGGTATCATTATTGTAGTAACCAACCTTATTGTGGATGTCCTGTATACCATTTTAGACCCAACAGTCGTGCTGGAGTAGAGTATGGGTAATGTCAAACGCTTTTTTAAAAACCCCCTCGGCGTAGCCGGGCTGGTTCTGATTCTCTTTTGGGTGTTCGTTGCTCTATTTGCTCCCATCCTCGCGCCCCCGCAAAATCCGGACAATCCCTACATGATAGAGCGGATAGGTTTCTCATCCCTGCCTAAAGCTCCCTCTGAGGAGGCTCCCATGGGGCTTACCAGCGGGGGCTACAACATCTATTACGGCATTGTCTGGGGAAGCAGGACCTCTTTCCGGGTCGGTCTCATTGTTGTTTCCATCACCCTTACGATTGGGGTGCTTCTGGGTGGGGTTGGTTCCTTCATTGGAGGGGCGGTGGATAACATCATCATGCGTATTACCGACCTGGTGATGAGTTTTCCTTTTATGATAGCCGTCATTGTCATGAGTATTGTCCTTGGGAAAGGGATAGATAAGGTGATAATCGCCCTTATCCTCTTCGGATGGAGGAACTACGCCCGGGTTATGCGTAGTGAGGTGCTCTCCGTCAAGGAGCGGGACTTTGTCAGTGCCGCTTACAGCCTCGGGATGAGCAGAATCCGCATCTTTTTTGTCCATGTGCTGCCCAATTCGATCTTTTCCGTCTTTGTGCTTGCCAGTCTCAATATCGGTACCATCGTACTGATCACCGCATCCCTCAGTTTTATCGGGGTGGGGGCTGAACCGGGCTACGCCGACTGGGGGCAGATGATTAACTTTTCCCGAAACTGGCTTTTGGGGACCATAAAGAATCCCCTGGAGTATTGGTACACCTATCTCTATCCCTCTCTGGCTATTTTTACCTTTGTTATGGGATGGACCCTCCTGGGAGATACCTTTCGAGATGTGCTAGACCCAAAGATGGTCCAGCGATGATTGTCGATGCCCACACCCACCTCGGGCTGGAGTCCTTTATCGCCCGGGAGATTCCGGAGTGGAAAAAGAAGAAACCTGCCTTTTCCGTAAAGATGGAGAACAGTCCGGAAAGGCTTTTGTCGCTCATGGAGCGGTCGGGAGTCGACAAGGCGGTAAGCTTCCCCTTTCCCCTGGAAGAGGTAGATAGTGCTGAGGCAAACAACTTTGTTCTCTCGGCAGCACAGGAGTATCCCGAAAAAATTATCCCTTTTGTTCTGATAGATCAGGAACCGGAGCGGTGGATCGATGGGGGGACCAAGGGTTTCAAACAGCACTTTCTCCTTGCCCCGGAGCGATATCCGCTTTCCCAGGTGTATCGGAGGGTGGAAGCTTCCGGTTTACCTTTGATTGCCCATTTCACCACAGGAAAAGCGTCGGTAGAGGCCCGGGAGATCCTTTCTATCGCCCCGGATATCAAATTGATTTTTGCTCACATGGGAAGGCAGGTACCCAACACCGGCAAGGGAGTGCTGGATATAGTGGCGGAGTTCAAGGAGTTTAAGCAGGTCTTCTTTGAGACCTCCACGGTTTGGGATTCTGAGGTGGTTCGCAGAGCTATCGACATAGTGGGCAGTGAACGGATCCTTTTTGGAAGCGACTTCCCCTTTAACGGTGATACGGAAGATGGCTCTATCCGCAAGGAAATTTCCTTTGTTGACGCTGCAACCGACGATCTGCTTATCCGGAAAAATATCCTGGGTAACAATATATTGCGGCTCCTGAAGCTGTCATCCGGATGATGAACCTACCTGGGCGGCTTGCCCGCCGCCCCATTCTGCAAAAGTGCGAAGCAATTTTGCAGAATGGGGGCTTGCTAGAACATTGGAGGTAGCCATGAAAGGAAAAAAACTGTGCAACCACACCTGGCAGGAGGCGGAGCAGTTTCTCAACGATTCTTCAATTGTGCTTATTCCCATCGGAGGGGGGACGAAAGAGCATGGCCCCCATCTCCCCCTTGGAACAGACATGTTTGTGGTGGATGAGCTGGCCGAACGGATTGTCAATCGTTGTGATGTGCTTCTTCTTCCCACAGTCAATTACGCCTATTACCCCGCCTTTATCAACTGGCCCGGGAGCGTCTCGATTGAGGCAGACCATTTCCGTCACTTTGTGGAGGATATCATTCGTTCAATCGCCCGTTTTGGGGTAAAGAAGTTTCTTATTCTTGACGGGGGAATCTCAACCCACCATCCCATGTCCATTCTCTCCTACGATATGCACAACGCCCTCGGTATCTCCGTGGCGGTTACCGATATTGCCGGGCTGGGCAAAGAGGCGGGCCTGCGGGTCTGCGAGCAGGAGCAGGGCGGGCACGCCGACGAGAGCGAAACCTCCTGTCTCCTCAGCATCCGCCCCGACCTGGTGCGGATGGAGAAGGCGGTGAAGGAGTATCGTCCCCATATTCCGGGGGTGGTAAGTGCCGAGGGGGTGAGGAAGATTACCCTGAAGGGGCAGATGGAGACGAAAAGCGGTATACATGGAGATTCTACCCTTGCCAATAAGGAGAAGGGAGAAATTATTCTGAAAGCTATGGAGGATGATCTGGTAGCTTTCATAGATGGGTTCCAGGATGGTGCATAGCAGCGGCAAGGTCAATTTCACCTCCGACGGATTGAATCTCTCCCCCGGGGAAACAACGGAACTCCTGCATCGACTGATGAAAGAGAAGGAGATTGATGCCGATTCTTACTCCCTCGGTGGTGTCGTCGAATCATTAGAAAAAGAGTTTGCCCGGTTTCTTGGGAAAGAAGCAGCTATATTCATGCCCACCGGTACTCTGGCAAACCATATCGCCCTTCGAAGCCTGGCGAAAGATGGCAGCAGGATTATCGTTCAGGGATGCTCTCATATCTACCGGGACTCCGGGGACTGCATGCAGCAGTTAAGTGGTAAAGCACTTCTACCTCTATATTCCGCCGATCCGAAGAACGGTGCTGGTTTTTCCCTCGATCAGATAAAAGAGCTCTATTCCGATTCCCTGAACGGGAAAGTGGAGACCGGAATTGGAGCAATTTCAATAGAGTCTCCGGTTCGCAGAATGAACGGGAAAACCTTTCCGGAAGAGGCGCTGCGAGAGCTTGTCGCTTTTGCAAAGGATAAAAAGATCCCCCTGCACCTCGATGGGGCGAGGCTTCTCATTGAGGCGGCCTATAAAGGGAAAAGTCCGGAACTGTTGACCAGAGATTTTGATACTGTCTACATTTCCCTTTACAAGTATCTAAACGCCCCCTTCGGGGCAATTCTGGCTGGCCCTGGGGCTCTGATCGGAGGGCTCTACCATCAGCGTAGAATGTTTGGGGGCGGTCTACACCAGGTGTGGATGCCAGCCTTCCTAGCTCTCTCCTCGCTGGATAGGTTTCTTGAAGATTACCGCCGGGTCATCAGCCTGACCGGTCAACTCATGGAGATGATTAACTCCCGGGGCATCCTCTCTATGGAGGCGATCCCCCAGGGGACCAATGTTTACCGGCTGACCATACCAGAGAGGGTGGACCCGGAAGTTTTTCGCCGCTCTTTAGAGGGAAAACAGCTCTTTCTGCCTCCTCCTGAATCAAGCTTTCCGGGCTTTTTGATCAAGACCAACGAGACTCTTCTTTCTGCCGATCTCGACGGGATTGTGGAACTCTTTGAAGAGGCTTTGGGACGTTAGCGATGGGGGAGCGAATAGCTTCCGGCGATTCGGGGTGTTTAATCCCCGTGGGGTACCAGGTTGGGAAGCTCCTGCCCATCCCTGACATAGCGGTCCATCCACTCTTTTAGAAGGCGGTACCACTCTTCTCGATGCTCCGAGAGGCCGTGATCCGCCCCTTCCAGCAGGACAAGACGGAAGGGGTGCTGCAGTTCAAGCAAGCGCTCCGCCATACGGATCGATGCAAGGGGGTTTACCCGCCAATCTGCCGTCCCGTGGACAATGAGGATGGGGACTTGTCGCTCCATCTCTTCCGCCCAGAAAATGGGGCTGCGACTTTTGAGGGTATCCCTGTTTTCCGGGTCAAAGTCGGGGATCAAATCCTGATACACCTCATCCATCTCCTTGCGCTCCTGTCCCATCCGAACCAGGTCACTCACCCCGCAGCGCACAGCGGCTGCTTTAAACCGGGAGCTCATGGTTAGGGCTTTATAGGTCATCAAGCCGCCCCGGCTGCCCCCGACAATTCCAATCCGACTTGAATCGGCCTCAGATAAGCCCTCCAGCAGGGGGATCAGGTTCAATACGTCATTAATATCCCGGCCACCGAACTCCTCTTGCCCCTCTCCTCCCATGTTTCCCCGGTACTGAGAGGCGGCAACGACATAGCCCCAGGAGGC
>CAYMWV010000181.1:0-7097 GCA_964394395.1 uncultured Sediminispirochaeta sp.
GAGATCGTTTCACGTGACTGGAGTTCAGACGTGTGCTCTTCCGATCTGGGGTCCCCCGGCGGAATCATTCCGCTGCCCTGGGGCAGTTTCAGAATCGGTTCAAAATAGGGTAAGAGGTCGGGCCCCTCATCCAGACTGATCCATCCGGACCCCGGGAAGAGCTGTTCCAGCATAAAGAGGCTCCGGCGATAGCTGATTGTGCCGGGGCCGGTTCCCTCAAGGCTCTCCGGGGCTTCATTGCCTTCGGAATCCTCCTTTCCCTCCTCATCTCCCTCCTTCTCTTCCTGCAGATCGCTTTCTTCACTCTCTTGGTTCTCTTTTTGATCCTCTAATGCTTCTTCACTGCTTGAGATTGCTTTCGGTTTCGGGGGCTGGACGATATCATCCGCTTCTATCCTGAAAAAGTTCAGTATGGCGGCCTCTTCCCGCTCAAGCAGCTCCCGATAACTCAGCACTTCCCGGGAAAAAAGGAGCAGCAGCAGGGGGTAGCATCGGAGCGGGAGGCTGGCAAAGAGATAGTCTGTCTCTTCCGAGGCGGCAATGAAGTATCGCCGCAATCTATCGGCTTCCAGGTTTTTTTTCGGCAACTCAAGAATTGAGAGATCAAAAAGGTGTCGGATGGCCCGTTGGATTGTGGCTGGATCAAGGTTGCTGAGGAGAATGAAGGGGCGATAGAGATAGAAGAGAGTCGTGCCCATATCCCTTGACTCCACCATCCGCGGATGGGTCTGGAGCCGGGTTAGCTCACGGTGCATCGCCTCAATCTCCCAATCTTTAATCGATTCAGCAATCTGCCGGTAGAGGGTATTCCGTAGCTGGTGAATCCGGTTCTTTTCCACTTTTCTCAAGAGCCCCCGCAGAGCCAGTACGAAGGTTTCTATATGGCGATAGAAGATATCACCGCTCTTCATAATAAAGGATGGGTGGATCAATTCTGCTGGTTTGATAAAAGGCCAGAGGGCGAGCCAGGCCCGGGAGCGTTTTATAATCTCAAATTCCGGTTTGGAAGCAAAAAACCAGAGATTAAGTCGCTGGGCATAGCTGCGATCAGGGGCTTCTATCTTTAGCCCGGATCCGTAGCCGTAGTTGGTCCAGCCCCCTCCAGCTCCCCCAATACCCATTCGCTTCCCACCATCGGAAGGGCGGATCATCTTCCCCTGGTAGAAAGGATCTTTAAGCTTCTGGTACCCCTCTTCAACCTCGGGCCAATCCTGCTCGACCCCCACATCTCCCCCCAGCCGGCGGGCCAGTTCTTCCGCCTCCTCCCTGGAAAGAGGGCCAAGCCTGTTTCGGGTTTTTTCCAGTTCTCCGGGGTGATACCGTTTCGGAGGCCGTTTTGCCATGGATTAAGTATATACCAAAACGGGGGAATGCAACAGGTACGGACAGGAGATATGATGGCTGTCACTCCGGTCGGTGGTCCTTCATTTTACTGTTGGCTCCCTTCCTGGTTCAGCTTCCTGGTGGTTTCCCGCTCAATCAGCCTGGTATCGACGATACAAAAGTTAACTGCCATCTGCTCTCCCTTCAATTTTTTGATCAGCAGCTCCGCTGCCTTGGCTCCCAGCAGGTCAGGCTGTATGTCCACTGAGGAGAGGGAGGGCTGTTGCAGCGATCCCTTGATGGTGTTGTTGAAGCCAATGATGGGAAGCATCGTTCCACACCGCTTCATCTCTTCCAGGGCCCCCAGGGCGAGTAGATCATCGGCAGCTGCGATAGAATCAGCCCCATTCCCGAGTAATACCCGGGCTGCTTTTGATCCTGCTTCTTCGCTGAATCCCCGGAGCGTTTGAATAAGAGCAGCCTCCCCCTCTATCCCATGACTCTTCAAAGCTTCCCGGTACCCCCGGAGCCGGTCCCGGGTAACACTCATCTCAATTTCTCCTCCAAGAAATGCGATCCGTCTCAGTCCCATAGCTAGAAGGTGGCTTACCACCCGGTACATCGCCTGGAAGTTATCATTATCCACCCGGAGGGCCCCGGTAAACTCCTGATCGGGGTGCCCGATCACTGCATAGGGCATCGCTTTTGATTCCAGAAACTCCATGCATCGGTCCCGCTCCCGGGCGGTCATCAGGATAATGCCGTCTACCAGGTTGCGCTGTACGTACCGGGAGAGAAACTCTACCTCCTCGCTTTCGCTGTTGGAGAAAGAGTACATGATATTGTAACCCTGTTTCTGGGATTCGATGCTTATTCCCCGCATGGCCATGATGAAAAAGGGACGATAAAAGAGATCGTCCTCCGAGTTGGGGATAATGAGGCCGATGGTTTTTGTTTTTCCCCGGGCCAGGCTTCGAGCGGCGGCGTTGGGGTGATACGATAGCTGCTTCATCACCTGACGGACCCGCTCCTTTGTCTCTTCACCGATCCGGGGACTGTCATGGATCACCCTGCTGACTGTGGAGGGAGAAACCTGTGCTTCTTTAGCTACATCATTAATAGTAATTTTCATCGCTGTTCTCGCTCCATCTATCGTTGCTATTCCTATCGTTGCCATTCCAAGAAACCAGCTACTTGATCGATCCCGCAACCATTCCTTTGATAATGTGCTTCTGGGCGGTCAGAAAAAAGATGATGATGGGGATCATTGCCATCAGAATAGCAGTCAGTATAAGATCCCACTGTTTCACAAAGGCGCCAGCGAAGTTTGCCACCGCTAGAGGAATGGTTTGAACCCGGTTTCCCTTACCCAGCACCAACAGGGGCAGAAGGTAGTCGTTCCAGATCCATATCCCGTTAAGCACCAGCACTGTAGCATGAATCGGCTTCAGAATGGGAGAGATTATCACATAAAAAATCTTCATTCTTCCGCAGCCGTCGATGGTGGCCGCCTCCTCCAGTTCCAGGGGGATACTCTTGATAAACCCGTGATACATAAAGATTGAAAGGGAGAGGCCAAAACCGAGGTAGGAGAGGATCATCCCCTGGTAGGTGCGCAGAAGCCGGATCCCCAGCACCTGATGGATAGTGCGAAACCAGGAGAGGAGGGGAAACATGACTATCTGAAAGGGGATAACCATGGCAGCTACAAAGGTGAAGAAGATAATCTGGCTGGTTTTCGTTTTTGTCCGTACCAGAACCCAGGCTGCCTGGCTTGAGAAAAAGATCAGAGCCAGGAGGGAGAGTCCGGTAATAATGATGGAAGAGATAAACGAATCCTGATACTGGATGTTGGGGTTGGTCCAGATGGAGTACATGTTCCTGAAAATCATGGTCCAGTCCGTGGGGAGGGACATGGGGTACTGGGTTATTTCGAAGGAGCTTTTCCCCGAATTTATCAGCACGATAAAAAAAGGAAAGATAAATCCTACAAATATGAGGGCGGTAATCACCTCCAGGAGGTAGTGGCGGCCTGTTCGTTTACTCACAACTCTATCTCCTTCTTCTTATTGGCTGATACCTGGGCCAGGGAGATGAAAATCAACACCAGGAAGAAAACCACCGCTCTCGCCTGACCTTCCGCCAGGTTATTGGCGGTAAAGGCGGTGTCGTAGATATTGAGGGCCAGAAGCTGGGTGCCGAAAATAGGTTTACCCATGAACATGGTTGAGGGCCCTCCGGCGGTAAGGGAGACGTTGACATCAAACTGCTTGAAGGATTGTACCAGGGTCAGGAACATGGTGATGGTAAAGGCCTGGGCGATCATGGGGATGGTGATGTGCCGGGTTCGCTCCACAATTCCGGCGCCATCGATGGTGGCCGCTTCGTGAAGTTCCTGGGGAACCCCCTCAAGGGCCGCCACGTAGATCATCATGATGTAACCTGCGTATTGCCAGGTCCCCACGACTATCAGGGCAATCATAGCGGAGTTTCGTTCCCGGAGGATGAGGTTATCCGGGTTCGCCAGGTTAGAGAGAAAGGGAACTGCTTCTCCAAGGGCAGGGATGGCGTTGTTGAAGATAAACTGCCAGATATATCCCAGGATAAGCCCGCCAATCAGGTTGGGAATGAAGAATCCGATCCGATAGAGGTTTCGGAATCTGAGCTTGCTGGTAACGAATGCCGCTAAAATGAAGGCGGTGATATTGATCGCCAGCATGTTCAAGACCGTGTAGATGATGGTCAGGCCGAATGAATAGATAAATGTTGTGTCCTTGAAGCTCTCGATGAAATTGGTAAGACCGATAAACTCCAGCTCCACCCCCGCTCTGGCGGAGGAGCTCCAGTTGGTAAAGGAGTAAAAAACTCCTAAAAAGAAGGGGATTACGATTACCATAAAGAAAGCGATGAGTACCGGAGTCAGAAAGAGCCAGAATACCAGTTGCTTCTCCTGTCTGCTGTTCATGTTCACCTCGGATTATGGGTCCGCCCAACCAGGGGGGCGGACCCGCCGGGGGGCAGCCCGGGGCGTGGCTGGGATTCCCGGTGCGGGCCCGCCGTCCCGGCGCCCTGGTAGCCCCGAAGGATTTTTAACGCTTCAGGTGCCACCAGGGGCAGGGTCCTTCGAAATTCTGCCTTCAGAGAATCTTATAGATCCTCGAATGCCTTCTTCATCAGATCTACAAACTGGCTCTTTTTGATGGTTCCGTTGGCAAACTGGTTGTAGATGGGGGCGAGGGTCTGATCCCGGAACTCGCCGGTAAAGTAGTACTGGTTCCAGGAGTATACCTTCCCTTCCCCGGCCCACTTTTGGACCGACTTGGAGAGCTGACCCTTGGGGTTCAGTTTGATATTGCCGAAGGCAGGAATCATCCCGGCCTCATTTACCATGTAGTCCTGTCCGTCGTTGCTATAGACCAGATCGTTGAGGAACTGTTTGGCTGCTTCGATGTTTTTGGAATCCTTGTTGATCAGATAGAAGGATGGTGCTGAAACAAAGATCCCCTCGGTTGCCTTTTCCATCGAGCCATGGGGGGCGAAGGCCATCTTAAAGGTGACTCCGGCGCTGTCCATGTTGGGATCAACCCAGTTCCCCTGATGGAGGAATACCGCCTTTCCGGCTGCGAAGGCGCCAACCTGGCTGTCGTAGTTACCGGTGGTCAAAACCGCCTTGTCGGCGTACTTGAAGAGAAGTTCGACCCAGTCAGCATAATTATTAAGGCGCCCGGTATCAACTTTTCCAGCCAGAAGATTGTTGGTGATCGACAAGTCTCCGTAGGGCAGGCCGTTGGAGAGAAGAGAGTTGAAGTTGTGGTGAGCGGTTACCCATCCCATCTCAGGGCCAGCAGCCATAGAGACCACAGAATCTACACCAAGCTCCCCTTTCATGGAATCGAGTTTTTCGAAGGTCTTTCGGTATCCTTCCAGGTTGACCAGGGTGGCCGGGTCGATGCCTGCTTTATCCAGCATGTCCGCATTGTAGGCCATGCCCCAGCCTTCAACTGCTACCGGAAATCCGTACACCTTTCCCTCATAGGTGAATGCCACCGAGGTGTCTTTCACCCATTTCTCATTCGACAGATCCAGAGTGATGCCGGACCACTCCTTGTAATCTTCCAGGCCGTTAATGGCAAAGATATCGGGCATGTCCCCGGCAGCAAAATCGGCTTTCAACTGGGGTCCCAGACCGCCGCTGGTGCCACCTACCGATTTGATAGTTACTGGAACGCCGGATTTAGCGGTCCACTTAGTGGCGAAGGCCTTCAGTTGACCGTCAATTTCCGGCTTCCCCTGGGCAAGGGTTATGGGGGTCTTTGAAAGCCCCTCCTCTTCCGTTGCAGCCGAAGCCGGTTCCTCTTTCTTTGCACAGGATGCGAGCATAAACAGTGCAAGAAGAGCAGATAGCCAGATTGCTGAGACTCTTTTCATGAGTATTCTCCTTTAATTGTTATATAGCGCTTTAATGTGCAAGCGCTTGCGCTGATTATGAGGGACAAAACGTATTCTGTCAACATATTAACGGTTTTTGTAGCATATTTTGTGATAATTTTCAGAATATACTGCTGTATGAACAATATTATGCGGAAGCGCTTGCGCATTTTTGTATGTGATAATACCCTTATACTCCCTCTGCTGAGGGCTTGCCTGCCTGGAGAATCATCCTCTATACTTAGGGAAAAGGAATGTAACCTTACATTGGAGGGATTTATGAAACCTACACTCCTGGTCCTGGCGGCCGGTATGGGGAGCCGCTACGGTGGTGTAAAACAGATAGAGCCGGTGGGAGAGAACGGCGAGATTATCCTCGAGTACTCTGTATACGATGCGATTCGGGCAGGTTTCGGGAAGGTGGTGTTTGTTATTCGCAGGGATATCGAAAAAGATTTCAACGATCATGTGCTGCCCAGGTTTTCAGCGAAAATTCCCTGCAGTTATGTCTTTCAGGAGCTGCAGGATATACCCGATTTATGTGAAGTTTCCACGGAGCGGAAGAAGCCCTGGGGTACCGCTCACGCAGTGTATGCGGCCAGGCACATGATAAAAGAGCCTTTTGCGGTAATAAATGCCGACGATTTCTACGGCCGGGATGCTTTCCGGGTGATAGGGGACTTCCTCTCTTCCCAGGTGGTGGATGAGCACAACTACTGTATGGTCGCCTACCGTTTGGACAATACGGTAAGCGAGAATGGCACTGTCTCCCGGGGCATTTGCGAGGTGGATGAGGAGGGCTTCCTCACCGGAATGGAGGAGCATACCAAAATAGAAAAACGATCAAGCTCCATTGTCAGCCATCTCCCCGATGGGTCGACCCGGGAGTTTTCCGGAGATGAGCCGGTGAGCATGAATCTGTTCGGCTTTACTCCTGTCATCCTGCCGAAGATCGAGACCGTCTTTGCTGAGTTTCTCAACAGCAATGGAGACGATCCGAAGGCGGAATTCTACATACCCACGGTGGCAAACAGAGTTGTAGCGGAGAAAGGTTCTTCAATGAAGCTCCTTCAGTCCGACGCTTCCTGGTTCGGAATCACCTATAAAGAGGACCGTCCCGGGGTGGTTGCTGCTATCCGGGGCTTGGTGGAAGCTGGCGAATATCCTTCCCGGCTCTGGACAGAATAGCTTTGGCAGAGTAGCCCCGGGCAGAGTAGCCCGGGCTTCGCATCTATTTCCGGGGGCGGAGAGCCCGGGCTTTGTCTCCCCCTCTCTCCTATCTCTTTTACTCTTTATGTAGTGTCCCCGAAATAGCGCAAAAATTCCTGGGAAATGCTTATCTCTTG
>CAYMWV010000182.1:0-7023 GCA_964394395.1 uncultured Sediminispirochaeta sp.
CTGTTCCAAAAACAGCAGAAACTTTTCCCCACAAGCCTTTCCTTTTCCGCTATAATAGCCCCACATCATGAGAAAGCTCCTGTTGATCCATCCCGCAGGCCGCCGGAGCGGCTACCTGCTGAGCAGATACACCCGATTCCCCCCTCTGGGTCTCGCCTATGTAGCGGCGGTCACCCCCCCGGAGTGGGAGGTATCCATCCTGGACGAGACCTTTGACCCCTGCACCTTCGAAGAGGCAGATCTGGTGGGTATTACCTCCTTCACCAGCAACATCAACCGGGCTTACAAGATTGCCGATGAATACCAGCGGCGGGGTATTCCGGTAGTCATGGGGGGAATTCATGTATCAATGGTACCCGAAGAAGCCCTCGGCCATTGCAACGCAGTGGTAGTCGGAGAGGTGGAGGGTATCTGGTCCCTGGTACTTGCGGATTTCGAGAAGAGCTCCATGTCCGGAATTTACCGGGGTCCGCAGATTGATCTCCAAAACGCTCATATCCTTCCCCGGCGGGATCTGCTTCATCCCGGATACATATGGCATCCCCTGCAAACCTCCCGGGGCTGCCCTTTTGGCTGCAGTTTCTGCTCCGTATCCCGATATCTGGGAAAGGAATACCGGCAGCGCTCCGCCGAATCGGTACTGAAAGAACTGGAATCGATCCAGGGTAAGCGGATCCTCTTTCTCGATGACAACCTGATCGGATACAGCGACGATAATCGCCGTCGAGCCCTCGCTATCTTCCAGGGGATGATAGAGAGGAAGATGAAAAAGAGCTGGTGGATGCAGGCATCAATCAACATCGCCGACGACGATGAGGTGATGCGCTGCGCTGCAGAGGCTGGCTGCACCCACATCTTTATCGGCTTCGAAACCCGGGATATCGAAACGCTGCGAAGGATGAAAAAGGGTATCAATATCCGGACAGGAGTGGATAATTACCGGGAGGTGGTAGATCGCCTTCACCGTCACGGGATCGCCGTTCTGGGAGCCTTTATCATCGGCAACGATCAGGAGAACCTCCCCTACTATCGGGAGCTCTCCCGGTTCATCATTGATGCGGGGATTGATATTGTTCAGATCACTATCCTCACTCCCCTCCCGGGAACGGAACTCATGGAGCAGATGGAGCGGGAAGAGAAGCTCATCTATAAGGATTTCCCGGCGGACTGGGCCAAGTACCGCCTCTCCTACATGACCTTTCAGCCCGACGGTACAGATATCAAAACAATTTATCAGGGAAACAACGCAATAAAGAAGACAATCTATACCTTCCCCGGCCTCCACCGTCGGCTATTCACCTCTTTTATTCGCCTCCGCAAACTCCGCAGTTTCTTCGAGGTACTTACATACAACATTGCGATGAAGCGGGGTTGGAAAAAGGCGCATTACTACGAACAATATCCCAGGAGTTTTCGGAAGGAGTCCAGCTAAAATGGATAGCAGCTATCTGATGGAGAACAGCGAAGAGGTGTACCGACTTGAAAGCAAAACCAGAGCGGAGGTGGTAAAAGCCCAGGCACTGCGGGCAGGCTTGAGGCCCGGAATGCGGGTGGCCGATATTTGCTGCGGCTCGGGGGTGACAAGCTCCTTTCTGGGGGAGCTCACGGGAGCCGAAGGTGAGGTGGTGGGCATCGACCTCTCCACCGAACGAATCGAACACGCTAAAAGCCACTACAGCAGGGAAAACATCTCTTTCATCTGCCGGGACATCCGCCAGGATCTGAAAGATCTCGGAAGATTCGATTTTCTCTGGGTCCGCTTTGTTCTGGAGTACTATCGGGAGGAAGCTTTCGAGATTGTCAGGAATCTATCCACCCTGCTGGCAAAAGAGGGTATTCTCTGCCTCATCGATCTGGACCACAACTGCCTGAACCACTACGGTATCAAGCCGGAACTGGAGGAGGCTATCAAAGCCGCCATGGGATTCCTGGAAAGGGAAGAAAACTTTGATCCCTATGCGGGAAGAAAGCTCTACTCCCACCTCTACCGTCTTGGAGTGACCCAAATCCAGGCTCATGTATCGGCCCATCACCTCATCTACGGTGAGCTGAAAGCTCATGATCAGTTCAACTGGTTAAAAAAGATAGAAGTGATATCCCGCCGCACCGATTTAAGGCTCCCCCACTACCATAACATCTCCGATTTCCTCGAAGATTTCCGCACCTTCTTCTCAGACCCGGCCCGTTTTACCTATACCCCCGCCATTAGCTGCTGGGGAATCCTTGAGGACCGTCCCTTGCCCCTTCTGTAGTAATTGAGAAAAGCTTGAATAACCGCTCCATCCAGATGGCGGCCCTCCTGCTGCTTCAGAGTATCAATAGCCTCCTCCTCCGGCATGGGGTCCCGGTAATGACGCTTCGCAGTAATAGCTTCAAAAAAATCGGCCACTGCGATAATACGGGCTCCCAGGGGTATCTCCGCCCCGGATAGTCCCCGGGGATACCCGGTCCCGTCCAGTTTTTCGTGGTGAGATCCCGCAATTACCGGCACCTCCCGATAGATCCCTTTGAAATTGATCCGTTTCAGAATCGCTTCGGTTTTCTCGGCGTGGGTCTTTATCTCCTCCCGTTCGGAAGGATCCAGAGGACCGGCTTTTTTTAGAATGGAATCCTTGATTCCAATCTTGCCGTAATCGTGGAGCTGGGCGGAAACCCGGATCATTTCGGTGTATTCCCTGGAAAGACGAAGCTCCCGACAGATACCGAGGGCATACTCGGTCACCTTGGTCGAGTGTCCGGCGGTAAGAAAGTCCCGGGCATCGATGCTTGCCGCCAGGGTCTGGAGAATGGAGAGAAACTGCTCCTCCTGCCCCTGAATGAGCAGAGCGTTGCGGATACTGATACCGATCTCCGGAGTTATACCCATAAGCAGGTTTATATCACTCTGAAAGAGCGGCCGCTTGCTGATTTTATTATCTACCGCAAGCACCCCCAGACACGCATTTTCATAGACGATAGGGCAGCAGATAAAAGATTTCGATCCCATCCGGATCGCAAAGTCGAGACTGCGCAGGGAGAGATCATCCTTTATCTCTTCAATATCGTTCACCAAAAAGGGCTTCTTCTGATGATAGCACATCACCAGTACCCCCCGGGAATCCGGCTTATTCAGATGAAAGGAGGTACCCGCCAGCACATCCTCCTGTTCCCTGGAGTAACCGTACCCGGTTTTATAGACCAGATAGCGCCCCTCCCGGTCGGGCATAAGAATGAGCCCCCGATCGTAATCGAGCCGTTTACGGAGAATCCCGATAACTCCGGATAGAATCTCATCCACTTGAATCTGCTTGCTGATGGTCTGGCCGATCTCGTTGATCATCAGGGCGTGATTGTAGTTAACATTAAGATTATCCAGTAAACGGTCGGTGGAAGAACGTAAATTATCAATTGCCTTAATCAATTTCTTCCGTTCCCGCCCCTCGGTAAAGAAGGTGAAGAGCATAAGCAATAACAGAAAGCCCAGAGCAACCGGCTCAAAGGGAAAACCGGGAAGCAGAAAATATGCGTGGGCCAAAAATCCAAATCCCGCCACTGCGGTATAATTCCTGATCCGTTTCAGGGCTGATGTTGGAGGGTCCTGCCAGGAGATTCTGTATCGGCAACACGCTCCTCCCGCAAAAACACACTCCGGATGCTCGATTTTCGGGAGGCGCTCATTAAAGAGACGAACCGCAGCCTCAAAATAGCCGATCCGGTTTTCGCACTGGTACGGCTTTTCCTCCACCCCGGGCAGGGGGGTAACGGTAATCTCTATCTCGTTTTTTCTGATCTTCCTGGAGCTGTAGCTGCATGATTTCGTATAGCCCCCGGCAACCCGCTCGATAGTCTCAAACACCTTTGCAGGGCCGATCAGGCCGATAAGATATTTCGTCATGGTACCAATTGCCTCGGGAGAAGCGGAGTAACGCCCCGCCTCCCGGGCAATATTGTTGTTCCCCGTTGCCTTTACCAGCGTTGCATAGAAGCGGTCAACCTCATTCTGGGTAAACCAGTGCCCTTCATCCTCAATCTGGTAGAGCTCCATCCCGGAATCCTCAAGCAGCCTGCCGATATCCACATAGGTGTAGTTTTTCTTCAAAAGCTTGATAAAGGTATTGATAATGGTGCTGCTGTAGAGCCTCCCATCATTCTTTCTGCTGATTTCTGCGGTCATACTGCGACCTCCTGAATGTTTTCTGGAGCGAACGGAAATATCCGTCCGAATTTTTTAAATTCAGGGTCCATAGGGTATAGTTTTTTTCATACACAGAAAGATTTTCATCAACATATTCCATCGGATATATCAGCGCAGAGACCTTCTCCTGCCGGTAGCTGGAAGCCAGCCCTTCAAGAACCGGGGAGAGCTCTCCATAGGGAATCGGTTCTAGTAAAAAGATATGCATACAGTTGGTCAGGTTCGATAGATTGAGCCCAAGTTCCGAGCTTGTTACCGTAATAACGGCACACAGCTCCCGCTCCCGTTTCAGGGCGTAGATGACCCGTGCCCGCCTAAAGCCGTGATCTTCAAACTCCTTGTTGATACAGCGCTCCTGTTCTTCAAATCCGGGCTTCAAATCCAGAGCATCAAGGGTGAGACCACCGGATCTGCTCTCGTAAAACCCCTGCAGCTCAATCAGATCCTCCTCCCCGGCAGGGGAAAGGGTAAGATCGCTCTTTCGCTCCTCTCCGGCTCCCCCGCAGGGGCCGCCTGGACAATCGAGGCCGCCCGGGGTATCCGGTTTGACCGGACCATCGGGGCTGCTCGGGGTATCAGGACTATTGGGGATAGTAAGGTAGGCAAACTGATCCAGGGAGGAAGCCTTCGGATTCTCCAGGTTCCGGGCAACTCCCCCAAAGACCCGGTCGGGGAAACGATTCTCCTCCCGATAGTAGCACATGACAAAATGCATCCTGGTGGAGATGAGGGAGTGAAACTCATTCACATAAAACCCGACCTGATCTAAAACCATCACTCCCGACCGTCCCCGGTCCTCCTTCCCCCCCACATGGTGATGGATAATCCAGGAGTTTCCGTAAAACCGGATCATGGACATGTGGGCATAGAGTCTGCCCCGATCCTGAAACATGAAATGGCGGGCGATAGAGGGGCTTTCCAGATAGAGCTTTCGATAGGTTTCCTTGAACGCCTCCTTATCCGGCCAGATGGATGCGTACTTCTCTGGATAGATAAAACCGGAAGTGAAAAAGAGTTTCCAGAGCTCATCCAGATCAATGGAACTACCCACCTGAGCCCTCCCATCCACTGCCCGGTGAAGCAGTGAGGAGTAGGAAAGCTGATCATGGATAGACATATCGAGAAAGGCGATACCTGAGCGTACCACCGAGTTCCCGTTGTCCTGATTCACAATATCCCGGTATAAAACCTGACCGGAACAGGTGAGGGAATGGGAACCGGCAATGGAAATGGAGATCTCAGGTATAATCAAGCCAGGGACAAGGGAAGATGTGGCATTCAGCTCTTCAACGGACACCCCTGAACTGGAAACATCAAAGGTCTGCAGGTGCATTAGTTTTCCCGTCAGGGGATGGGTAAACACAATCGAAGGAGAAGGATTCAGCTTATGCCGCATACTCCGGAACTCCTTGGGAGGGAATCGCCGAAGATTTTCCTGCACCGGTTGCAGCACCATGATCTCATGACCGTTTCGGCTGTCGCTACCACGGACCACAGTGCAATCCCCGGAATAGACCAGCACCCCCTCACGCTCCAGCATAAGCACCACCGGCTGATCCCGGTTTATCCAGGTGAAGGATTGAACCGGTTCCCTTGAAAGCTCAACCCCGAAAGCCGAGGGACTATAATCCCTGAGATACCCTTTATAGAGCGCCCCGTTCTGAAGCAGCCCGGCGGAAACCTCCATACATTGCCGACGTATGATGTGCCGGTTTGCGCTGACCAGACCAAACTCCGGAAGGTTCCCCCAAATCTTCTCCTGATCAAAGGCAACCATATCAAGTTCCAGGGCAATCAGGTTCTTTCCATCCCGAAGGAAGAGCTCCTTAAAACCGTAGGAATCGAGGTTAAACCGCAGACGGTTCAGATCCTCCCAGGCACAGGATACCTGATCATCCAGACAGGGCTTGGGTCTTGCATCCAGAGAGATCGAGCTCCCGGTTTTATTGTGCACAAAATGGACGCTCACCGTCTCATCCTGAAAATGAAGATAGTTGATAAGGTTTCGCAGGTCACCCTTCTTTATCTGCTTACAGCTTTCAAGGGTAATTGCCCGTTCCCCCATCGAAGAGAGCCCTTTAGGCGTTCCAAGTTCATTCATCCGGTATATCTCAAAGATAAATTCCTCTACAACATCTCTAAATCTGCATCAGTGTAACAGATAAACTGGTAATTTGCCACCAGTTTTCAAAAGTATCGATCAGCTGAAGCGGCAGATACCTTTTACCTTGTCCCCCCTCCCTTTTTGAACTATGATTAGCCTGTGGAAGCATCAAAGAAAGCAAAGCGCCTTCCCATCGGTATCCAGACCCTCTCCATCATCATGGAAAAGGAGATGGTCTATGTTGATAAAACCCCCTACGTGGACCGGCTTGCCAACACCGGAGGAATGCGCTACTTCCTCGCCCGGCCCCGGCGCTTCGGCAAGTCCCTCTTTGTAGACACCTTGAAAGAGGCCTTTGAGGGGAACCGGGAACTCTTCAAAGGGCTGCACCTCTACGACAACTGGGACTGGGACCGGACTCTCCCGGTCTTGAAATTTGATTTTGGCGACGGGGGAGTAAAAAGCGATGAACTTCTTACACTATATCTCAAGGAAAAACTGAAAGAACATTGCCACAATTTGGACCTTGAGTTTCCCCAGGACCCCCTTCCTCCCAGCCTTCTGTTTAAGTTGATCATTCAGCAGGCAGTGAAAAAGTTTGACCGCAAGGTGGTCATCCTCATCGACGAGTACGACAAACCCCTCCTGGACAACATCACCAATCCCGCTGCAGCCCAGGAAATTCGGGAGGGGTTGAAGAACTTCTACTCCGTCATCAAGGAGCAGGATGCAAACCTGGAGCTGG
>CAYMWV010000183.1:0-2544 GCA_964394395.1 uncultured Sediminispirochaeta sp.
GATGAGCCGGAAGCGATTACCTGCACTTCCTTGATGTTGTCGACAATAAGCTTGAGGATGGTACCGATATTTTCAATTTTTTGGGCCTCATCAAAAAAGAGGATGCTGTATCCTTTGATCAGGCGCTTCAATTTCGTTACGGTTGCTTTCCCAAGAATGTCGTTTGTATCGGCTTCATCTCCGTTAAAGCGCAGAATGGTTTCATCCCGATTTTGTAATATGGTGTCAACCAGGGTTGTCTTTCCTGTCTGACAAGCACCGATTATGAGTATAGCCTTACCCTTGAAGAATTGTTTCTCAATCTGCTCCTGAAGATTTCTGGTGATCATGGCTGGCTCCTGGCTCTACCTTAAACTCGTGATGCAGTGCAGCCTGGATGCCGTATACCTGGATGCCGGTAGCAGATACAGCTTTTCACCACCGTTCCCGGGCTGAATAAGGCTTTAAGACTACTAATCAGATTGTGTCATTTAATGTAAGTTACAGTTTAGCAAAAAATTGGATCATACTGATTTTTTTGCCACAATCATCACATCTTTTTACCTGAAATCTCCATTTTATTCTATATTTACAGCTTACACATTCAGTACTGTCAAAATGTATTTAATTTTTTCTGGCGTTATTTACTTTTCTATGTTATAGTCAATGTGTGTAAGGAGTAAAAGGAGCTTGAATGGTGCTGAATCGTAATATTCAGAAACCCCTGCAGGAACAGATGGCCGATCTTCTCGAGGCGGGGATAAAAAGTGGGGAGTTTGCTCCCGATGAAAAGCTTCCTTCCTTACGTGCCTTGGCGAAAGAGTATCAGGTGAGCCATGAAACAATTAATTCCGCCATGGGTCTGCTGAAAAGCAGACGATTGGTGAAGATTGTTCCCAACCGGGGGGTCTATGTAGCTTCCGGATTAAACGGAAACAATCGGGAGACCGGTTTTGTCGGTTTGATCATCGATCTTGGGAAACAACGGCCTAAAAGCTCGGTGGTAGCGCCCCTCTACGGTGATTTTCTCGCCCTCATATCCGAGGAGCTGAACCGGTATGGCTATCATCTGACGGGGAATTATATCTGTATTGAAGAAGAGAAGGATAAGCAGATCCTTGCCAATCTGATAGAAAACAAGATTGACGGAATGATCATGGTAAATCTTTTCTATCCCAGGCTTCATGATTTTGTCCGGGATAATTTTTATCCTGTGGTTTCCCTTTTGCCGGCGGAACCATTTGATGAGTTTGATCAGGTAAATATCGATATCTACCGGACCTATTACAAGACCACGGCGAAGCTGCTTGAGCGGGGGGTGAAAAGTGTTCGGATGCTCAATGGTCCGAATCCCCATTACAATTTCGATGAAATGGCCCGGGGAGTTGCCGACGCCTGCCGGAATGGAGGGATAGATTCTCCCGCTGCCGAAGATTTCATTCTGATCTCTCCCGGCTGGGATCATGATGATGCGGAAGTGAGAATTGAAGAGTGGCTCGATGAGGGAGCTAAAGCAGACCTTCTCATCGGAGCAAACGACAACCTGGCCCTGGGAGCTTTGAATGCCTTTCAGAACCGGGGAGTGAAGATTCCAGGGGATGTTCAGGTCCTTGGGGGAAGGAATACCCCCCTCTGCTCCATGGTAAGACCCCAGCTCGCCTCGGTGGACTGGCACTACCGGGAGCTGGTAAGGATATCCGTTGAGCGTCTGGTAAAGAGAATTGAAGGCGATGATTCGACGCCGGTGAATCTGCAGATTGGCGGAAGCCTGGTTGAGAGGGGGTCTTTGAAAAAAGAGCGCTAATTAAAGAAGACGATACATAACTGCTTTCCCCATTTCAGGCACATTGTAACAGGTGTGATTTTTTGCAATTTTATGTTTTGCTCATTTTTTTATGTCTATATTGATATAAATAGTATTTTTATGATTAAATATTGAACTATACACAATTTTTATCTTGGCAGGTAAAAGAATCCGTTTTACCATAACCACTGATGATTACGTATTCACTATTTTAAGAGGAGGAACAAATGTTCAAGAAACTAGTCATTACGCTTCTTTTTGCAACCGTACTCGTTTTTGGTCTTGCTGCCGGAGGTCAGCAGGATACCGCCGAAGCAGCTGCTGCGACCGATTTTAATATCGATCCACCGGCTAAAGAGACTGTAGTTGATGTGATGGGATGGACCTTTCCCATCACCGATTTCTACAGGACCCAGTTTGAAGCACTGAATGCAGTCGACAAGCTGTCAGTCAACGTTCAGTACCTGACCGGTGCCGAGGCACAGAATCAGGTGCGCCTCGCCCTTTCGGGCGACAAGGTCTCTCCCTATGAGATTGTCCACGCAGCCAACACCCAGATCTCCGAATGGGGATTCCCGGGATGGTTGATGCCTATCAACGATCTGGTTGAAAAGTACTGGGATGAGTACGACCTGGGCGACATCCCCCAGACCGCCTGGGATGCTGCAAGCATCGACGGAAAGATCCTCGGTGTTCCCGCTGTTGGAAACTCTTTCCAGCTGGTCTACCGGGCTGACCTTTTTGAAAAGCATAACATTGAT
>CAYMWV010000183.1:2644-6866 GCA_964394395.1 uncultured Sediminispirochaeta sp.
GCCAACACCTGGACCAGCCGGGCGGTTAAGATGAACGATCCCGCCGAGTCCGATTTTGCCGAAGAGATCAAGTATGCTACCTCTCCCTACGCCGTTTCCGGCGGTAAGGTTGCAGCATCCGCATGGAACGACTTCTACTGCATCCCCAAGAAAATCGATGAGGATCCTGAAGTTGTTTTTCAGGTTATTATGGAGACAGTTGATCTGGAGAGCCAGATGGAAGCGGTGGCTCATGGTATAACCACTAGGCAGAAATCTGCCAGCTCCGACAAGGCTGGTCCCTACATGGAAGCAGCCCTTGAGGGTGTTGCAAAGGGTGCCGGGGCCTATCCTATCAATCCTGGTATGCCATTGGTACGAACCGCCCTTGCTGAGTTCCTGCCCATGGTGATGACTGGAGAGTACTCCAGCCAGGAAATCCTGGACATGGCAGCCGAGAGCTATCTTGAAGAAGCGAAGGCCGCCGGAGTTGTAAAATAAGCAGGAAGTGCTTTCTTACAAGAGGAATTTCTTTTCCGAGTCCGGTTTTACCGGGCTCGGATTTATTAGGAGATAGTTATGAAGAGAAAACTGTTCTATAAGTTTTCAGCACCCAGTAATCTGACCATGATCCTGCTTATGATCATCCCGCTTGGGGTCGCCCTCTTTTTAAGTTTCCATTTTGTAAAATATGAAAATATAAATGATCCCCAGTTTGTAGGGTTTGCAAACTACGGGGCAATCCTCCTGGATTCCCAGTTCTGGGCTGCAATGAGGTTTTCCCTGCTCATGCTGGTTGTGGTGGTACCCATCCAGCTTGCTCTGGGCTTTGTTATTGCCCTGCTTCTGGACCAGATCCAAAGTTCTATCCGGGGTGTCTATATTGCGCTTCTTCTTCTGCCCTTTATTGTAGTGCCGGTTGTCGGAACCCTGATGTTTAAGCAGTTGTTTGAGATAGGCGGTTTATATGCCTATATATATAAGATGATAGTTGGAAAATCATTTCTGTTTACTCCGGTAACGGTGAAGGTTCTTGTCCTGATGCATCTTATCTGGTACACAACCCCCTACCCAACCGTCGTCTTTTTTGCCGGCTTACAGGGTCTTCCCCAGAGTCATCTTGAGGCAGCCGAGGTAGACGGTGCTTCCAGATTTCAGCAGTTTGCCCATATCATCATACCCTATTTACGCCCGCTTATTTTAATGACCAGTATGATGTTGATCATGGATATGTACCGAATGTTTGATAGCGTCATGGTGATGACCGAAATGAACCCCATGTTCCAGGCGGAGAACCTGATGGTCTACTCCTATCGGGTGGGGATGCTGGTGCAGAGACTTGGAAAAGCCAACGCTTCTGCCATCCTTACGGTCATCGGTGTTATGGTTGTTCTGCTGCCCTACCTGCGGAAAGCCTACCAGAGTCAAACGGAGAAATAGATATGAGATACGTAAAAAATAAAGCGGGAAGAGTCGGGATATACACGGCACTGACCTTTATCACAATCCTCAGCGCCCTGCCCTTTTTCTGGTCCGTCCTGCAGTCTCTGAAAACCAAACGTCAGGCTTTTGCCCGGATTCCACAGATCTTCTTCAAACCCACCATGGAAAATTACGCAGATCTCTGGTTAAAATCCACCCCCGAAAATATGGGCTTTGTGGGGATGATCCTGATTTCCCTTATCGCTCTGGCTTTCATCTTTTTCCTTTTCGGAGAAAGGATGAAGCTGCCAAAAACAACCGCAAATTTTATTGGAGTGGGTATTATCCTTGCTACCTTGTGGGTTGTTCCTCGGATTATCAATACGGCCGAGTTCTACGATTACTTTCTTAATTCGGTAATTGTTACCATTGGTGTTGTGGTCATTTCCATGTCCATCGGTTCGGTGGCAGGATACGCACTAGCCAGGTATAAAGGGATTGACGGGGTGGTGATTATCATTATTGCCCTGGCCTTCCGGGCTCTGCCCCGAATGGCATTTGCTCTGCCCTTTTACTCAATCGGACAGGCTACAGGGCTGCATGACACCTACTTCATGCTGATCATGGTTTTAGTTGCAGCCAACCAGCCCTTTACCATCTACATGATGCGGGCCTTCTTTGCCGAGATTCCCAAGGAGATCGAAGAATCTGCCACCATCGATGGACTGGGGCCCCTGCAGGCTTTTATCCGGGTGGTAATTCCCACCGCCTGGCCGGGAATTATTTCCACCGGACTTTTCTCTCTGCTTCTGGCTTATCACGAGTTCCTCCTGGCCCGGGTATTGACCCAGTCAAAGTGGACCCTGCCGGTTGCCATTGTTCAGTTCACCGGTGGTGAAGCTCCGGGACACATGATGCTCGCTGCAGCTGCGGCGGTTTCGGCAACAATTCCGATCATTATTATCATTGTCATCTTCCAGAAACAGCTCGTGAAGGGGCTTACCGGAGGAGCCGTAAAAGGCTGACGAACTTTACTACTATTGAATATGCCTATCAGGCGAGCGCTTTAGCGCCCGCCTGAGGGGCTGTTTTTTTACTCGAATATGTAACTTGATTGAAAGGAGACGAGGATGGCAGAAGAGAAATCCAAAGAGAGGAAAGTCCCCGGGGGCGAAAATGACACAACCGATCTAGACGCCCGGATCGGTGTTGCAGCCAAGGGGGATTCGGGGCAGTTTCTGCACCCCACAGGTGAGAGGGTTCAACCCCTTAAGGGCTTTGACCCCGATTACATTGATATTGTAGATTATATCCTCCGCTGTACCCACAAGATATGGGAAGAGGGGGGGATTGGACATATCTATACCCATTACAAGAATACTATAGCCATCCAGACCGCCGACGGTTGGGGCTACAGCCGGGATCCGGTGATCGGCGCTTCCACCCAGGTGATGGCCGCCTATCCGGATGTTCGCCTTTACGGTGACGACGTTATCTGGTCGGGAAATGAGGACGACGGCTACCACACCTCCCACAGAATTTCCTGGACCGGTACCAACACCGGCTACTCCAAGTACGGTCCTCCCACAGGAAAGAAGCTCTACCGCTTCGGTATTGCCAATTGCCTGGTTAAGGAGAACATGATTATCGAAGAGTGGATTGCCCGGGATGAAATGAGTCTTATCCTCCAGATGGGGTACAACCCCTGGGAGATGGCGGCAAAGATGGTCTGCACAGCCGAAACCCCGGCTTTTCAGGTTCCCATTCAGGGAGATTTGAGAAACGGTCAGGACTACCCTGCGCCGATCACTCCCTTCAAGGAGCCCTTCGATGTGGAAGATTTCATCCGTCACACCATCCACGAGATCTGGAACTGGCGCTATGTGAACAAGGTGGCGGATTATTTCGTTGAGAATTTCCAGTACTTCGGCCCCTCGGGACGAACCCTCTATGGACGAAACAACTACAAGGCCCATATTATATCCCTATTGGCCTCTTTCCCGGATCTGAAAATGAGTGTGGATCATATCTACTGGAACGGAAACCCCGAGAGGGGTTACCGGGCATCTGTCCGGTTTACCCTTGAGGGCACCCATGAGCTCAACGGCATCTACGGGGAGCCTACGGGAAAAAGAGTCAGTCTGATGGGTATCACCCACATGCATATCAAGGACGGGAAGTTCGTGAAGGAGTATTCAGCATTCGATGAGTTCGCCCTCTTCAAGCAGCTCTACACTCCTGAAATCCACGGCTGTTTTGAGGAGCAAGAGGATTAACTGAGATGACCGCGATAGAGAGAGTCAGCGAAGCTTTTACACAGATCTGGAACGGGAGGATGGCCGGCGAGGTCTACTCCCTCTATCTCTACAATGCGGAACTGATCCTCGGCGTCAATCGTCGCATCTACGGCCGGGAGAATATCCTCTCCCGGATCGTGGAGATCCACTCCATCCTTCCGGATCTGCTTTTTTCCATTGAGGCGAGTTTTGGCAAAGAAAGCGTTGATGGAGAAGAAACGCTCTATCTTCGCTGGGTTCTGGAAGGGACCCATCTCGGCTCCGGTATCTACGGGGAAGCTTCCGGCCGATCTCTTACCCTGAGGGGTATGAGCTTCATAAGCCTAAGAGATGGCCTGATAGCTGAGCAATGGGACGTACTTAACGACGGGAATCTACCTCGGCAGCTGGGGCTGGACGAAGAAGGGACCGGGAAGCTCCTGGCGGATCTTGCTCCGGATATCCCTCTTTTCGATCCGGTGAGTTTCGGTGAATCCGGAAGGATTCCGGGGCAGAACCCGCCGTCTCCAGGTGACGGAGCTGCC
>CAYMWV010000184.1:0-2512 GCA_964394395.1 uncultured Sediminispirochaeta sp.
TGGTCGGCTATCTCCACAATTGAAGGGTCGTGGGTGGAGAAAATAAAGGTGGTGAAAAGCTCGCTGTTGATGCTCTTCATCAGCTCTATAATATCGGTTCCGGTCTTTGAGTCCAGGTTGGCCGTGGGCTCATCGGCAAGGACGATACGCGGCCGGGTAACCAGGGCCCGGGCGATAGCCACCCGCTGACGCTGGCCGCCAGAGAGCTCGGCAGGGCGGTGGCGGCGCCACTCTGTCAGTCCCACCTGCTCCATAAGAAACTCGGTATACTCCCGCCGCTCTGCCCTGGGCGGGGCTTTACCGCCGAGAAGCAGGGGGAGCTCCACATTCTCGTAGACGTTGAGTACCGGCAGGAGGTTGAAGGATTGGAAGATAAAACCGATTGCCCGGTGGCGGAGGCGGGTTATCTGGCGCTCGCCGAGGGAGGAGGTCTCCTGGCCGGAGAGTGAAACTGAACCCCTGGTGGGTACATCGATACAGCCTATCATATTAAGGAGGGTAGATTTACCGCTGCCGCTGGGTCCCGCAATGGTGGCGAAGTCCCCCTCTTTAATACTGAGACTTACCCCTTTAATAGCCGGCACTTGAGTATTCCCGAGGGTGTAGATCTTCCATACATCCCTTAGCTCCACCGCACAGGTGGTGGAGCCCTCGGTGCTCGATTGCCGCTGTGTCTTAAACCGGTTCATGTAGCTCCTTTGTATCATACCTAGAACGAAAAACTTAATCGTACCGAGAGGAGCAGGGTCAGCACGTTATCTATCGGGATAACGTACTCTTCCTCCTCACTCTCGCCAAGGGCCACTCTGTAGTAAGAATTCGATGCACCGTAGATAAGGGGAACCCCCACTGAAAGCTTTAACCTGGGGGCTATGGTGCCGTCTATCGCCGCAACAACCTCCCCAGAGTGATCTTCAAAGGCGTGCTTCCAGCGCAGGGCAGGGCGCCACCCGCTATCACCTATCTGGGGCATCCGCAGGCCCACCCCGGCGTGGTGTCCCATGCCCCCTGCTGTTGTTGAGTCAAAACGGTACTCAGAGAGGAGGGACCAGCTGCGACCCTCGCTCTCCCAGAAAAGCTGGGCCAGGGCATCCCACTCTGCCGGAGCCCAGGAGAAATGCGCTCCCCCCCACTGGCCGGTAAGATCAGCAGCGAGGTTTAGAGGCCCGATACCGAAAGAGAGGGATGCGGCGGCTCCTATATCCTCCCCCACAGTGTCATCGGCCTTATAGTGGCCGGAGAGGGCAATAACCGCCGGGCCCAGGGTTGCCTCCCACTGGCCGGCGTAGGAAAAGACCCGGGGATTGTGGGGTTCGTAGCCCCCGGTTATCTCCCCGCTCTCCCGGTAGATTACGCCGTTCAGGGTTCCGGGACCGGCGGGGAGGGTGCTGCGAAAGGCGATACCCTCAGCAACCCGGGAGACCAGATTGGCGGGGTTACCCAAGAGGCGCCCCTGACCCCAGGTAAGTCTCTGCTTTCCTGCGCGGAAAAAGAGCCAGTCGGCAAGGGTGTAGTCTATAAAGAGCTCATCCACCTCGGGATCGCTGAACCTCATGAGCTCTTCGTCGAAACTTGTCTTCAGGCTCCCCTTAAAACGCAGGTAGGGCTCCGGCCGGGCATCTATGGTGAAGACAGCGCTGGTGTTATAAAAGCCGGAATAGCGCAGCAACTCGCCTGCGGTGCGCCCCTGGGGGTCGTAGCCCGGCCACTCCTGGAAGCCCACTCCGGCGCCTATACCGGCACTCACTGCAGCCGAAAATGTTACCGGGGAGGTGGTAAGGTCATCGAGGTCTACCACCTCAAGCCCGGGCTCTTCAGTTTCTTCGGGCTTTTCGGTCTCTTCGGGCTCTTCGGGCTCTCCAGGCTCTTCGGGCTCTTCGATCGCGCCAAAAAGATCGTCAATGCTGGTCTGAGGCTCCTCCTGGGGGAAAAGGGGCAGCGGGGTGAGGATACATAGCAACAAGGCTGCAACCCCTATGAGGGCATGGGGACCATTTTTTGGGGGGCGCTTCATGGGCTAATCGCTCACCCGCTCTATGTAGGCCCGGGTAAAGACCATATCCGGCAGCTCCTGGAAGGAGGGCTTCTCTACTCTGATAAGGGTGCGTTGATGGCGGAACTGGCCATCTACCTCTCTGCCCCGCAGCTCATCCTGTATCACGATTTGCACCGGTATGTAGCTCCCTTCGATGCGCCTGTACTCTGGGATAGCGGTGGTGCGCATGTGACGGCCCGAGAGGCTGTAGTCTTCAAACTTGCGTACCAGGTTATCCTCATCTATCCATAACTTCATTTTCGGAAAGCTTACTTTGTCGGTAGTTGCTTCCAGGTTGTACACATCGGTGTTGTAGACTCCCAGCTGCTCTTTGCTGTGCCCTACTATCCGGTAATCTTCGGCAAGGGTGGATTTGGTAAAGTCGGAGTTGCGGGCGTTGCTGTTTTGAAAGCGGTCGGAGGCGCTTACTACGGTAAACCTGCGGGGAACCGGGTCGTAGAGCCACATTTGGTCCCC
>CAYMWV010000184.1:2612-6767 GCA_964394395.1 uncultured Sediminispirochaeta sp.
TCGGAATCCGCAAAAAGGCTTCCTGCTGCTGCCATAGTTATTACGATTACCAGCATCGCAGCAGAGCGCCCGAAGCGCCTATGCTGCTTACTATCTCTTATTTTCATACTCCCTCACTATAGATACCAGACTAGTTACGGTGACTTAAGGCATCCAGGGGGCTCATCTTTCCGGCCCGGAATGCCGCACGGAAGCTCCCGAAGAGAGATGAGCCAAGCACCAGGGCTGCAATAAGGGGAAAGCCCCACCCCGGCATAAGCCATTGCAGCCTGCCCTGGGTAAGGAAGAGGGCGCTTATAAAGGTGGGGGGAAAGCTCACCAGCTGCCGCAGAGCCTCAAGGCTTGCTATCCCCAGCAGGAAGCCCCCAGAGAGCCCGATAAGTCCCAAAAACGCCGACTCCAGGAGAAAGGAGAGCAGCATCCTATAACGCTGCATCCCCAGGGCCCGGAGAGTGCCAATCTCGCGTCTACGCTCCCAGACCACCATAGTGAAGGTGTTGCTTACCCCTACCACCACAATGGCTAAAAACATGAGGATAATTACCCCGGCAATGATGGTAACCGCTTTAAGCAGATCGTTTATTTCATCCAGCTGAGCACCTACGGTAACAATGCCGTACTCCCGCTGTTCACGCTGCAGCTGTGAAGGGTTGCTGTATTCTTCCCGGCTCTGGATGATCCCGAAGGTGGGAAGGGAGGCACGGAGCTCCCGGTAGAGCGCCTCTGCGGCGACATCTTCATCACGAATGGAATGTTTTAGATATACCCCCATCTCGTTTACCGTCTCCTCCGGAGCCTCCCGAAGTTGGTTGAGGGTACCACGCTGTATATAGGAGGTGTAGCCGAAAAAGGAGGATTCTGCAAAAATGCCCCGAACAATAAGCTCGGTGGTGTTGCTCCGTCCCCGGTCGCTCTGTATGGAGAGCAAAAGTTCATCACCCACACCGATGTGCAGGGTATCCGCCGTGGCGCTGGAGATAAGCACTCCCCTTTCGTCCCCGTCCCGGGGTACATCGCCGGCGATAAATTCGAACCTCTCCAGTACCGGCCGCTCCAGGGACCATTCTACTCCCACCAGGCGCCGCTGCTGCATCCAGTAGCCCATAAAGAAGAGCTCAATATTGTGCAGGTCGTAGTAGGTGCTGCGCCGGGAGTAGGTTTTTGTCTCAATTCCGTGGCTGTCCAGGGACTTGATTGCCTCCCTAACCTTTTCCGGCTCCTCTATAAGCGAATCGCCCTCTCCAGTGTAGCCTAAAACAACCAGATCCCCGGCAAAATAGCGGCTGGCCTTCTCGTATAAGCCCTCCCGTAGGCCGAGGGTAACTGCCAGGACAGCGGTAAATACCATGGTTATGATAAGCAGCGCAAAAAGGAGAACCCGGTACCGGGGAAGGGTACGGATGAAATTGCGCCAGGCAGAATAGATCATTCGGCCATCGCCTTAACCGGACTTATTTCCAGGGCCCTCTTGAGGGGGTAGAGCATGGAGAGGATGCTTAGCACCGCTGCGGCAAAGAGATGGCCAGCAATTATCCCGAGGCTAAGCTCTCCCCTCAAAGGCTCCCCCCCAAAGAGGAGCTGGATGTAACGGTTATCGATTATCAGTTGTGCTTCGTTGATCCAGACCAAGCCTATTATCCCCCCGCATATACCCACAATAGCACTGCCAAATACAATTACCAGTGTTTCCAGGGAGATAATGAGCGCTACCCGGGCCCGACTAGCCCCCATGGCGCGGAGGGTTCCTATCTCTCCGGTACGTTCAAGAATGGAAAGCAGCAAGGCGTTCGCTGCAATAATGACCGCCCCAAAAGAGACAAACAAGAGACCAAGGTTAAACAAGAGCTGCAGGTACCAGGCGATCAGTGCGTTACCTCCCACACTTGAACGCCAGGGGCGCACCAGGTAGCCCTCCTGTTGGCCATAGCCGGAAGAGGGAAAACGGTCAAGCACCCCATCGATATCTTCCCGACTGTGCAGCGATACGAGGAGGAAGTTCCATGGGCCTTCAGCCTCTTCTGTCTCTTCTGCCCTGACTTCGGGAGAGCCGGTTTTGGAGGGTTCAGCTTCGCCGTTGGAGGAGAAAAGATTGAGGGGATCTATTCCTGCATCGTTTTCTCCCTTCCCGTTTTCTTGGGCGGGAAGCTCCTCGGGGGTATCCCCTTCGCTTGTATCTCCAAAGATGGTCGTTAGATCGGAGCTGAGGGCCTCTTCCTCCTTCTGTGAGAAGATCTGCACATCATCACTGCCGTGAAAATAGCCGTTAAGGGCCCGGGCGGTATTTGCATCCACCAGGACAATGGTCTCAAGCATCTTATCCTGAACAGGATAGCGGATCACTCCTGTTACCGGCACCTCCCGGAGGGTAAAGCTTCTTCCTGAACCGGAGGCGAGGAGCGCCATCTTTCCCACTAATTCAGGGGCCTCATCATCATCTTCATCGCTGCGGAACTGGTGCTCCTGCACCACCATACCCGGCTCACCGGGAGCCGGGAAATCCCCCTCAATGAGATGGAGAGCAGATACCAGCTGTCGATAGCCATCGAAATTGACCCCGAAGAGCGCCGCATCCATCCTTTGACTCTCGATGGTAACCCGCGCCATTGCTGTGACCAGTCCGGTGGAACTGTGGACCTCCGGCCAGGAGTTTACCTGCTCCTGCAGCCGGGGGTATTGTACCAGAGTGGGGGGGATAATGTACTGCCCCACCAGCAGTTGATCGGAGCCAAATATGGTGAAGTTGCTTTCCGCATCGGGGCTTACGGTAATGTCTCCGGAAACCCCTTCTGCATATAGATCGTAGAGGGCGCCGATAGTCCTCTCCAGGATTGCATTTCCAATAATGAGCAGGGCAAAGATCATGACGATGCTGAACATCATGGGCGCCAGACGCCGAAGGTTGCGCAACACATTACGAAGGACAATGGATATGAGCACTATCGATCTTGCCCCTGCAGATTATCACCCTGCAGATTATCACCCTGCGGTTCATCGGCCTGGGATGCATCGCCCCGCCGCTCCACCGATTTAATTGAATAGGAAGAATCCTCGGAAGAGGCGAAATAGCTCTTAGAGAGCATATCCGCCATCAGGCCGGAAACAAAAAGCTGGATGCCGCTTAAAAAGAGGAAGACCGCCAGGATAGGGAGTATATTACGGAAGAGGGGATTACCCTGCAGGTAGAGTATTATTCCGGCAAGGAATACAAGAGATCCAAGGAGGATGGACAGCAGTCCCAAGCCTCCGAGGAAATGCAGGGGCCGAACGGCAAACTTGTTCCAGAACCAGACCGAGAGCATATCGAGAAAGCCCTTTACCGACCGGTGCCAGTTGTACTTTGTTACCCCGCTACTCCGGGGGCGGTGGTTCACCTCCACCTCTCCCACGGTAAAGCCCTTGATCTTCAGCACCGCCGGAATGAAGCGGTGCATCTCTCCGTAGAGGTGGATGCCGTTAAAGCACTCCCTCCGGTACACCTTCAAGCTGCAGCCGGAGTCGTGGATTCCGTCGCTGATCAAAAGGCGCCGCAGCATATGGGCCCCCCGGGAGAAGAAGCGCTTCATAAAGGGGTCCTTGCGCTTTCGCCGCCAGCCGGAGATGATATCCTTTCCGCTCTCTTCAAGGGTTTGGATAAGTCGTGGGATATCGGCGGGATCGTTCTGCCGATCCCCGTCCATGGTAACGATGAGGGGATACTGCGCCTCTTTGATTCCCGCATCCATGGCGGCGGTCTGGCCGAAATTTTTCCTGAGGTGGATGGCGGTAAGGGGGGTCAAGCCCCGCATCGCTTGGGCTGTTCCGTCGGTGGAGCCGTCGTCCACGAAGATGATTTCATAGGTGTATCCTGCGGTTTCGCAGGCCTCCACAATCTCCCGGTGAAGGAGGGCCACATTGCCAGCTTCGTTGAAGATGGGGACTACTACGGAGATGGCTACTTTTTCAGATTTATTCATTGGACGTCCTTTTGAAAGATCTTGTGGATATGACTCCATTATTACCAATCCAGATCCTGTAAAGATATTCCTTGATCGAGGGATTCACTTCTTGCCTCTTTTATCCTTTTTATCATTCCATCTATGCTTGGTACATAGGCATCATCGGAAAGATAGTCACCCGTTGCAACAATAGGTAAACTTGTGAACCCCCGACCCCCAT
>CAYMWV010000185.1:0-1443 GCA_964394395.1 uncultured Sediminispirochaeta sp.
CTCGGGAATAGAACCGACCAGTTGGTTCTGCTCCTCTCGTTCGCTTGGGAATAAACGACCACCGGTAAAACCGGTGGTTTTACTTGGCCCCTGGAAGGGGGCTTACAGCAGGCAGAGCCTGAATTCAGTTGGCTCCAAAGTTAATCCCACTGAATCATGGCTGTCCATGATGATTTATTACGTTACGTCTAAGGTTACATATACCTCAGGTGATGTCACACCAGAAAATCAGGTACTGGACAGCCTTCATCTTCGCCAGTTTGTTAACTGGCGCACCACCGCCAGAGGCGGTGCTTTGCTTTTACAATCGATATCCGGGTTGCAAGATCCTGGATTGGCAATCAGCTGTTGCCAAAATTGTGGAAAACTCCTCGGACCGGTGATGAAGTCTCCCTTTGGCCCTCTTTCCCTCTTGGTTGAGGGGATTTTAAGGTGAGGGGCCGGGGCCGCTTCAGTCTGGGTTGCTTCAGCTTGGGTCACTTCAGCCTGGGCCGCTTCAGCGGTCCAACACCCGTTGCCGGAACATTAGGAGCGTCCCAGGGCCTCTTTCAACAGGGGTCCCACCAGCCGGGGCCGCTGGGCAACCCGGGCCCCTGCACCCTCCAGAGCGGCGATCTTGTCCTTCACCGAGCCGGTCCCGCCGGTGACGATTGCTCCGGCGTGACCCATCTTCTTTCCCTCCGGGGCGGTGCGGCCCCCAAGGAAGGCGACCAGGGGCTTGGTGAAGCGGCCCGATTTTATCTCCGCTGCCACCTCCTCTTCCATGGTGCCCCCCAGCTCTCCGATAATTACCACCGCCTCGGTTTCATCGTCCCCCTGGTAGTCGGCGAGCATTTCTGCAAAGCGGGTGCCGGGAACCGGGTCGCCCCCCACACCGATCAGGGTGGAGACGCCGAAACCGGCGGCCACTACCTGGGCGGTCACTTCATTGGTGAGGCTTCCTGAGCGGGTCATCACCCCGATGGAACCGGCCTTGTAGACCCGGTCGATCCACCAGGGGAAGAAGCCCATCATCGCCTTCTCGGGGCTGATCACCCCACTGGTGTTTCCGCCGATTACCCGGGCACCGGCTGTCTTGGCAGCCGCCCGGATCTCCACCGCTTCATGTAAGGGGATCCCGTCTGCCACGGTGACGATCTTTTTGATTCCTGCGTCCAGGGCCTCCATTACCGCATCCCGGGTAAATCGGGGGGGAACAAAGAGCATTGCTGCATCGGCTCCTTCGGCCCCCCTGGATCCGACCGCCTCGGCCACGGTGTTGAAGACCGGAATTCCCTCAACCTGCTCTCCCCCTTTGCCGGGGGTCACCCCGCAGGTGACCTGAGTTCCCAGATCCATCATATGTTTGGTCCAGAAGCTTCCCTCGCTGCCGGTGATTCCCTGCACCAGGACCCTGGTGGTTTTGTCGATGAATATGCTCATGCTTTCTTCTCCCCTGATGCA
>CAYMWV010000185.1:1543-2632 GCA_964394395.1 uncultured Sediminispirochaeta sp.
GTGCCCCGGATACAGGTGACGATGGGCCGGTCCGGTTTGAGTCTGCTGATGGCATCCACCACCCCCTCGGCCATTACATCGGCCCGGGCGATGGTACCGAAGGTGACGATGAGGATCACCCTGGAGTCGGTCTTGAGACAGAGCTCCATGGCCCGCATCGCCTTGCGGTAGTTGGGGCCACCGAACTCCAGGTAGTTGGCCACTGTCCCGCCCTCGTAGTGGATCAGGTCGTAGACCGTGGTGGTGAGTCCCGCCCCGGCGCACATCAGGCTGATATCGCCGTCGAACTGCAGGAAGGGGATTCCCTCTTCGGCGGCCTCTTTCTCTACTTCGCTTTCGTAGTGGTCGCTGCCAGCCTCGAAGCGTTTCTGCCTGTGCAGGGAGTTGTCATCCACCGAGAACTTTCCGTCCCCGGCGATGAGGGAGCCGGTTTCAGAAGCACTGGCGCCCCCGTTGCTGGCCTTGGCGCTGCCGGAGGGATCAACGCTCCTCCCGCCTCCCCGGGTAATAAAGAGGGGATTGATCTCCGCCAGCTCCCCGTCGTTTTTTTGAAAAAGGGAAGTCAGGGCGAGAAGAATTTTCACAAAGCCCTTGAACTGCTCTCCGGAAAGGCCCAGGGAGAAGGCCACTTGCCGGGCTTGCCACCCCTCCAGTCCCCGGGCGATGTCGAAGCTGCGGCGCACGATTGCCTCGGGCTTTTCCTTCGCCAAAGTTTCAATCTCAACCCCTCCCTCGGCGCAGGCCATCACCAGGCCGCATGCCGTAGCGGGGTCCACAGTGACCGAGAGGTAGAGCTCCCGGTCGATATCTACCGCTTCTTCCACCAGGATGCTTGGTACCTTGGGGGTGGTTCGTCCGAAGAGGTCGGCTGCGGCGTCCCGGGCTTCCTCCAGGCTCTTAACCACCTTGATCAGCCCCGCCTTGCCCCGGCCTCCGGAGAGTACCTGGCTCTTCAGGACGCAGGGGAGGCCGACCGCTTCCACCGCCCCGCTTACTTCCTCAGCACAGCCGATTCGGCGGCTTTTCGGTACCGGGATTCCTGCCTCCGCAAAGAGCTCCTTGGCCTGGTATTCGTAGAGTTTCATTTCA
>CAYMWV010000185.1:2732-6765 GCA_964394395.1 uncultured Sediminispirochaeta sp.
CCCCGGCGCTTCCAGAACTCCCCCCACATCTCTTCGTCGGTGGGTTTGACCGGGGTGATGGGCTCGCTGAGCCAGGTGATGTTCAGAAAGTGGCGGTAGTAGATGTTCTCGGTGGTGATGTTTCCCCCCCAGGTGCCGCAGCCCAGGGTGACCGTGCTGGGCATACCGTTGAAGAAATTGCCTCCGTTGGCCGGTGCCTGGGGCTGGCGGATCATGATGCGACTGGAACGCATCTCCCTGCCAAGTCGGTCGATGTAATCGGCCTTGAAGGTGTGGATCCCGCAGGAGTGGCCGGTACCAGCGAAATCGGTAACCGCCTTTAACAGGCTCAAGGCTTCCTCGAAGTCCGAAGCCCGGAAGATGGTGAGCACCGGGCTCAGTTTTTCTCCCGAAAAACGCTCCTCCTCCACCGGTTTCGAGCCCTCCACCAACAGGAGCCGGGTCGCCCCACCAACCGACAAGCCTGCGCCCCCGGCGATCTTCACCGCCGACTGGGCGATAATTGCCGGGTTAAGCCCCACATGGCCCTTCTTGTTCGGCACCCACATGTACCCCCCAAGCTGCCGTTTCTCATCTGCGCTGCACAGGTGGGCCCCCTCGCTGCGAATCGCCTCCACAAAGGCGTCATAGACCGAATCAACTACAATCACCGAGTTCTCGCTGGAACAGCTGGTGGCGTAGTCGAAAACCTTGCTCAAAGCTATTTTGGTCGCGGCATCGGAAACATCCGCATCCTCGGCAACAATCTGCACCGAGTTTCCCGGTCCTACTCCATAGGCGGGGGTTCCCGAGGAGTAGGCCGCCTTTACCATGGCTCCACCACCGGTGGCCAGCACCAGGTCCACCTGGCGCATCAGCTCTTGGGTCAGCTCCACGCTGGGCTCTTGGATAATCTGCACCAGATCCTCCGGAGCTCCAACTTTGGCAAGTCCCCGGCGCATGAAATCCACCGCCATCTTGCTGCTCTTTTTGCTTTTGGGATGGGGGGCGAAGATCACTGCATTGCCCCCTTTGAGGATGGAGATGGCGTTACTTGCCGGGGTGGCGGTGGGGTTGGTTACCGGGGTTAGGGCGCCGATTACTCCCGCCGGTTTGGCGTACTTCCGAATGCCTTTCGACGGATCCTCCTCAATCAGTCCCACCGATTTGGCGCCTTTGATATCCTTCAGCACCCCCAGCACCTTTCCCTTGTGCTTCTTGATCTTGTCCTCCACATTACCCATGCCGGTTTCGGCCACGGCCTTTTCCGCCAAGGTTTTGATGTTGGAGTCTTCGTAAACCTCCCAGCCAGCGGCCAGGCAGAGGTCGTCAATCTGCTCCTGGCTGTATGTAGCCGCCACCGCCTGGGCCTTCCTTGCCCGGGCTACCAGCCCGGCAATCAGTTCCTGATTATCCATGTTTTTCTTTTTTACGTCACTCATCCCGTCCCCCTTCGCTATTCCGTAGAAGCACCGTTCTTCTTCTGTTTTTGCTTTAAGCCACAACCATCATGCTCGGACTATACCGACATCAGCCCCTTTTTAGGGGCGATGGAAAAGGCTATTTGAAGTTCTCTTTCTCTATCTCCACCACCTGGTTAAAGGCGTTGGTGAGGAAATCCTTCTTGAACTCCATCTTCTGGGTAAAGCTCATGGTAAGCCACGCCTCTACAATCTGGACACCCAGAAAGGGGGCGGTGATCCATCCCCCCATGGTAAGCACGTTGGCGTTGTTGATAATCTTTCCCCGCTCACCGGAGAATACTCCATCGGCCACACAGGCGTAGACCCCCTTGTACTTGTTGGCCACAATGGCCATTCCCTGGCCGGTTCCGCAGACCAGGATCCCCTTTTCAGCTTCCCCCGCCTGGATCGCCTTTGCCACCTTGGGGGCCTGGATAACGTAGGGCTGGGGATGCTCTTTATCTTCAATACCAAAGTCTATCACTTCGATATCTCCACGCTCATTCAGATATTCCACCACCGCCTCTTTCAGGGGAAAACCCGAGAGATCCGATGCTATTGCCAGTTTAATCTTTTCCATCTTCTGCTCCTTTGCTTAATCTTGTTGTACCATGTCTGCCGCCCTATACGCCCCTTGGGACGGACGCCCCCCGGCCGCCCCCCGGACAACCCCCGGACGACTGCCGGGCAACCCCCGGACAACCGTCAGTCACCCTCCGGGCGGTCTCAGCTGAATTTACTTCCTGGCGATCACCTTTCGTGCCGCCGCTGCAATGTCTGCGCCGCTAAGGTTGTAATTCTCCACCAGCCACTCCTCGGTTCCCACTTCGCCGAACCGGTCCTGGATACCGATCCGGGCCATGGGCACCGGATACTCCTCCACCAGCACTTCGGCAACCGCAGAGCCGAGGAAGTTGACCACCTGGTGGTTCTCACAGGTGACGATCGCTCCGGTTTTCTTCGCCTGATCCGTCACAAGCTCCCGGTCGATAGGTTTGACGGTGTGCATATCCACCACCGCTGCCCTTACCCCTTCAGCCTCTAACAGCTCTGCCGCCTTCATTGCCTGGGCCACCATAATGAAACCGGTGGCTATCAGAGTAACATCGCTCCCCTGGCGGAGCACCTTCCCCTTGCCTAGCTCAAAGCTCTCATCTTCGCCGTAGAGAAACGCCCCCCCTTTACGGTGGAGCCGCATATAGGTGCAGCCCTTATAAGTGGCACTCGCCTTCACTAAAGCCGCCAGGCTCCGGTTGTCCGCAGGTTCAAACACCACCAGGTTCGGAATGTTCCGCATCAGCCCACCATCCTCGAAGGACATGTGGGTTCCGCCGTTGTAGGCCGCCGAAACCCCCGGATCGGTTCCCACCAGCTTCACGTTTAGTTGGGCGTAGTTGGCGCTGATGAAAAACTGGTCGTAGCTCTTCCGTCCTGCAAAGGCGGTAAAGCTCGCCGCAAAGGGGATCTTCCCCACCGAGCTTAAGCCCGCAGCCACACCGGCCATGTTCGCTTCCGCCACCCCGATATCAAAGGTGCGCTTTGGGAAGGCTTTCTGAAAGGGCACCGTCCCCGATGCCTTCATCAAATCCGCCTCCAGCACCACAATCCGCTCATCCTTTCCGGCCAGTTCAACCAAAGTGTCATTATAAGTCGCCCGCATATCCGGGGCTTTCTTTTCTGTTTCCTTGTTTGTGCTCATCTTCTCGCCCTCCTTTATTTTCCGGCCCCGGTGGCCCCGACGCTTCCGGCTTCCCCGGCCCCGGAAGCCCCAGCCCCAGTCCCGGAAGCCCCACTGGCCGCTTTTGCGTTAGCCTCAGCCCCTGAGCCCCCCCCAGCCCCAGTCCCGGAAGCCCCGGCGCCCCCTGCGCCAGAAGCCCCAGCCGCCTCTGCCTTCCCTTCCGCCTCTCTATCAAGCCGGGCTATCGCCTCTTTCGCTGTCTCATAGTCAAAGGGCATGTTGTGGTTTGTAAGCAGCGCTTCGGCAAAGAAAGCGCCCTTTCCCTTGATGGTATCCATGATAATCATCGATGGTCTACATCGTTCATCCCTGGCCCTGCAAATCGCCCGATCCAGGGCAGCAAAATCGTGACCATCCACCCGCTGCACATACCAGCCAAAACCGCTCCACTTGCTATTCAGATCATCCAGATCCATAATATCTGCGGTGTAACCATCGATCTGCATCTTGTTGTAGTCCGTAAAGGCGATCAGCTTATCCAGCTTGTAGTGGGCCGCACACATCGCCGACTCCCACACCTGACCCTCGTTACTCTCGCCGTCGCCGATGATGGTAAAAACCGTAGAATCAATCCCGTCCAGCCGGTTCCCCAGCAGCTTCCCAATAGCCGCCGATATCCCCTGACCCAGACTCCCCGATGTCATGTCGATCCCCGGGGTACGCACCATATCGCAGTGGCTCGGCAGCCTGGTTCCCCCCTGGTTCAGGGTGTGCAGCCAATCCATGGGAAAGTAGCCCTTGGCCGCCAGCACGCTGTAGAGCGCCGGACCCGCATGACCCTTGGAAAGAATCAGCTGATCCCGGTCCCGCCGTCCCGGATCCTTCGGGTCGATATTCCTCATGTGCTCCCAGT
>CAYMWV010000186.1:0-6753 GCA_964394395.1 uncultured Sediminispirochaeta sp.
ACTTTTTCGCCCTCTATCTGATCCCCCTGGGGGTTTTAGGTACTGTTTTCCTGTAGTTTCTCCCCAAAAACAGTAACATTTCATGCACTTGTGCTCTTTTCTTGTTATCTCTTTATATGAGCGCAGAAAAAAACCGATTTGACAATGCCTGGAAAGATGTTGTAAGGGATCTCTTCTTTGAGTTTCTCGACTTCTACTATCCAGATCTTTCCCGGGAGGTGGATCATCAAATCCCACCCCGATCCAGGGAGAAGGAGTTCGCCAAGCTCCTGCCGGATAACCATTCATCCGGTCGAAGGGTCGATTTGCTCTTCCAGGTACGGATGATCAGTAGTGAGATCCGGACACTTCTTCTCCACATCGAAGTCCAAAACCGGAAAGAAGAAGCACTTCCCATGAGACTTTTTCAATATGCATACCGGATTTTTGATCGGGAAGGAAGCTTTCCTGCCACCCTGCTTCTTCTGACAGACAGTGATCCTGATTTCTTCCCTACTGAGTATAGGCTTCAACTCGCACAGGGGAAGTTTCTTAGATTGGACTTTTTTACCCAGAAGCTGTTATACTTGAAAAAAGAGCTGTCAGAAACCGAACCGAATCAGAACCCTTTTGCTTTCATCACTGCAGCCCATCTGGAGGCGTTGAAAGCCTCTACGACCAGGAAGCGAAGCTTATTTTGGAGGAGGAGCGTATGCCTTATGTAACGAGCTGGGAACGTCGAGCCCTGAAGCAGGGGATGGAAGAGGGGATGGAAGAGGGGATGGAACAGGGGATCAATCTTGGGATGGATCTTGGGATTAGCCGGGGAGAGCTAAAGGATAAACGGCAAGTATTGTGCAGGCTTGTGGAGAAAAAATTCGGACCCAATTCAACAGGTGATAAGTTTGTGGAGATGGTAGAGGCGGTGAGCGATCCTGGGATTCTGGACAGGGCTATTGATGCTGTTTTAGATGCAGAGAAGAGGGACGCCATTATTGAAATCCTGGGGTAACATTTTCGATTTGTTGGATCCGAACGGATTCTCATGGACGGCCCGAATTCCAGGATAGTATCTTCACCTTGAGGCTGTCCCGCAACCTTTCTTGAGCTTCATGCACGCTACATATAGTGGTCATAAAACGGTAATACCACCATATATAGCGGTTTAGACAGCCTCGATTCAGTGGGATTAACGTTGCGGGACTGCCTGAATTCTAACGTGTCAATCCGGGATACAGGCACCCCGGGAATCTGCCGATAATTGTTGACATGAAACCATCTACTCCTTCAGTTGTAGCAGCGGCGCTTATTGCTATCCTTGCTCTTTTCCTTACCATCTCCCTTCTTCTGGCAATGCAGGGGGGCGGTAATGGGTTGTCCTATCCCGGTTTTCTCCTTCTTTCCGGTTTTCGGTATGTCGCCTGGTATCTTCCTCTCTATCTTTTTTTTGCGGCGGTTCTGGTGATTCTGGACGAGTTTAAACCGCTTCTCCTCTATATTGGCTCTTCTGCGGTGGTTCCTGTTGCCACTGCCGGGTTTTGGCTCCAGATCCTGGGAGAGCCGCCCCGGTCGAAGGCTGCCGAAGCGTTCCTTACCCGGTTTGGCAGCGGTGGAGGTTCCTTTATCCTGTTTCTTATCCTTCTGCTGGAGTTGAGCATAATCTATCTCCTGGCCCTGAAATTCCTCCTCAAGGGAAGTGGTGATGGGGAAGATGGTGCGGAGATACCAAAAGGGTCGGAGAAAGGGAGTTCATTTTTTCGAAAATCGGTCCCTTCTTCGGGAGAAAACTCTGAAATACCGGGAGAACAAGCTGCTCTCGATGGGGAAGCAGCTGGAAAAGAGGATGATGAAGTGTGGTGGGAGGAGTTTCGCCGCCGTCGGGAGGAGAACAGGGCTGAGGCGGAGCTGTCTGAAGTTCCATTCCTTTCTGCATTAAACGAGGAGCCCTCTGATGAGATTTCTGATGAGGTCTCTGCAGGTGGGAATGCACTTCCAGACGAAAATGATCCGGATCAGCTCCGGCGGGTGCAGGATGTAAAAGAAGCTCCTTCCGAGGCCTGGTTTTCACCCATGGAAGATGAAGATGAAGATGAAGATGATGAAGAGGTGGGGGAAGATCCTGTTGAGGAGACGGTGGACTTCAATCTGAAAGAGCTTCGCAGTTTATCCTCTGAAGCGGACGAGATAGAGCTTGATCTTGATGACCCAGAAGATGATCTGGATGAATTTGATGAGGGCGATGAATTCTACGATGTCGATGGTGATGAGGATGATAATGAGGATGCTGATGGAGAAATGGGATACAACTCCGGTCCCGGATTTGACACCAGCCCCAGCCCCAGCTCCAATCATGGCCCCAGCCCAATCCCCAGCCCCAGCCCGGAAGAGCCGCTCTCCCCGTCACCGAAAAGAGAAGAGCAGGTAGAAAAGGAAGCAAAAGAGAAGCGGGAGCCCCGGATCGTGCCCAAGGAGGCGACGACTCCTGAGGTGGCCAAGAACGTGGAGCGGGGGATCGCAAATTATGGGGTGCCCAAGGATAAGCTCCTGGATGAGTATCCCGACAGCAAGTACTGGGTGATTGATGAACCTACCCGGCAGGCGGCAGAGATCCTGAAGGAGACCTTGAAGGAGTTCAAGATTCAGGCGGAAGTTACCGGGATCAGGAGGGGACCGGTTATCACCATGTTTGAGATTCTACCCGCCCCGGGGGTTAAACTTTCCAAAATTGTTAACCTGGCGGACAATATTGCCCTGCGTCTGGCGGCGAGCCGGGTGCGGATTGTGGCACCCATCCCGGGAAAGCATGCGGTGGGTATTGAGGTGCCCAACCGAAAGCGCTCTCTGGTCGGTTTTCGGGAGATGATCGATGATGAAAACTTCGGTGCGGACAAGATGGAGGTTCCTGTGGTCCTTGGAAAGGATATCACTGGAGAGGCTCAGATTGTAGACCTGGTGCAGACTCCCCATCTGCTGATTGCTGGAGCTACCGGTTCGGGTAAGTCGGTCTGTGTAAACTCCATCATCTGCTCCATCCTCTACAAGCGCAGCCCCCAGGAGGTGAACCTCATTCTCATCGATCCTAAAATTGTGGAACTGAAGCTTTACAATGATATCCCCCATCTTTTAACCCCGGTGATCACCGAGGCAAAGAAGGCCTTTCAGGCCCTGCAGTACTGTCTCTACGAAATGGAACGGCGCTACGCCCTTCTGGACAGCCAGGGGGTGAGGGATATCCGCTCATATAACCGGAAGGTGAAAAAGAAGCGTCTGGCCACCCGGCCCCTGCCCTATTTGGTGGTGATCATCGATGAGTTCGCCGACTTGATGGCCACCACTGGGAAGGAGCTTGAATCCACCCTGGCAAGGCTGGCGGCCATGAGCCGGGCGGTGGGAATTCACATCGTTCTGGCCACCCAGCGTCCCTCCATTGATGTTATCACCGGTCTGATAAAGGCAAATATCCCGAGCCGGATCGCCTTCATGGTGGCGGGGAAGTTTGATTCCCGGATTATCATTGATGCCGTGGGGGCGGAGAAGCTGCTGGGCCGGGGGGATATGCTCTTCACCAGCGCCTGGGATCCAGTACCGATCAGAATTCAGGGCGCCTTCTTAAGCGAAGATGAGGTTGAGCGGATTACCGACTATGTTAAGACCCTGGGTGAACCCGAATATATCGATGATGAGATCTTCATCGACGATGATGGAGATTCCTTCTTCGACTCCGCCGCTGATGGAGAGGATCCCATGATGGATAAGGCCCTGGAGATAGTGGCCACTGCCGGAAAAGCGAGTGCCAGTTACCTGCAACGTCGCCTGAAGGTAGGGTACAACCGGGCCGCCCGGCTGGTGGAGGAGATGGAGGAGCGGGGTATTGTGGGGCCCCAGAACGGCTCCAAACCCCGGGAGTTGATCCATATGCCCGACCGCTTCCGGGAGACCGGGGAGAGCAGTGACAGTAGCACCGGGGCCGCTGGCGATTACCCAGATAGTGGAGATGTAAAAGAGTCCGGAGATGAAACCTAAACCCTCCGGCGCCTGGCTTATCATTCCGCTGCTGCTTCTCACTGCCGGGCAGCTTTCCGCCGCTGCATCGGGCCGGGCGATCTCCGCCGGGGCCGGGGGGATCAACATCTACACCCTTCTTACCTACCTCTTTTTTGGTCTCCGGGGTCTTTCCTGGGTCCTGATCGTCCGCTACTTCCAGTTATCCGCCGCATATCCGGTGATGAGTCTGGGTTTTTGTCTGGTGCCGCCTGCGGCGGCCCTCTTTTTTGGTGATCCTCTTTCGATTTCCACGGTAATTGGAATGGTGCTGGTTACAGTGGGGGTTTTCCTGGCGGCCGTGGAGGGGGGATCGTTTTGAATCAAAAAATGAAGGATGCTGTGGTATGATCCTTAGTAAGAAAGAGTTTAATTATATTCTTGAACATGGTGAGACCTATCTTGTTGAGTTTAAGGAGCGTGTCAATAAAGGCTTGGCCCGAGAAATGACTGCTTTTGCAAATGCTTCCGGTGGGAGAATTTTTCTTGGAGTTAGTGATACGGGGATAGTGAAAGGGGTTAATGTTACAAATACAATTCGATCTCAAATTCAGGATATAGCAAATAATTGTGTGCCAAGAATTTCTATACAATTTTCTGAATTTGAAAATGTTCTCATTTTAGAGGTCCCGGAAGGACAAGATAAACCTTATCAATGCGCTGATGGTTTTTTTATCCGGATGGGAGCGAATGCTCAGAAAATGAAACGTCAGGATATTATTGAGTTTCTTCAATCGGAGGGACAGCTTCGTTTTGAAGAACAAATACATAATAGATATGACATCAGTACTGATTATGTTTCTCAAAAATTGAAAGCATATCTTGAACTTGCTGGAATCAGTTCTACCCTTGATGATGAATCGATTCTTCTAAATTTAGGTGTAGCTGAACGAGTTGATGGAGTACTGAAAATGAACAACGCTGGAGTACTCTTTTTCAGTGAAAACATACAGCTTTTTTGCGAACAGGCTACCATTACGTGCGGTGTCTTTGACGGCATAGAAAGGGTTCATGTGCTGAATCGAAAAGATTACAGCATGGACATAGTGAGCAATATCAATAATGCTCTTCATTTTATCAAACAGGAACTGCGGGTAAAATATGAGATGACTGGGGCCGCTCGTCGTCGTGAAGTATACGAACTGCCATTGGATTCAATTCGTGAGGCTGTTATTAATGCGGTAGTGCACCGGGATTATTTTCTCCTAGGATCCCATGTGGTCATAGAAATATTTGACGATCGCCTGGAAATCTCCAGCCCAGGAGGCTTACCCAGGGGACTTGATGAAAAAGATTTTGGGAGGAAAGCTGTACGTCGTAATCAGCTTATTGCTTCTTTGCTGCATAGGATCAATTTTGTAGAAAATATGGGAACCGGCATTGGTAAAATTCGACGTTTATTGGAAGATGCTGGAGCACCGGAACCGCTTTTTGAGTTTGGAAACTTCTTTACCGTTGTGTTACCCCGGCCAAAGAAATCCGCTGGTGAGACTGAGCCGCTAAATGAGCCGCTAAATGAGCCGCTAAATGAGCCGCTAAATGAATTATTACATCATGTAAAAGCGGAGCCTGCTATTACCAAAGAGACCCTTGCTCTTCGTTTGAATTGTAGCCGCGCCACAGTTACCAGACATATTCAAAAGCTAAAACAGATGAAGCGGTTAAAGAGAATAGGTTCAGATAAAAAAGGGCATTGGGAGGTGTCATGAATCTTTACTTACTTGCCGTTATCCTCCTCTCCGCCGCTGGCCAAATCCTGGTGAAAAAGGGGGCTGACCGGACCCTGCCGGAGAGTACTGAAGGTTGGAGCGAGCATCCATCTTCCCGGCAGCTCTCCCGCAGAATAAGGTGTTTCATTCAGAAGGCGGCCAACCCCTTCCTTCTGGCAGGATTTGCCGCAGTGGCCGCCGCCCCGCTCCTCTATACCCGGGCACTGGCCTCCCTGCCCTTGAGCCGGGCCTACGGAACCACCGCCCTTACCCTGCCTCTGGTGATGCTGGGCAGCCGGGTGATCCTGGGAGAGCGGATCAGCTTCCGGCGGATAGCCGGCGGGGGCTTGATTGTTCTGGGCTTTCTGGTCTGGAATGGGATGTAATGATTCAGCCCGTTGTAACTCCAATTGTATCGGTGGTGATCCCCAGCCGCAACGGAGCGGCGACCCTCCCTTCCCTCTGCCGGGCTGTTTTTAAGAGCCTGGATGATCTGGGGCAGGGGGCACAAATTATTGTAGTCCTTGACGGAAGTGAGGACCCTTCTTCTTCTCTGCTTACCCCTCTCCTGAAAGAGGGAGTGATAGATAGGGTGATCGAATTTGCCTTCCCGGCGGGGCAGCAGGTTTCAACCATTACCGGCATTCTGCAGAGCCATGGAGAGCTTATTATCACCATGGATGATGATTTTGGCCACTCGCCGGATGCTCTGGGGGTGATGCTGGAGCGAATGGGGGAGAGGGTGGACCTGCTTTTTGCTCTTCCGGATATAGGGAGGGGAGCGGTTGCGAGGAGTCTTCTGCGTCGTATGGCAGGTTGGCTAAGGGATGCCCTTTTTCGTGCAGCCATTTGCGGCGGGGGAAGGGGTGACGACGGGGTCAGGGAGGCTGGACCCCCGAAGAAGCTGGTTCCTTCCAGTTTCCGTCTCTTTCGGCGAAGTGCAGCTTTACCTCTGGCAGGGCAGATTGCTGCCGGGGGTGGATGCTGTTACCTCTCCGTATCCCTTGCAGCTGCCGCCCGGCAG
>CAYMWV010000187.1:0-5136 GCA_964394395.1 uncultured Sediminispirochaeta sp.
GCAGCACGTTCCATTCCACATTCCTGCCCATCCCCGCTTCGGTAAGATTCGAAGAACCGATTATTATGGTATTCCCATGGCCGTCTGCATCCGTCTCCCCGGTCTGGAACAACCAGGCCTTCACATGAAAGGGCTCTTCTCCCTCGGGGCTGCCATAGATCTTCAATTTGCCGATACTGTTCTGCAGGGAAAGAAGCACATCAGGATTGTTGAAATTGTTCATCACCGATGTAAGAATTCTCACATCCCTGCCGTCGGCCACCGCAGCTTCGAGCCTCCGGATTAGTCGGTTATGGGTGGCTGCACCAATAAATGCTGATAAGATGATAATATGATCCGCTCTGTCTATCTCTTCAAGGACAGCTTGGAGGAGACGGGAATCATTCCCGCCGGGGAGGAATACTTTCTGTTCCATGGGATTACTATACCAGAAGAGTATTGGAGTTGTCTAATATTTATCAGAAAAGGAGAATTTAGTGTCGTAATCTTATTATGATATTATGTTTTTACATAAGCTCATATTATGAGATTCTGAACTTTTTCCTTAACTCACCCCCCCCGAAATAGGTAATCTACAAAGAACTTCCCCCTAACCTGCCAACCCTTTCCAGCTTGTCAGCAATATCACCCAGCTTTAAAGCATTCAGGGACTCCCGGGATTGCCAACCTGTAGATCGATCCCACCCATTCAAGGTATAGAAACGATCCAGCATCAGCTCCCACTCTTCCTTATCACATTGAACCCCTTTAAAGGGACCGTTCTTTATCGGCTCATCCATGTAGCGTTGGGGAGGGTAATCGGACTCTCGGCTTATTCCAATAAACAGGGTATTAAAGGCTTTCTCTAAATTCAGTCCCCTTTTTGCAAACTCCTGCAAGTCTTTAACCGAAAACTCAATTCCTGTGGCCCCTGATACCAAGTCGGCGTAATCCTCCAGCTCCTGGGAATGGGTGCCGCTCCAGGTGCCCAGATAGACGCAGAACCCCAACATGTCTTCAATCTCTTTCGACTTGGATTGCCAGTATACTGCCTCCGGAATATTCTCAGTACCCTGGATGGACCATTTGAGTCCCCTTGGACCGGTCACCTCCGGATTGCTGACCGCACCCCGTAAATGTCTGCCCCCAATCGGAGATATGGAGACGCCGAATCCAAACCCCTTTCCGGCTCTATAAGGGTCTACCGAATCTACTCCCTTTACATGGATTGCGAAGGCTTCCGAACCCTTCCCGATTCTTCTTGAGGCTTCTTTTACCCCATCCGCCAGAATATCTCCCAATCCATCTCGATAGGCGATTTTCTCCGCCATCTTGACCATGGCATAGCCGTTACCCCAGGTCAGTTCCAAACCTCCGGTATCTTCTTTGGTGATGAGTCCTTTTTCGTAGCACTCAAAGGCCCAGGAGATCACGGTAGCAGCGGAATCCCCATCAAGCCCATGACGAGACTATCGGGATCGATCATGGGGGACTCCTGTCTTTCACTGTATTATATATACTATCAGCTCCTTTCCCAGCTTCCCTGGAAGCGATTCTTCCTTTTTTTATCCTTTTGTACTATGATGATTAAAGGGAGGGGGTCATGAAGAAACTCTCGGAAATTAGAGCATATTTAACCCGACAGAAACAGTATCTTCAGCGTTATGGCATTACGGAAATAGGTCTCTTTGGTTCATACATAAGAGACTCTGCAAATGATCAAAGCGATATTGATATACTTATTGATATCAAACGTCCATCTAAAATAGGCTTACTAGAGCTATTGGAAATTGAAGAGATGCTATCAAGCGATCTTAACACAAAAGTCGATCTGGTAATTAAATCAGATCTGAAGCCTGCAATAGGAGCACAAATCCTCAGGGAGGTCCAATATATATGAAAAAAGAATACGTGGACTTCCTCAATGACATTATAATGTCCATGGAGATTTCTCAGGATTTTATTAGTGATCAGACAATAGAATCATTTGCAAAAGATCAAAAGACCCAATTTGCTGTGATCCGTTGTCTGGAAATAATAGGAGAAGCAACAAAACAACTTCCGGCAAGCTTAAGAAGCACCCATCCCGAAATCCCCTGGAAGGCAATGGCATGAGAAAATCCAAACGCATAACAATCCGCCTCTACCCCCACGATTATATCGCTATCCAGGAAAAGGCCAGTGAACTGGGCCTTCCCTACCAGACTCTTATCTCAAGTATAATACATCGATATCTGGATGGAGATCTTGCTCCTCGCTCCGCAGGGTAAACTTTCACGTATCTGTTGAATTGAACTGGCCAGGGGAACCGGAAACAGCTTCAATTCGCCAATAATGGCAATTTTCAGATGTAAACGCATTAAAAACATGATACAATCGATACGTGGAAATGATCGATACGTATCTGAAAGAAATTACTCAACGTCTGCAGAAGATAGATCCTTACAGAATCATTCTTTTTGGGTCGGTATCAAAGCAAAACAATGATGATGAAAGTGATATAGACTTACTGGTAATACTAAATTCCAATGCCATATCACAGAACTATGAAGAGAAAATGCAAAAAAAACTTGTTGTAAGAAATGAAATATGGGATCTCAGTAAACAAATACCTATCGACTTACTGGTCTATACCAAAAAAGAGTTTGAGATCCTTATGGCTCAGAAAAACTCTTTTTTCAAAGAGATTGAAGAAAACGGCAAGACCCTGTATGAAAGAGCAAGCTAAAAGCTGGCTGAGAGCAGCATATGATGATATTTTGGTTATTGAAAATATAAATAGCATTGAATATTTGTCTCACATGGTTGCTTTCCATTCGCAGCAATCTATTGAGAAAACCTTTAAATCAATCCTTGAAGAATATGATGAAAAAATACCGAGGACACATAATTTGATAGTGTTAGCTCAGAAAGTTGAACACTATATTGATGAGAAAATTGATTATTCCATCATTGCTCAGTTAAATGAACTGTACATTGAAGCAAGATATCCTGCGGATTTTGGTTTGCTTCCTGATGGTAAACCAACTATGGAAAAGGCAAATACATTTTATTCTTATGCATTGCAGATATATAATGTAATAACCAGGCATATTACATAGCGTGTCGCTGCCCTAACGGTTCTATTTTCACATACATGAATTTCCTTGACATCCCAAAGCTGCAGGGTTACAGTATTCATGTACATGAAAAACATCCAATCGGTGGAAACAATCGGTAGACTCATCCGGTCCGAACGGAAGCGACAGGGGATCCTGCAACAGGATCTGGCGGACTTGAGCGGCGTAAGCCTCCACTTTCTATCCAATCTGGAGAACGGGAAACCCACCGTGGAGTTTCAAAAGGTGTTGCAGGTGCTGCAGAGCCTCGGTATTGAAATGGATCTGAGAGGTCGCTTCTTACCGGACGGGAAGCCATGAATCTCATCGTGGATCATCCTTGGTTCCCTGAAAACCTTTGGTGAAATGCTTCAGGATAATCTCAATGAATATCGAAGGGAGTTTGAGGATCTGAACGGTTCAAACCCGGTGTTAGACCGAATTGACCAGGGGATCCGGAAACAGATCCGCAGGACCCTTCAGCTGTTGGAGGATGCAATCCCCTGAGTTTCATAGCATCTGCCTTTGTGATATAATAGGGGAAAATAGTGCAAGGAGAACCAATGTGACTCCGTTTCACCCCTACGAGAATGAAACAACAGAGTTTAAACGAGAACTCACTGACTCCTTGGAACAAGAGGTTGTAGCTTTCCTCAACTCGGAACTTGGTGGAGATATCTATATCGGAGTGGCGGATGATGGAACAGTTGTGGGTGTGGAAACCCCGGATGCACTGCAACTTGCTGTTATCGACCGGATTAAAAACAATATACTTCCAGCTACTCTTGGTTTTTTCGATGTCTCCACTACACAACTTGATGATAAACCGGTTCTTCATATCATCATAAGCCGAGGAACGGAGAAACCCTATTATGTTAAGAAATATGGGCTTTCGCCAGCGGGAGCTTACATCCGGATAGGAACAGGGAAGCAGCAACTCACCACAGAGATGATCGACAGGCTTTATGCCTCACGAACCCGGAATTCTTTGCGAAACATCCCATCTCCCAGGACCAAGCTTAGCTTTAATCAGCTCAAAATTTATTACGATGAAAAAGGGTTTTCCGTAAATGATTCGTTTCTGTCAAACCTCGATCTCTATACTCCTGATGGTACATTGAATTATGTGGCCTACCTTCTGGCAGATCAAAACAGTGTCTCCATTAAGGTGGCAACATATGCAGGAACCGATAAAGTAGAACTGATTGAGAATGAGGAATACGGGTATTGTTCACTCCCCAAGGCCACATACCGTGTCCTGGATAAACTGGAGGTGGAAAACCGCACATTCACCAGAATCACCGGAGAAGCAGAACGAAAACAGAAGAGCATGGTGGATCGCCGTGCCCTCCGGGAAGCGCTGATCAATGCCATGGTACATAATGATTATACCCGGGAGGTTCCCCCGGTAGTAGAAATATACTCCAACCGCCTCTCGATCACCTCCTATGGCGGTCTTGTCCCAGGGCTCTCCCGGGAAGAATTTTTCGGCGGCAGATCAATGCCCCGCAACCGGGAGCTTATGCGTGTCTATCGGGACCTTGATCTGGTTGAACAGCTTGGCTCAGGGATGAACCGAATACTTTCTGCCTACCCCTCCAATGTTTTCAAAATAAGTGAAAACTTCCTTGAAGTTTCTTTTCCCTTTGCAGAGGGCGCCTTTGATGGTATGGATGGGCAAGCATCTCAGGAGACGGTGAATGAAGCACAAAATAGGAAGAAGTGGGGTGAAAAGTGGGGTGAAAAGTGGGGTGAAAATGAAAGATCGGTCCTGGAGTACATCAGCGGAAACAAGAAGATCAGCATTGCTTCCCTGGCGGAGAAAACAGGTCTGAGCACTTCAGGGGTGGAGAAGATCATTGGCCGCTTAAAAGGAGCCGGGGTCCTTGAGCGAAAGGGTCCGGCAAAGGGTGGCTATTGGGAGATACACGATTTATGAGACGATTCTCTCACCTTTTCTTCTTCATTATCTGCCTCTCCTTTTTCTCCGGCTGTGCTTTTTTCTCAAAATCCCTGCGGAGCGATGGGAATGCCCAGACCCTGTATGCAGATCTCCAGA
>CAYMWV010000187.1:5236-6720 GCA_964394395.1 uncultured Sediminispirochaeta sp.
GCCGGAGAGGGACCGGCCGGGGAGGGACGGGGGAAGCGGGAACGAAGCCGGGCAGGGATCCAGAGCATCCCAAAAGCAGGGCCTTATCTTCTACCCCGGAGGAAAGGTGGAAGCGACCGCATACCTTCCCCTCCTGAACCGGATTAGCCGGAAGGGCTACCCGGTATTCCTGGTAAAGATGCCTCTGGATCTGGCGGTGTTCCGGATTGATGGTGCCGACAAGGTGATTGCAGATCACCCGGAACTAGAGCAGTGGGCCCTGGCCGGTCACAGTCTGGGGGGAGCGATGGCCTGCGAATATCTGAAAAAGGGGGATAAAACGGTCAATAAACTGATCCTTCTGGCAGCCTACCCCGCCAAAAGCACCGATCTCTCCACACTTTCCGGCCTCGAGGTGCTCTCCATATCAGCGGAAAACGATTACCTGGCAAGCAGGGAGAAAATTCGGGCCGTGGCAGAAAACCTGCCCCCAGCCACCCGATTTATCGAGCTCCCCGGAGGCAACCACGCCGGATTTGGCAATTACGGAGATCAGGAGGGGGACGGAGGAGCTTCCATATCACCCCGGGAGCAGCAGCGGATTACGGCGGAGTATGTGGAGGCCTTTCTTGAGGGGTTTTTCATGGAACTTCCCCTGGCAACAGGGAACCGCTTCTTGATAAACTGTATTATGCGCATTATTATACACATGGAGAGGTGTATAGCATGAGAACAAATATAGTGCTAGATGATGATCTTGTTGCGGAGGCTTTCACCTGTGCTGAAAGTATCCATACCAAACGAGAGTTGATAGAGACAGCCCTCAGGGAGTTCATTCGTATAAAAAAAATGAAAGATCTTCGGGACCTGCAAGGTACAATCCGGTTTGCCGAGGGATACGATCATAAAAAAATGCGGGCTGAAAGGTGATCCTTCTCGATACTTCTGTTCTCATTGATTATTTAAAAGGCAACAGCTCAAAACCGGCAAACCTCTTCGATGAAGTGTTAGATAAGAAGATCCCTTACGGGATTTGTGGTTTTGTGTACCAGGAATTGTTACAGGGGGCAAGAACGGTTTATGAATTAAGAAAGTTGAAGGAATATCTGGAACCCCTCCCCTTCTTTGATCTTCAATACGGCAAGGAATCCTATGAAAAAGCAGCCTTCCTCAACTTTCAATGCAGAAGAAAGGGGCTGACAATTCGCAGCACCATAGATCTGTTGATTGCCGAGATAGCAATCGAAAACAAGCTCTTTCTACTGCACAATGACAGCGACTTCGATGCCATCAGCGGGGTGGTGAAAGAACTGAAGATCTATACATAGGGTCTCTAAAAGACTAAAAGCCCCAAACTGCAATCTCCACTCCTTCGTGTCGGACAGTTTCGCTCAAGGGGCTTTCCTTCCACTCCTGGGTGCCATCCCGGTCAAAGATAAGCAAATGCGCCTCGGTGACGCCGCAGGTTTTTGCATACCCGGCGGTCTGCTCCAGGCCCAGCTGCC
>CAYMWV010000188.1:0-6622 GCA_964394395.1 uncultured Sediminispirochaeta sp.
ATCGGCATCATTTTTGTGCAACCCTATGTCGATGCAACCCAGTCGGAACTTTACCTTCGTCTGAAAGAACGGGCAATTGAGAAGGGCTTTACCAGCGAGGGGGAGCTGAGAGGGTAACATAATGCGGAAGATTTGGTAAAACCGGCCCGGAAAAGGCAGAGCTGGAGGCTCCCCCATCAAGTCCGGTTGCGGAAAGAGGGTACAGCTTTTATACTAAGCAGGACCCACATGAAAAGAAGAGGACGAAGCCGCCGCAGCTACACTCTCCTCTACCTCCTTGAAAGAGAGCCGAAGAGTCTCCGCCGAAACCCCTATTATCCCCAGATGGTTGACCGTCTGCGCTCCTCGAAGCGGCTGCAATCTCTGCGCTTTAACCGGCGGTGCTATTCCCTGCTGCAGCAGGCGAAAATCGCACCGGAAAACCTCAAGTACTTCTATCGGACCTATCGCCTGCCCCGGGACCCCTTCTTTCCTCTCTTTTTTATGATCAAGCGAGACTACCTCGAAGAGAGGAAACGGAAAAAGGAGGAGAAGGTCCGCTACATCGCCGCCCGCCTGCGGGGACTCCCCGCCCCTATACTCGGCTACATTCGCTTCCTCGCCGAACTGGAGTCGGATCTAAATGGAAGCGGTAGATATCCGCTTTGGTCGACTACCCTCTTTCCGAAGACGAAGAAACTGGTCCACCAATACGAGAACTATGGTCCCGATGAATGGATTTCATTTTTCCGGGATTACTTGAAGCAGCTGGAAAAACGATATCGAAGCTTCAACGAACGTAACGCTGAGCTCCTGCTTGCCTGCTTCATCATCGAAGAACTCCCCTCAGCGGCTCCCCTCCGTTTTCCCGATGAACAACGGGTGAAACAGAGCTACCGCCGTCTTTCCAAACTTCATCATCCCGACAGAGGGGGAGATTCATCCTACTTTGTCAAACTCGGCAGAGCAAAGGAGCTCCTGCTCAAAAGGGATGCCTCATAGTACCCGCAACGGTTTCAGGACAGCCTCAATCGGGGCCGTCCCGCAAGCAAAAATCCAGGGATCGTCCTTCTCCGGCCCGGAAGAAATCTCTGACAACTTCGTTTTCCGTCGCCATGGCTTCTTCGAGGGTGCCCTGGAATATGCTGTTTCCCTGATCAAGAAAAATAAGGTCCCCGGCAATTCTGCGAATGCTATCGAGTTCATGGGTCACCACGACGATGGACATATCAAGCTGGTCCCGGAGACCCAGCAGCAGCTCGTCAATCCGGGCAGAGGTTACCGGATCGAGTCCGGCCGACGGTTCATCGCAGAAGAGGATCGACGGGCTCAGAATCAGTGCACGGGCCAGAGCGGCCCGTTTCCTCATCCCTCCGGAGAGCTCACCGGGGAGCTTCCAGAGGTCCATCCCCAGCCCCAGGTGGTCAAGCTGTACCCGTACCATCCGGTCGGCCACCTCTGAAGGGAGACCGGTGTGCTGCTCCAGGGGTATGATGACGTTCTCGTAAAGGGTCATGGAATTGAGGAGCGCACCATTCTGGAAGAGTACTCCCACATTTTTGAGAAGCTCATGATACTCCCCTTCTCTTAGCTCCACAACGTTTTTACCCAGCATGGTGATCCGACCTGCCGAGGCATCCTTCAACCGGAGGATCGTCTTGAGAAGGGTCGATTTCCCGCAGCCGCTTCCCCCCAAAATCACCGTGATCTTACCCGGTTTGATTTTGACCGATATGTCCTTCAGGACCGTGACATCACCATATCCGGCGCTTACTTTTTCCAGTTCAATAACAGGTTCCATCGGCTACTCCAAAAGGAGGGTAAAGCTGAACAGTGCATCGAGGACGAGGATTGCAAAGATCGCCGCCACTACCGACTGGGTAGTAGCCCTCCCTACCCCTTCCGCTCCGCCCTTGACGTTAAAACCGAAATGGGCGCCTATAAGAACAATAACCCAGGCAAAAACCACTATTTTTGAGTAGCTCCGGATTATATCCTTGAGAACTATGACATCCAGGCTCTGGCGCAGGTAGGTCAGGGGGGTGATATCGAGGTAAGTCACTCCTACAACTGTCCCTCCCAGTATCCCCATGACGATGGAAATGGTCAGAAGCAGGGGCATGACAATGGTGATGGCCATCATTTTCGGCACCAGGACAAAGCGGACCGGATCAAGGGCCATCATTCTCAACGCATCGAGCTCCTCGGTAACCCCCATGGTTGCTATCTCTGCAGCCACGGAAGATCCGGTCCGGCCAGCAATGATTATCGATGTCATAATTGGCCCCATCTCGTGAATCAGTGCCAGGGTAAGGAGGTTTGCAACCAAGAGGCCCGCCCCAAACTGCCGTAGCTGGATAGCAGATTGGAGTGCAAGGATAAAGCCGAGGATAAAAGAGAGCAGTGCAATGATTCCAAAGGCCTCTACGCCCATGGTAAAACAGTGGCTGATCACCGACCCGCGCCGCCGGTCCCCGGGCCGGAAGATTCCTGCAGCGGTCCAGTGGAGCGTATCGGAGGCAAGAACAATGAAAGAGCGCAGATCGGACATTACCCGGGAAATTTGTGCACCCTGTTGCAGAAGAAAGGGCTTCGGCTTCTCCGGCGGAACCTCGGGAGTCTGCGAAGAGGTGAAGGAAGCCCGGAACTGTTTAAGACTCTCCGGAAGGGTTTCGAACATGCAGTTTTTCTCATGTTCCCCGGCAGAAAGCCCTTCCAGCCAGGCGACTCCTGCAGGGTCAATCCCGGTCAACCTGGAGAGGTCGATACCCCCTCTGGTGTCTGCGGTATGCCGGAATTCAGCATCAACCAGGGGCACCCCTTTCCAGTCGAGGCTGCCTTCGAGAAACCAGACGCCTTTTCCCCATGTCCACGATATGTTTGCTTTCGGTCTTTCCACGGCGGTCAGTCCTTTATCAGTTCAGGATATAGGTAAGCCTGAGTACAAGGCGGTGCTCAAACCCGAGATCGAACTCTCCGCTGCCAACCTGGGCGATATTATTCATGATAAACCGGTAATTGAAAGAGAGGTAGCGGAGAAGGGTAATATTCAGACCGCTTTCCACATCCAGATTTATGTTCTCGCCTTCCAGAAAAGGAAACAGTGCATCCGCACTGGTGGTGAACTGAAGTCTCGGTAAAGGCTGAAAAATCCCTATTGCCGAGAGCTCAATCCCGGCAGAGCTTTCGTCTTCTATCTCATCCCCTTCAAGGGTGGAAACACCGGTGGTGTAGTCCTGCTGGAGGCCGAAGCCCCCCCGGAGGGTAAGGGAAGATCTGGGAGTGTGAAGAAGCCGGAAGTTGAGCCCAACCCCTTCCTTCAGCCGGAGGGGGAAAAAGGAGGGATTAAGCAGTATCTCACCGCTGCCGGAATCTTCATCCCCATATTGATTAAAAAAATGGGTATTCAGATCAAACCGGGCGTAGAGCCCCATTCCCCGGAAAATATCGATGACTCCGGAGTTCTTCAGATCGAAATCGTCCTCATTAATCCTGAACACATCCTCTTCCGACAGATTGAAACCTATCTCGGAATGATGAATGAGGCTGTAGGAGAAAGGACCTGTGGCAAAGCGAAGATTGTTATCCCACTGAGCGCTGAAATCAAGATTGTAGGACCCATGCTCCCGGGAATGCTCTCCCATAAAATTGAAATCTCCGTAAATCGCACTGCTGTAACGCCAGTTTCCTTCAGCTATTCGCCGCTGATCATCATCGAGGATGCCAGCACCGATCATCTGGGGCGGACTCACTTCATCCCTTTCAACCACTATGGTAACTCTTTTGTGCTTTCTTTCTTCGACGATGATGGTAGTAAAGTTCCGGAAGGTGCTGAAGGGAGCGTTGTCGATGGTGACCTTGTAGAGCCCAGGCTCCAGATGCCAGATCCGGGGGGTATCTCCCAGGTCTTCCCGGGCCGGATATTCAGCGCCAAAACTCCTGCCGGTAGACACTTCGTAAAGCTCGTAGATTATATCGGCTTGGGGTTCCCTTCGTTCGTTCACTATGTCCACCGTCAGGCTTCCCCAGTCCGGTTCCACCAGGGTCCGATATCCCCGTCTTACCTCTATATTTCTGCGGATCATGGCCAGCTCCCGGGACCCGGATCCGTATTCAACAGTGTATTCTCCCTGTGGCAGGGGGAGGTCTACTCCATATTCCCCAAAATACTCATTCCCCTGGGAGCCGGCTGCCCGGTAGCTTCCAATGCCGGAAATCCCGCTGAGGGACGGCATCAGTAGAATTCCCTGCCCCTCCGGTGCCTCTGCTACAGAAGCTTCCCTCTCCACCGAATCCTCTGTCTGATCCGCCATTCCACTCTCCTCCTCAGGACCGGAGGAATCAAAGTGGCGGTATATTTTTTCTATAAACTTGTCCATCTCTTCCAGGAGGAGCTCGTTAACCGTCTGGACATAGAGGTCTATCTCCCCCGAGTAGAGCGACCGGACACGGCGGGCGTTGTGGACCACCACAAGTTCCCGGGAACCGCTGACGCTCAGCATGAAATCAATATCGAGGTGGGCTTCATTCAACGTATCCGACTGGAGAAGCTCCATCCGCTGCAGGGTCATGTCAATATCAAAATCGGGCTGCGTAGTGAGAAAGTCCATACTTGCGTTTCTGAAACTGTTGTAGGAGTGGAGTCTTGATGTCATGAGCCGGGGATAGTAGTCGTTCAGCCGGCCTGCCCAGAGGTTATTATCAGAGAAACTTACCTTCGGCCCAAAGTGGCGGATTACTATCTGGCGACGGCTGTAGGTCCGGGGGATTTCGATCGGCTGGATCCAGATCTGGTAGGGCAGCGAATCCTTGCGCACCAGGGAGTCGTCCTCGGTATAGGAAAGGTAATCCATGGTGTAGTGGAACGTCTCCGGAGGCTGGTAACCCCAGCTCATGCAGGACGTAAAAAGGAGGAGAAACAAGCAGAGGAAGAGGATTCCTTTAAGCCCGTTTTTTGCCGCTTCTATCCAGTTTGTACGCTTCATGTATCCCACCGCTCTCCTCAGAACCGTATCAGGCTTGACGGATCTTCGCTGATACGTCTTGAAAATTCGCTGAGGTCCTCGAGGATTTCGTAGAGGATCTCCATTGACCTGATGATGTCTCTGCTCGACCTGATGATGGTCATATCCATTCTGCTGAAGCTGTGGCCGAACTGTTCCAGCAACAGGGAAACCGCTTCACTTATCTCGGCGATGTTGACAAGGGACATATCTCTGGTAACCGAGTCGGTGTTTCCGATAATGCTTTCCCATTCCGGCGAATCGGTAAGCTCTCTCACCCGTTTCGTAATATGTCTAATATCGGCGACGCTTTCGGTGAAGGTCTCAATGGTCTCTTCAAACTCATCCCGGGCCGCTAATTCCGCAAGCCTTCCGGCGAACACCGCTGCGTTTTCCAACAGCTCTGCCGAAGCGGCGGCAGTACGGCCGATATCTTCCATCATATTGTCAAAAAGGGAGGTGCCAGGCGGGATTGTTGACCCGGGAGGCAAGGGCTCTGCATGCCGGCTTCCGCCGATCAGCTCGATCTGCTTCATCCCCGTAACCCCCACCATGGCAAGCTGCGCTTCTACATCGTCCTTGATAGGGGTCCCTTCCTTGAGGCTCAAGACGACAATGATGCGCTTGGGCTCTTCGGGATCGAAACCGATTTCCTCTACCCGGCCAACCTGAATACCCTGATACTGGACTGAGCCGCCGGGCTGAAGGCCGCTCACAGGCTGGTTGTAGAACTCCACATAGTAGATGTCCCGGCTTTCCAGGAGTTGGGACCCGATAACCAGGGCAAAGACAGCAAGGGTGAGCCCCCCTGCAAGAATCCCAAAAAGGCCTAGCCTGATCTTCTGATCCCTGGTGAGCTTCATGGTTTCATAGTCATTCAATTATTAGCTGTTGTCAACCGGTCAATCGGCGATCTACCGGAAAGAGCCCCGGGGGGAGCGAAGGATGCGGCTTTCTCTGAAGGAATACTTTTCTCGCCGAATACGGGAAGAATTGGCGAAACCTGTTATGTGGAACAGAAAAGAGCTAAAAACAAGAGCTAAAGCGGTATTAACGGGTAATTGAGGCCGTCCCGCAACCTTTTTCGAGTATCAGAAACGCTACATATAGTGGTGATAGAACTGTAATAGCACCATATATGGTGGTGTGGACAGCCTCGATTCAGTGGGATTAATGTTACGGGACGGCCTGAATTACTGGCACGCTCTGGCAGCGAGTATTGTGATTCTCCTTGTACAGGGCGGAACCGGCGGGGGCGGAGTCCGAGGAAGTGCTGCCTCAAGAGGGGAATCTTGGGAATGGATCTCTCCGGCGATGGTTGGGCTTATTATAATTGGAGTTATTGCCCTTGTACTTTTGCGAATCTTTATCGGATACGCCCTCGAAGTGGGGGGGGAAGTTCTTTATCCGCCTTTCTGAGGGTGAAAGGTTTCACCAGTGAGGGGGAGCTGCTTGGCTATCTCTGTTTTCTGCCTCCGCCCTTTCCCGAAAACCCATGACTCCTTTACCATCCCACCCCTTCCATTTTATGATCACATCCATGGCGGTTTCCTATAAAACTCCGGCAAAGGCGCTAAAGAAAGGGAGCCTTTCGGACTACTTCACCAACAGTCTCTACAGTTGTGCTCCCTACCGGGGCT
>CAYMWV010000189.1:0-6609 GCA_964394395.1 uncultured Sediminispirochaeta sp.
CGGACATTACTTCCCACTCCATTGACCCAGCCCGCCGACAAGCGTAGGATATCCCCATGGAAGTATCAGAAGCGACAGCACAGAAGGAGACAAAGGTCGAAGCGATCATGGAGGCAAAGCCGGGGAACATCTACAAAAGGATTGAGGCGGCCATTGCAGAGGAGGCCGTCGGGGCGGTGGTGGATACCATCTCCATCGGGCTGGGCTACACCGCTGTCACCACCAGCGACGGCCGCTGCGGGGTCTCCTTTACCTACTTTACCCGCAAGAGTGATAGCTGCACAGTGGTAAAGCATCCCATGGATTTTGAGGGTGCCCCTGCAGCAGATATGCTCCCCCTCCTTCATTCGGAAAAACTGATAGAGCGGGCGGCGGGGATTGCTCTGGTCAACGCCCTCAATAACCGCCGCAGCGCTTCCATGGAGGAGGACTCCGGCACTATCCTGGAGAAGCTGGAACTGAAGGCGGGGGGTCGTTGTGCCATGGTGGGCTTTTTCGGCCCCGTTGTATCAGAGCTAAAGAAAGCTCAGGTGCAGCTGGAGACCATCGACGAATCAAAGGGGATCGGTGAGAGCGAACGCTTCTACCGCTTTCTCAAGGAGGAGGCGGATGCGCTTATCCTCACCTCCACCAGCCTGATCAACGGCACCGCCGAGGGAATCCTGGCGCAGCTGCGCCCCGGAGCACGGTCGATCATGCTTGGACCCACCACGATCATGCTGCCGGAGGTGTTTGAAGATCTGCCGGTGGGTTTCCTGGGGGGTATTTCGGTTAGCGATAAGGAAGGGGTTCTCAAGGCGGTGCGTCACGGCAAGGGGACCCACAGCATCAACAAATTCGCAAAAAAAGTGATTGCCCGGCTATAGTCCGGCTATAGTCCGGCTATAAGCCGTACTCCACCACCGCCGGAAGGCTCAACCGTCCAGGCTCCTTGCTGATCCGGGAGAACCAGTCGTACCGGAGAAGGAAGCGTTCGATAAAGGGACACTCCTCTCCTCGAACAGTGCCCCGGAAGTGAAAGAAGATCTGTTCACCCTCCCGGTTCACCATATAGACCCGCTCAGCCACAGAGGACTGTAAAAAACTTTCGTTGATATCTCTGAAGAGTGCATCCGCAGTACCGCAATCGGCGCTGCCCCAGGAGTCATCAAGAAAGACCATCCGGGAGGGGAAAACAACCGTCACATCCCCCTGGTGGAACCGGTACTCCCCGGCCCGGTAATCGATCACATTGGTGGAAATAAAGACCAGCCCCCGCTCTTCATAGGGTCCCCGGGCAAGAAGGGCCACCCCCTCCTCGGGACGGGGCCGGGGAAGCCGCCCATCCGCTGGTTGACCCTCTTGAGAAAAGGAAAGCTCGGCACACATCAAAAAAAGGAGAAGGGTCAGGACAAAGAGAGCAAAATACCGAATCGGTCTACCATGGATCAACATAACCATCCTGGAAGAGAGTATATACCAAAAGGGCTTCATTACAAAGATAGGAATGAAAATCACACTTATTCACTTTCTACCCCCTCTATACTTTTTTAGGAAGCAAACCCAATCTTAGATTGGTTTCTACTGTTTTTCGCAAATTGTTTGATAATTCATATTCAGCCGCCAATCGTGAGAAGTGGGAAAAAGCTTCACCCACCCCGGCGATTATATCCTGGCTTTTCTTTTCGCTAAGATTGCAATAACGGCCGAATTGCGTCAAATCTTCGTACAGGAAATCATTATTTTTCCGGTTCAACCAGCACTGATGATTTCGGGTGAATTTCCCTGTCGGATCGTATGCATACGTCAGATCAAAAGCTGGAGAAAGACTCCACTTCCCGGCCCTGTCCATGAGGAAACCAGTATTCTTGGTATGATCATCCTGGTTTCTTCCGATTATATTAAAAACGGCCCGCCTGAAGATTTCCTTTTCCGCAGCATGCCCTATCTTCAACTGCCGTATAAGCAATATCAATTGCTCATATGAGTTTATTTCATCGCGGTTCGCATGGGCTAATCCCGCCCAGGAAGCATAGTGTAACTTATCCAGTTTTTCGTTTCTGATTATGCGATCAAACCGCTCAATCAGGAAATGCCGGTCTTTGGAGTCATCAATCAGTTCAGTCCTGGGCATATCAATACCGGCCTTATGCGCAATCAGGCTGTAAATATATTCGAGAACAGGCATACCCTTGGGGTCCCTGCCGTCCTTGTCCTTATTGGACCTTGAATCGAATTTTAAGAGCCAGTACGTGTAATGCGGCCCATGGTTTACCGTACCGTCCAAGAGCTTCCCTGTACTTGATTTCGCAACCAGTGCTTTTGAGCGGGCACCTCCCGCACTGGAACCGATTCGTATCATGGTCAACGCAGCCGCCCGGTCTCCAGTGGAAAGCAGGCTTTCATGTAACTTTGATTGACGTTGTTGAAGAAGCTCAGCCAATTCCGAAAGATGCTGCAAATCCAGTGCTGAACGCTGCAGAGGAAGGGATTCCCCCGGCTTATATTCCAAGGCACCCATTCCGCGGTCCGCTATATAATTCAACCTGTCCAGGGCGGTAACCTCAGACGCCGGTATATTCTTCTCGGTCATATACACGTCTATCAATTGGCTGCCGAATTTGTCCGGCAGAGAATCTGCGATAAAGCCGGGAACACCCTGGAATGATTTGAAGCTAATCCCGTCGAAAGAAAAACGACTCGGAGGATACCGCAAATGAACAGGAGCGATCTGAATACCGGAATCCATAAACCCCGGTTCATATTCGAACGTGGCAATGCGATTTTGCCCCGGAGCATATCCCAGGGAACCGACCTTCGTACCCCAGAGTTGAACGTCAACGATTCCCCTCACCCTTCATCTCCCCACTGAAAATCATCATCCGGCTTCCGTTTATCCCGAACACGCTTCGGCAATTCGATCTGGTTCTTTACCCTGGGGCTGTAGGATTCAGATTCCGGAAACATCAACTTGAGCCGTTCAAGCTCCCCCACGGCCCGCAGGAACCGGATAAAGTTCTTCAGGCTTGTTCCCGTCGACCCCTGTTTGAAGTTATAGAAGGTTTTCCGGCTGATACCCGCAGACTCCTCCATCTCCGTTTCTTTCATGTGATGCTCGATACGGATTTTATCAACCTGCTCTGCAAGATCGCGAATGATATCCTCATCAGTCATCAAGTTGTAATCCATACAGTCTCCATAAGAGTAATATATTACACATTATAGCATAATAACACCCTTTATAGGAAATATATTACTCATTTATTAAATACTTCGGCATAAAACTACAAAGGAGGGGCAATCTGCACGACCTCTTCTCCCGCCATCACCCCTTCACCGTTTTTCGATACGAACCGGGAGAATCCAAAAGACCGGTTGTTAATAGTTTATGAGCGGTAAGTAGATCTTGCTCCAAGGCTGGATCCCAATCCTGGTAAGATTCACAAGCCTTGATAGCATTTCCAACTTCCTGACTTGAACGATTTCCACTAGTAGAAAAAAAATACCCAGGAGCCAAATACATGGTTAGGGAAAACGAGCGGTCCATCAAGAGAAAACTATTCCACCGTCGCTTCGCGGCGGTGTTCGTTCACTCGGCCATGGGCGAGCGAGCTCGCCCGCGGCTCTCGCTCACTCCACCGTAACACTCTTTGCCAGGTTGCGGGGCTGGTCCACGTTGCGGCCCAGCTCCAGAGCGCAGTAGTAGGCGAAGAGCTGCAGGGGAACCACCATCAAAAAGGGGTACATCAGTTCGTTGGTGTGGGGTACGTAGATGACATCGTCGGCAATCTGGGCCGGGGCGTCGTCCCCCTCAACGGCGACGGCGATCACCTTCCCTTTCCGGGCCTTCACCTCCTTCATGCTGGTGATCACCTTGTCCCGGAGGGAGTCGTCGGGCACCAGGAAGAGGCTCGGGGTCTCGTCGTTAATGAGGGCGATGGGGCCGTGTTTGATCTCTGCGGCGCTGTAGCCTTCGGCGTGGATGTAGCTGATCTCCTTCAGCTTGAGGGCCCCTTCCAGAGCTACGGGATAGTTGATCCCCCGGCCCAGAAAGAGAAAGTTGCTATACCGGGCGTACTTTGCCGCCAGAGCTTCGATGGGTCCGGTGTCTGCCAGGAGTTTGGTGATCTGATCGGGAATGGCCTTCAAATCCCGGGCGTAGTCCAGCCCCGCCTCGTAGGACATGTGGCGCATCCGGGCCATCAGGAGGGTAAAGATGTAAAAGACCGATATCTGGCTGGTGAAGGCCTTGGTGGAAGCTACAGCAATCTCCGGACCGGAGTGGATGTAGACCCCGCCATTGCTTTCCCGGGCGATGGTGGAACCGACCACATTACACACCCCAAGCACCTTTGCGCCTTTCCTCTGCAGCTCCCGAAGGGCGTAGAGGGTATCGATGGTCTCACCGGACTGGCTCACCGCAAAGTAGAGGCTGCCGGGGGTGACGATGGGGTTTCGGTACCGCACCTCCGAACTCAGCTCCGCCCCGGCCTGGATTCGGGCCACACTTTCAAGGATGTAGGCCCCCACCATGCCGGCGTAGTAGCTGGTTCCGGCGGCGATAATCCCCACCCGGTCTACTCCGAGCAGCTCCCGGGCATCCATATTGAGCCCCCCCAGATGGCCCGTGGCTCCCTCCAGGTCGATCCGTCCCCGCAGGGCCCGTTCAATGCTCAGGGGCTGCTCGTGAATCTCCTTCTCCATGAAATAGCGGTAGTCATCCTTCTCGATCTGCTCCAGCTCCCACTCTATTTCATGGATCTCCTTCCGGATGGTGCGCTCGTTCAGGTCCGAGGTGGTGTGGCCATCCTTGGTGATCACCACCATCTCCCCATCCTCCAGGTAGACCGCCTGTTTTGTGTAGGCGAGCATGGCGGTAACATCGGAGGCGATAAACATCTCCCCATCACCCACTCCCACCACCAGGGGTGAGCCGTTCCGGGCTCCCACAATCTTGCCAGGCTCATCGGCGTGCATCACCGCAATACCGTAGGTTCCCTTCAAAAGAAAGAGAGCCTGCCGGACAGCCTTCTCAAGGTCCCCCTGGTAGAGATCGCCAATGAGGTGAGCAATCACCTCAGAATCGGTGTCGCTGATAAAGCGGTGTCCCTCTGATGCAAGGCGCCCTTTGAGGGGCAGGTAGTTCTCGATAATGCCGTTGTGAACCAAAGTGATCTTACCGGTGTCATCGCTGTGGGGATGGGCGTTCTCATCGTTCACCTCGCCATGGGTGGCCCACCGGGTATGGCCGATGCCGAAACTCCCGGCAGCCGTTTCCGGAACAATCTCCCTAAGGTCTGCAATCTTCCCCTTCCGTTTCCAGGTTCGTAAGGCAGCAGCTTTTTTGGAGCCCTTTCCATTCCCGCCGGGCTCCCCGATGGGTTTTCCGCCGGGCTCCCCGATGGGCTCAAGATCCTCCACGGCGATACCCGCTGAATCGTAGCCCCGGTACTCCAGCCGTTTAAGCCCCTCCAGCAGCACCTTCGCTGCCGGCCGGGGTCCGCAATATCCAATTATTCCGCACATGGGATGATTCTCCTTGATGGTTCAGCTTTCTGTTGCTCAATATGCTTTTCGGGCTTAGTATAGCGCACTTTTACCTCTTTGTCATGAAATGCTAAAGGGGGCTAAAGCAGGGCCACTTTCACCGGTGCTCGGAAAGGGCGGTGAGCCGGCGCCGGTTCAGGAGGAGGATCGACCCGTCCTCCCGCAGCTCAATGATACTTTCTTCCCGCAGTTTATCCAAAAAGCTGCGGATCGTATCCTGGGGAATTTCCATGGAGAGGCTCAGCTCCCGGAGCAGCTGCACCTGCTCCACCTTCCGGCCGTCCGAAGCGTGGACGGTAAAGGCGTAGAGGGTATTAAGCGCCATAAGGCCCCGCTGATCCCGACGGACCAGATGCTGAATCTGCAGGTTCGCCTGCTGCAGCCGCCGGGAGAGCTTATCGATGATATTGAGGGCGATCCGGGCGTTCTTCTCTATCATGCTGATAAAGCCCTCCCGGTTGAAACTGAGGAGCCTCACCGTATTGGCAGCGGTGGCGGTGGCACTCCGGGGGGTGTTACTCACAATTGCCATCTCCCCGAAAAACTCCCCTTTCCCCAGAACAGCCAGGACATGTTCAGTCTTCCCCATCGCTTTGGTGATCCGCACACTCCCCTCCTGGATGATGTACATCTGGTCCCCGGCTTCCCCCTCCCGAAAGATCACCTTCCCTTCATCAAGGGTTTGTCCATATTTTGAAAAGAGATTTGCTTCCATATCGCCCCCAACATGAAGCATCGGTACCTTTTCGGTGTTATCTCCTAGTGGAGGTACCTATGCAAAGATTACATGTCCTATTTTCGTCACATTTCCACTTTCTGTCAAAGGTCTATTTTGCTTATTTCGGATTGATATTGCAATTGGCCGGGGCAGCAGCCATGGCCGGGGCAGCCACCATGGCCGGGGCAGTGCTCTTTTCAGCTTGTGTCCCCCTGGAGGATCCCCGGGTCTTTTCACCGGCAGATCTACGCCCGCCGGTGTTCCTCGGCTTTGAGCAGCCTGATGAGAGTTCCATCATCCTAAATTACAGCGAACCGGTTCGGCTTCGGGAGGAGACACTGCTGCTAAGTGACCGCTCCGGGGCA
>CAYMWV010000190.1:0-6575 GCA_964394395.1 uncultured Sediminispirochaeta sp.
TTTTTGGCTTGTGTTCATACCAGTCGATAAAGAGGCTGTTTTCCCGTATATCCTCAATTGCCTTACTGAAATCGGGATCCTCTATGAGGACCCGGTCGTGAAGAAGGATCTTCTCCCGTACCTCCTCGGCAAGAGCTCGGTACTCCGGATCCTTGAACAATTTCTTGACCCGTTTCTTCTCCTTCATGATCCGGGGACGGTTGAATTGAAGGTCGTGCAGCTCCTTTTCCGGAAGATTAAAACGGTGACAGACCTCTTTGATGGTTTTTGAATATTTACCAAAGATCACCATGGAGTAGATATAGTCAGCTGGAAAGGTTAAGAGAAAGATGATCAAGAAGCTTCTTCTTACAGCGGGGGAAAAAGATTCAATCATGGTAACTGCCCCGGGCTGAAAAATGATCATCACCCCCCCCACAAGGAAAAACCAGAAAAAGGTGTATTTAAGGCTGACTCTCCCATGGAGATTAAGGGGTTCATCCGAATAGTCCCATATCCGGATTCCCAGGATCAGCTCCAAAGTGAAGTGGGCCACATATTCAATCGCTGAACAGAGAAAGGCAAAAAAGATGAGCTGAAGCCAGATGGGAAAGCCCGATGCAAGGAAAATCAGGGGGTAGAGAATAACTCCGCCTACCGCATAGGCGGGGCAGAAGGGTCCTTGCAGGAAGCCTGAGTTTATCAAACCCCGACCGGCGGTGGATAGATAGATCATCTCAATCAGCCAGCCCAATATGGCGAAAAATGAGAAATAGAGAAACATGTCTCCCCAGAACGCTAAGCCGGAACTTGAAAAGAAGAGGCGGTCGAACAGTATGGTCAAGATGTTCCTCCTGGTTGGGGTCAATTGTACCGGCCTGCCGGGGAGGCGTCAACAGGTCAGCAATTCCCCTTCTTCTCACCCTGCAAAAACGCAATAGCCTGCCGCCATCGTACACCCCTACCGGAAAGGATTTCAGTGCAAACGAAAATGATATGGTCAAGCTCTTCGGGGTGGCAGGTGGCCAGGTATGCTCCATAGGTATGTGGCCGATTGGGATCAAACCAGCGGGTAATATCAAGCTTGCTTATGGAGCGTTCGTCAAAAAAGTGTTCTTTATCCACTTTCTCCATTTGGATGCCCACAGATGCAAAGGCGGATCTTATTTCATCTACATTTCTAAAAGGTGAAACGCTCTCTCTTCCTTCGTATATCACCGCTTCCGCTTCCTGGAGAAATTTTATTGTCGGATCAACTGCCGGATCTTCTGCTCCATGCTCCTTCAAGGCTTCTGATAAGCGCATTCCTTCCCGGGGTACTGTCTCTGCGAGGATGACCCTTCCCGGGGAAGCGATTAGCTTGCTTATCTCTAAAACCCGCTTTTCCAACTTTTCAGGAGAGAGTTTAAAGAGCGTATTGTGGCCCATCACAACTTCAAATCGCAGCTCCTCCGGAATTATATCTGTCAGGAGCCTGCCCTCTCGAACAAGAAGGGTAGGGCGAAGCTCTTCCGAGAGAGCCTTTCCATACCCTGAGAGCCTTTCAGCTGCCTCTTTGTTCTCAACCTCACCCCAGACTCCCCCTTCCGGAACTGTCCGAACCGCCTCCCACAGGAGCACCCCCCGGTTAGCCTGAAGGTTGAGCACCAGCTCGTGGCGTTTCAGCTTAGCGAGAGAAAAGATCTTCTCCCGGATTGTTTCCAGCTTTTTCGAGAGATCCCCCACCGCCCGATCTATCCAGAAACGATCCTGCCCTTCCAGGGAGGAAAAGGTGAGGATTTCACCCTCCTCATCTGCATTTCCCAGGGCCAGTTGGGCTTCTCTTTTTCTTAATACATCTGCTTTAATCGACTTTTCATACCCGGATTCAGTGGGCTGATAGAAAAGCCTTCCCCGCATCTGGGTGGGAAGATAGTTCTGCTCCACCCAGTGGTCCCGGTAGGCGTGGGGGTAGAGGTATCCCTCCCCGTGGCCAAAGCCCTCCTTATCCCTGTTTGCGTCCCTGAGATGGTTTGGTACTTCGGTACGGACATCCTCTTCCACCGCCTTCAGGGCATCAAAAAATGCGAGGGAGGAATTGGATTTTTGGGCTGTAGCCAGGTAGAGGGCAGCGTGGGTGAGATGGAAGCGGCCTTCGGGCATACCGATCCGGTCAAATGCGGCGGCGGCAGCCTCTACAATTACGAGGGCCTGGGGATCGGCCATACCGATATCTTCACAGGCGCTGATCAACATCCTGCGAAAGATGAACCGGGGGTCCTCCCCCGCTCGGACCATTTTTGCCATCCAGTAGAGGGCTGCATCGGGGTCGCTCCCCCTAATTGATTTTATAAATGCGCTGGCGGCGTCAAAATGGTAATCCCCCTCTTTATCATAGAGAACAACCTTTTGCTGGATACTCTCTTCGGCAGCAGCCAGAGAGACGAAGAGTTCTTCCTCTTCCGGGGGGGGGAAAGGGGAGACGCTGGTCTCTACCGCCAGCTCCAGGGCGTTGAGGAGGGTGCGGGCGTCGCCTGAAGCAACTTCGATAAGGTGTTCCAGTGCCCCCTTTTCAAAGCGGACATTCCACTTGCCGTAGCCCCTCTCCCTGTCACCCATTGCCTGCTTCGCCACAGCTAAAAGGTCCTCATCGGTGAGAGGCTTCAGCTGAAAGATCCGGCTTCTACTAACCAGGGCAGAATTGACCTCGAAGAAGGGGTTTTCTGTGGTTGCACCGATGAGCACCACCGTGCCGTTTTCAACCCAGGGTAAGAGGGCATCTTGCTGGGCCTTATTCCACCGGTGGACTTCATCAACAAAGAGGATTGTTCTGCGGTCATAGAGCTCTTTCCGCTGCTTTGCCTCTTCGATAGCCGCCCTGAGTTCTTTTACCCCGGAGAGGACTGCATTGAGGCTGGAGAAGGCACTTTTTGTGGTACCCGCAATAACCCGGGCAAGAGCTGTTTTCCCGCAGCCCGGGGGACCGTAGAAAATCAAACTTGAGAGCCGGTCTGCCTGAATAACCCGCCTGAGGAGGCGTCCCGGACCAATTATATGGGACTGCCCGATATACTCATCCAAATTTGCCGGTCGCATCCGGTAGGCCAGGGGTGAGTCCTTTTCTAATTGGCTTGAGCGGAAGAGGTCCATAGAGGCACTATAACAGATTGAACATCTTTTTTACAGAAACCTGATCGATTTTTCATAAAGTGTTGAAACTATCATAGCAATGGTAACCACAGCTAATCACACCATTTCTATCCCCATCGAAATCTCTTTATCCGAGGAGGGAGATGATTTCTTCTTAAAAAACTCTCACCGGATGGATACCTTTCAGGTATTGAAGGGAAAGGGAGCAGGCGCTCACCGTCTAAGTGGTTTTAACCCAACTCTTATACAAAACCTCTTAACATACAGTTTTATTAAAAAAGTCTCCCTTGTTTTAGATGATCTTCTGCCAAATCGAAATGATGTGGTTGATATTTCGAAATTATTGATATACGGAATGAGTTATCGTCAGTTTGCAGATGATGCCCTACAGCTTGTTTTACAATCTGAACCGCTTGCCGTATGGAACCGCCGAAATCCAAAGCAGCGCATTGATGCCGGTAACTGCAGAGGAAAGGCTTTCTCCTCTTTTTTAGAGAAAAGAAGAGATGAAAAGGAGGCATTACGAAACGTTTTTCTAAAAAACAGCTTACCCGCTTTCTTGCAAAACAAAGCCCCGGAGGAACAGAAAAAGATTCTCACCATTGGGAAGCGCTTCCTGAATGGCCTTGATAGCTTTACCTGGTTTTTCCTCCTTTCTTATCGCAACAGCAGTGGCTGGAGTGACCTTTTCACGGAAATTTCCGGTTTATTGGAGTTGCACCTGAACCGGGTATCATTCATTGAGTATTCCGCATTGGTAATAGTGGAACTACTGCAGCAGATAGAGCTTGATTCAATGCGCTCCGCAGCCTCCATCCTTTACGGCACTCATGCCAATGTGGATATCCTGTTTCAAAGCAAGAAGCATGTAGCTGCCTTAAAACAGCATCGTCTTGATCATGGGGGTGGTACCCATCTCTCTTTTTCCTTTGACCGCCGACAATCCGGGAAGGGGCTGCGGAACAGAATAAAAATTACCATGGCCGGTAAAGATGCTTCCTACCGGAAGCTGAACAAGCGGGTCCATGAATCCTTACGGGGAGAGCGGCAGGGGAAGGATCTGTTTGCATATTATGAAGAGGGAAATGAATTGGGGATTTTAGGTTTTCACTATCTTCATTTCTTGAAAGAAGCTTGTAAGCAATGGGGAATCCGTTTTGATTCCTTTGTTAATCATATTGATGAAGGCGATTTTACGGTGATCCATCTTGTTCTGGATCTTTAGGAGGGAAACATGACTTGCAGTAATGAAGTGATAGGTTCTATAGCGGTCTTTCGCTTGGAAGGAGAGATGGATCTCTATACATCTTCCCAGCTTAAAAGCGCCTTTGAAGAGATGAAGGGGAAGGGGTTTACCAATTTTATTGTGGATTGTACCGAATTAAGTTACCTCGACTCCAGTGGTGTGGGGGTCCTTATCTCTGTCTTTACCACCGCTCACCGGATGAAGGCGGGGTTTTTTCTTTGTGGAGTTACCGGAACGGTAAAAACGGTGATCGAATTTACAAAGCTTACCAATTTTTTACCCATTGTAGAAAGCTTCGAGGAGGCATTGAAACGGCTTCAAGGAGAGGAGGGGAGCGAAGGGCAACGGGGAGCCCTGGATGGGGGAAAACAGATCTTCCAATCCGATGATCATCCCCTTCTTGAACGGGAAGGGATGTTCCATAAAGATTTTCATATCGACCTCAAAAAGGTGCGCTACCTGAGCCAACTTATTGTGCAAAAGGCTCCTTCCGAGATTCGGGACTTTAACCTTTTGGAGCAGCAGATTAGTGAATTGATTAAAAACGGGATTCGCCATGGAAATAAAAATGATCCCAATAAAAGGATTGGTATCTGGTTTAAATTCAGCAAGGATTATGCCCATATCATTGTGGAAGATGAGGGCGAAGGGTTTCACAATGTGTCAGAATGGAATCAGTTCTATCTGAAAAAGCGGGATGCCTTTGAGCAACATGATTTTGATGCGATGATGAAATATGTTTCCTTCAGAACCGAGGATAGTAATGATAACGATGGGGGGAACGCCCTCTTTGCAGCGGTGGAATTCTGGAATGAGGGGGTGGTGTTCAGTAAACAGGGAAACTGTGTGGCGGCTAAAAGGAGCTACACCAGCTAAGCTTCCTGGTTAAAATCAGGATGAGGCAATTTCCCATTCTATGGAGTGGGAAGGGTCAATATCTTTTTCCACTTCTGCTGCATCCGGGTAACGGAAGATAAGAAATGTTACATCGTCATGGTAGGGGGTATCCCCTCTGAAGGTATTAAAATCGGATCTGATTTTGTCCCGTATAGCTTCAGGTCCGTGGGATTGATATTTCTGCACCAGCCGAAGAAGCCGCTCCATGGAATACTCCTCCCCGGAGATATTCTGTTGTTCCGTCAAGCCGTCGGTAACAAGGATGAGGATGTCGTTACGCAGCAGTTTTATTGAAGTTGGTTTCGGTTTCAATGCGGGACTGATTCCAACAGGAAGGTTATCCGTGGCTGTTACGACTCGAAGGAGCTTATTATTTCGAAGGAAGCCGAAGTAGGAGTGACCCATATCGAGAACCGTCATGGCCCCGGTCATTTCATCAAAAACGATAAAGATACCGGTTAGAAACTTATCGGCTTCGAAGGTGGAATATACCGACCTGTTCACATGCTCAACAAAGTCGGTCACACTGTTTTGCTGGAAATCAAAGGTTTCCACACTCCCATGGAGCATAGCGGTAACAATTGATGCGGCTACACCCTTTCCTGAGACATCGCAGAGGGCGATGAACCAGCTTGTAGCCCCTATCTTCTTTATACTGTAAAAATCCCCGCCCACCCCTTTTGCGGTAGTCGAACTGGCTACAACTTCCAGATGGGTGGTCAGTACCGATTGCCGTTCCCTTACAATTCTTCGCTGTACATTATTAGCTAAGGCAATATCTTTCTGAGTTAGTTCGGAGAGGTAAGTCAAGAGATCCACGGTGGTGAAAATGGCCCGGAAGCGTTCATCCTCATCCGCCAGGACAAATACAGCTTCTTCCTTTTTTTGTATATGATGGCTCAGCTCTTCGGCAATGATGAAAATATGTTCCCGAAGCTTATACACCGGCCGGTTTTTACAAATAATGCTGACTGGCCGTCTTTTTAAGACGTCCAGACCGAAGGGTCTGCTTAACAGCGCTGTAAGCTGCTTGCTTTCGATTACCCCTTTCACTTTCATTGCATCATCTACCACTGCAAAAGCGGGGACCTCTTCATTTCGATCCTTCAGATGCTCCAGAAAATCCTCCACCAAAGTTCCTTCATGAACGTAGGTGTAGGCTGAGGCAATCTTCCCGATACTTTGACTGGGAAGAGCATCTGGGGGCGGCAAGATTCCTATCTGTTTCATTGCACAATTATTAACAACTAATGTCAGAAATGTATGAGCTTTCTGTTATGATTTCTTTAGGAGTTTTCCCTTCCAGGGGGCACGGTAAAACCGG
>CAYMWV010000191.1:0-6574 GCA_964394395.1 uncultured Sediminispirochaeta sp.
GTGGATATCCACATGATCTGCCAAAAGATCCAGGGTAGAGCGGTTCAGGTAGCCCGAGGAGTTCCAGACCACCGGAATTGATAAACCCTTCTCCCTGGCCAGGATTAAAGCCGACACCACCTGAGGGGCGAAATGGTCCGCTGTCACCATATTGATCGTCCGGGCCCCAGCGTCCTGAAGGCGCAGTATAATATCCATCAGCCCGAATGGGGAGACAGCCCTCCCGTAAGCCTCCCGGCTGATCTGCCGATTCTGGCAGAAAGAACAGCCCAGGGCGCAGCCGCTGAAAAAGATGGTTCCACTCCCCTTCTCCCCCGAGATGGGGGGCTCTTCCCCCTTATGGAGCACCGCAACAGCCACCCGCATCTCTGCGCCCTCGCCGCAAAGGCCTCGCTCTCCTGCAATCCGGTCCACCCCGCACTGCCTGGGACAGAGCGTGCACGATCGATACCAGAATTCCAGATCACTCTTTTTCCTCTTCATTCCTATCCTCCAAGCATCCGGTCCCCCGGCCGCCGGGCCTCAGGGCCGCTGGCCGCCGGTACTTCGGTACTTCGGTACTTCGGTACTTCGGGCCGCCGGGCCTCAGGGCCCCCGGCCGCCGCTCCCTCGGCAAAGAATAGCCGAAACAGCTGTTGAAATCTATTGTTATTCATCCCGCCGGGAGCTATCCTGTAGTACATGAACAAGAGCAAAACAATATATATAGCAGCGGCAATACTCTTTGCCATCACCCCGTTTCGGATGATGGCGACCGACATCCTCTCCGATCCGGGCATTCGGGATGGGGAGAGAGCGAGCTACCGGGTAATTGAACGGAAGGATAAGGAAGAGAAGGAGGAGATTCTTTGGCAAAGCATCGCTAGAGAGATAAAAGATGGAGTCCCTCTCTATTCCATCGCAATTAACAGTAACGACCAAAAGATCAACCTTCAGCTGCGGCAGCGGGATCTTCAGCCCCTCTCTCGAAAGGTCACTGACCAGGCTCACGGCAACAGTATCAGCAGCAGCACCACAGTTGAAAAGATCCGCCCCCTGGGGAGAGACGAGATCTTTCTTCTGAATATGGGAGATCTGATGATCCAGCTCCGGGCCTATCCCTTTTCCAAACCTCGAGCTTTGAAGATTGTCCTCCCCGGACAGGCTCCGGATGAGGAAGGGATGGTGATGTCCATCGATCTGATAAAGACCGAAACAGTTGAAGCTGCCGGGAAGAAGATCAGGGCCCACCGATTGGAGCTGGCAGTGAAGATGAAGGGAGCGATGTCCCTCTTTTCGGGCCTCATCCCCAAAACCAGCTTCTGGTATACCGAAGCGACTCCTCACTACCTGGTTAAATATGAAGGGGCGGCCGGTTTCGGCGGGAACGGGGAACGGGTGATGGAGTTGATCGAGTACCAGGAAGGGGATTGAGAATTCCTGATTGAGACTTGACCCGGATGCCCGGTCCGCCTACACTGGGATGGTGAAACTCTTAGTTGTGGTGCTGAACAAGGAAGAGCTCCTGGATGAGGTGCTTTCCGCCTATGTGGAGGCGGGGATTGAGGGTGCGACAATCCTCGATTCGGAGGGGATGGGGAGGTTTCTCACCTTCGAGGTCCCCCTCTTTGCCGACTTCAAGCAATTCATGAAGGGGAACAAACCCTACAATAAAACAATCTTTTCGGTGGTCCGGGAGGAAGCGGCGATCGGGAGGCTGAAAAAGCTCCTCGATTCGGTTCTGGGAGGACTCTCTGAACCCGGCACTGGTATCATGTTTACCCTCCCGGTGGATTTTGCCGCCGGACTGGTGGGAATGGAGGAGGCGAGTGAAGACAATAGCGACCATGCTTGACGAGGGGGCAATCGACCTCAAGCTAAAAGCAACGAAAAAGAAACAGATAATCCAGGAACTGACCTGCCTCATGGAATCGACGGGTAAGATACCGGATTGCAAAGCTATTGCCAAAGAGGTCCTGGCCAGGGAGAAGAACGCCTCAACCGGAATCGGTCACGGCATAGCGATTCCCCACAAACTCACCCCAAAGGCAAGTGAAACAGCCATGGTCTTCGGCAGAAGCGACCGGGGAGTCAATTTTGACTCCATAGACCGCAAGCCCGTTCATCTCTTCTTCTTTATCATAGGGCCGGAGCACGCCTCCGGAGATCACCTCAAACTGCTCAGCCGGCTCAGCCGCTTTCTCACTCAAGAACCCTTTCGGGAAGAGCTCCTGGCCGCTGGGAGTGGTGAAGAGGTGATTGAACTGTTTCAAAGGAGCGAAGAGCAGTGAGAATTCCGGACAAGTGGAGTGTGGTCCGGGTTATCCTGACCACTCTCTACCTCTTTCCCGGATGGATCCTCTTCTCCGGATCCCTGGAACCGATAAATCTGGCCGGTGGAGCCCTCTTCTCTTTTCTTATCGCCCTGGCCACCTTCCGGATCTTCATCGATGAAAACGAGGCGGAGCGGAGAAGTCTCATCCCCCGGCTCCCCCTGCTATTGGTCTACCTTCTCCTGGTGATCGGGAAGATGTACATCTCCAGCTTCCAGGTGGTGTGGAAGCTGATACGGCGGCGCTACAACCCCCGGATTGTCCACTTCAGGACCCGGCTCAACTCCGACATGGCCCGGGTGATCCTCGCCAATTCCATCACCATGACCCCGGGAACCATCACCGTAGATATGAACGACGACCATCTAATTGTTCACTGGCTGGACGCCCCCACCACCCACAGCCGTCACGCCGGAGAGCTGATCAAAGATAATATGGAAAAGCTGTTGAAGAGGATCTGGATATGAGGATATACAGGATAAGGATCGGGCTATGACCGTGCCGCTGCTGCTCGACCTGATGATCGCCTTTCTCCTGGGATCCACCCTGATCAGCATGATCCGGGTGGTGATCGGCCCCACCGCAGCGGACCGGATGATCGGCCTCAACCTGGTGAGCGGCCAGGTACTTGCCCTGCTGGTGCTTTCGGCGGTCCGGGGAAACCACGGCATCTATCTTGATGTGGCCTTGGTCTACGATATTTTCGGATTTGTGGGGCTTTTGGCAATCACCTACTACCTGCAGCGGGGAGGAGAGGGAAGATGATCTGGCTCACCGCTCTCTTTTTTCTGCTGGGAGTGCTCTTTGCAGTGATGGGAAACCTTGGGGCCCTCCTCTTTCCCGACGTCTATACCAGACTGCAGGCCGCATCAACCTGCAGCACCACCACCGTATTCTCCGTCATGGTGGGATCTCTATTTATCACCGGATTCAGTCAGATGAGCGGAAAAATCCTGGTGATCACCCTCTTTTTTATGGTATCCAGCCCCGTGGCGAGCCACATCATTGCCCGCTACGCCTGGAAGAACGAGCAAATTCCCTGGAGACGCCCCACATGGAAGCGTTAGCCGCCACCGTCAGCCTGGCAAGCCTGGTGGTTGTGGCCATCACAGCTCTGGTGAGCCGGAACCTTTTGGTTTCGGTGATCCTGATGTCGGTCTTCAGTCTGATTTCAGCCCTCCTCTTCTACCTCTGCGACGCCCCGGATGTAGCCATTACCGAAGCGGCGGTGGGCGCCGGGGTATCCACCCTCATCTACGTCTGGGCGATTCACCACACCCGGGATGGAGAGAGAAAATGAGGGGATTCAAGACCGATATCCTCGACACGGTAAGCCGCAAACTGGGGCCCTACGTGATCCTCTTCGGCTGCTACATGATCAGCTACGGCCATATCAGCCCCGGCGGGGGCTTTCAGGGGGGGGTAGTCCTTGCATCGGGGGGAATCCTTATCTACCTGGGCTGCCGAAGCGAACGTCTGGAGGGGCGCTTCAATATCTTCACCCTCTCTCTGGCCGAAACAGCAGGATATATAGCTCTCCTGCTGGTCGGCATCTCCGGTGCCGTTTTCGCCGGATATTTCCTCGCCTCCCCCTTCAGCCTTGTTGCCGGCAAACCGGGAGCGATACCCTGGTTCATCTACATGCTCAACATGATTATCGGTATCAAGGTGGGCGCCGGGGTGGGTATTATCTGCATCGCCCTTCTGGAACGGAGCTGACACCCTTCGGGGAAGGGTGTTAGGGGCTGATAGGGGCTGATAGAGAGAGAGCTGTTTCAGCGGCGGGAGTATACCTCTTATGAGTACATTGTGGCAAATCAAGGTTAAAAATCGTAAAACAGTAGAGCAGGATATCCGAAATTTGCTCGAAGCCTCCGGAGCCTTCGACTGGCTGGGACCGAAAGAGCTGCCGGTAATCCTGAAGCCCAACCTGGTGCTGCCGTCAGAGGCATCAGAGGGAGCCACCACCCACCCCGAAATTGCCGAAGCACTTATCGTTCTGCTCAAGGAAGGGGGTTGGCAAACGATACTCATCGCCGAGGGATCCTGGGTGGGAGATTCCACTGCAAAGGCGTATCGGTCCTGCGGCTACACAGAGCTGTCCCGCCGATACGGAATCCGGCTAATCGATCTGCAGAAGGATGAAGCTGTTGCTCTCTCACCGCCCCCGGAGCTCCTCTCGGCCCTGCCGGAGAGGGAGCGGAAGCGGGCTGAGGATGCCCTGCCTCTGCAGGTGTGCCGCACCATCCTTGACGTGACAGCTGCCGGGGGAAGCCTGATTAACCTGCCCCTGATCAAAGGTCACGGACAAACCCTGGTCACCTGCGCCCTGAAAAACCTGAAGGGCTGCATTCCCGACAGCGAAAAACGGCGCTACCACCGCCTGGGGGTTCACCTCCCCGTGGCGCTGCTAAACACCCTTATCCGCCCCTCCTTCGCCCTGGCCGACGGCCTCAACCCCGATCCTGGCTGGGAAGAGGGGGGAAATCCGCTGCGCCGGGATCTGCTCCTCTTGGGCCGGGACCCGGTTTCCCTGGACTCGGCAGCGGCGGGGCTGCTTTCAGTGCCGGTGGAAGATGTTACCTATATCGGGATGGCCCGGGAGCTGGGGATCGGTGAGATGGCAGGCAGGGGGGATCTGGTTGATCTCTCCGGTCCACCTTCCTCTGCTCCAGAAAGCGGGGGCCCAGAAGGAAGAGCCCCCGAAGAAACAGCCACCGCCGCACCAGCTTTTTCGGAGCAAGCAGAGAGTATCGAGGAGCGGGACGCCCTGCGGCGAAAGATCTCCGAACTGGTGGTGGAAAAGGACGCCTGCTCCGCCTGCTTCGGTAATCTGGTGTCGGTGCTGCGCAAGCTGGATGCAGAGGGGAAGCTCGGCACAGAAGGTAAGCTCCACCAGGTCCCCTCCCCCATCTATATCGGCCAGGAGTTCCGGGGAAAGCAGCTGCCTGAAGCTGCCCTGGGGATCGGTATCTGCACCAAAGGGGCAAAGCAGTGGGTGCGGGGCTGTCCGCCCGGGACGGGGGCGATCGGGGAGTTTTTAGAAGGAGCGATTGATTCTTAGTATTTTACCTTGTATTTTGAAACTACAATTTACGTTTTTACCTTGTGTTCTGTAAATATAGATACTATAAAGAATCCCGACCGATGCTCCGCCTTTGATAAAAGCCTCGCCCCGCAAGTTATGCATTCAGAAACAATTCAACATTGATATCGCCAGGATGGTTGGGTATTGTGGTTCTTGCTCTTGTTTTAGGATTCCACCAGATTTCATGGCTTCCACGGGCTTGACGGTCAAATGTAAAACCACATTTTTTCATCTTCTTAATACATGTATGGTACGTGAAACCGGCAAGCCGCCCCATTATATTCCGACTGCTATATCCAGTTCCATGTGATCTGTCATCGGCCTCAAAGAAGAGGGTACCTGATCACCATGTTCCAGGTAGGAATCAATAAGTTTCCTTGCTACATCCTGGGCAATCTCAATTGCCTCAACTATCGTTCTCCCCTGGGCAATCAGTCCGGGAATATCTGCCGACTGTGCAAGGTATTGTCCGTTTTCTACTTTAGAAATTTCTAAATGTATTGCATAAGCGCTTTCCATAGTTTGATTATACCCAATTCAAGGCTTCTCGACAATCTTGTGGGACAACGGGATGTAAAAATATGTTACATTGCAAAAAACCTGTACTCATAGTTGTACATGTAATCATTCTGTTCCATACTTGAACAGAGAGGTATCTTATGAAAGTCGTAAATTTCACCGAAGCCAGAAGGCATCTAAAGAGAGTGTTGGATCAGGTTTCCGAGGATGCAGATGTTACCATAATCTCCCGTCGAGATGCAAAAAATGCGGTGATTATGTCACATGAGCACTTCGAGAGTTTGATGGAAACCTTTCACCTTCTTAAAACTCCCGCTAATGCAAAGCATCTTGAGAAGTCAATTGAGGAGTACCACTCCGGGAGAGTGGAAGAGCATGGCTTGATCAATGATTGAGAAAATTTCCTGGACAAAATCTGCATGGTCAGACTACTTGTACTGGCAATCTCAAGATAAGAAAACCGTAAAAAGAATTAATCTCCTTATAGAAAACATGATCCGCACGCCATTTGAAGGAATAGGAAAGCCGGAAAAGCTGAAAGAAAACCTGTCAGGTTTTATATCAAGAAGAATAGATGAGACAAACAGAATTGTGCATGCGGTTGATGGAAATCACATTACCATTATTTCTTGTCGATATCATTCATTGTTGGAGG
>CAYMWV010000192.1:0-6416 GCA_964394395.1 uncultured Sediminispirochaeta sp.
GGGATGTGATGGTTTATCCTAAAAAAGCCCGGAGGCAAGCAAAAATATCGCCCCGCCGTGGGTTAATGTGGCCGGGATAACCCCGTAACGGCTTCCCACCAGGCCTGCGATAATTCCTTCCCAGAGGGTGAAGAGGATAAGGGGTAAGCCGATGGAGGTAACGGTCACCGCCAGGAAGGTGTGACAGAGGGCGAAGATGATTCCGGAGCTTAGAGCCGCCTGCACCGGACCTTGAAACTCCTTCAGGTAGGAGAGGAGGTAACCCCGGAAGAGCCCCTCCTCAGCAAAATTTCCCAGAAAAGCGAAAAGGGCCAGAACCGGCAGATAGGAAGGAACGACGGCCCCGCCCCTGAGTGCGATATCGAGCAGTCGGTAGCGGATAAAGAGGGGTGCGGTAATGAGGAAAGCCCCGGCCACTCCCACCAGGATCCCCCCAGCCGGTCATTGGAAAAGAAGCGAAAAAAGGAACGGTTTTCCCGGTCCGACAGATAGACAATGAGCATCAGGGCGGCCGCTGCGGCCCCAAAAAGGGCCGTAAAGAGCGGAGGGCTGCTTATCCGCATCCAGAACCACCCTTGGGATCCGAAGTTCCATAAGCCTTCGGGGGTCATCCCGTCCCGGAGGATGATAAAAACCACCACATACGCCAGGACCCTCCCAAAAGCCGGGGGCCGGACAATAAGGAAAAAGAGGAGAATGGGGATGATGGCAGGCCAGATTCGCATCATATAGGAGCCGAAAAGGTCTAAGGTCAGGTTCCATTGCATTGCTGTTCCTCCCATTACTGCTGCCGGGACCGTGGCCGTGGCCACTGTGGCTGGCGGTGATAGCTCTGCCGGTGCCGGGGCCGGGGCCGGGGCCAGCGTCGCTGTGGCTGGCGGGGCCAGTGCTGGCGGTGCCGGTGCTGCTGTGGCTGGCGATGCCACCGGGGCCGGTGCCAGCATCGGCGTCGCTGGTGTTACCAGTGCTGGCGGTGCCACCAGGGCCACCAGGGCTGCCGGGGTCACCGTGGCCACCGCCAGCGGTTTCTCCATTGTATCCCCTCTTTCCCTTTGACAAAAGGGGAAAAAAGGGATATTTTACTATTAACGATTAAGCAGGTGTTTAATTGTAATTGTGGACTGCTTCAATCGTAAACTACTTTAAGGGATAGAAACAATGGCTGGATGCTCTCAAAAACGAACCGATATCTGTGATCAATACTGCCCCAGTTGCAGCGAACGGGCAGACTTCCTGAGGGAGAAGCTTCTCGATGTGGCGGGGCTTTCCGAACTCTTCAAGGTTCTGGGGGATGAAACCCGGACGAGGATTTTGTACCTCCTCTCCTTGAACGAGTTGTGTGTCTGCGATCTCTCGGATTTGCTCGATATGACCCTTCCCGCCATTAGCCACCATCTGCGGCTTTTGAAGATGATGCATCTGGTGAAATACCGCCGGGAGGGGAAACAGGTTTTTTACTCCCTGGCAGATGATCACATCCTGCAGCTGATTAATGTAGCAAAGGAACACTTCGAGGAGGAGCGGTAGCTTATGGAAAGCAGTAATTTTGCTATAGGCGAAGCTATTACATCGAGAGGCGATTCATGCAGCAGCTGCTCCTCCTGTGCTGGTAAAGGAGGATCCCGGCCCGTGGGAGCATCGGGCCCCGCCTCCAGCTATGGCCCCGGCCCCCGGACCGGCCCCGGGACCATAGAAATGGTCGCTTCCTACCTGCTCTTTGCTGTGGGACTTCTCCTCCGTCCCTGGCTGCAGGAACACTTTTACGGTATTGGAGAGTATCTCTTCTTTCTGATCCCCTGGTTGATCTCGGGACGAAGCGTCCTTCTCTCTGCCCTCAGAAACAGCTTGAAAGGGGCGTTTTTCGATGAGAACTTTCTGATGACCCTGGCAAGCCTGGGGGCTATTGCCCTGGGAGAGCTGCCGGAAGCGGCGGCGGTGATGCTCTTTTTTACCACCGGGGATTGGTTTCAGGAGAGGGCGGTCAACTCTGCCCGGAGATCCATAGACGCACTGCTGACATTGCGTCCCGACACCGTGCATGTAATGGAAGGGGATGTACTGACTGATGCCTCTCCGGAGGATGTTGAACCTGGTGTGACTATTCTGATACGCCCGGGGGAACGAATTCCCCTGGATGGGGTAATCCTCTCCGGCAGCTCCTGGCTTGATCTCTCCGCCCTGACCGGAGAGTCCCGTCCCGTATCGGTGGGGAAGGATGATGAGGTTCTCTCCGGTGGGGTGAATGGCTCAGGGGTTCTCACCATGGCAGTACAGAAGCGTTATCAGGATAGCGCTTTGGCACGGATCATCAGGCTGGTGGAAGAAGCAGCGGAGCGGAAGGCTCCGGTGGAACGGTTTATCACCCGATTTGCAAAATACTACACCCCTGCGGTTACCCTGGCAGCCCTGCTAATAGCGGTTCTTCCTCCCCTCCTCCTCCCGGGAGCAAGCTTTGGAGAGTGGATTCACCGGGCCCTGGTGCTGCTTGTTATCTCCTGTCCCTGCGCCCTGGTAATCTCCATCCCCCTGGGCTATTTCGGGGGAATCGGCGGAGCATCCCGGGCGGGGATTTTGATCAAGGGAGCCAATTACCTGGAAGCGCTTGCCCGGCTGGATAGTGTCATCTTTGATAAAACCGGAACCTTAACAGAGGGGAAGTTCCGGGTGGAGAGCATTATTCCCTACAGCGCTGTCCCCTACGGCGCCGCCTTAAAAGGAGAGCTGCTGCAGCTGGCAGCTGCAGCGGAAGCCCACTCCAGCCACCCGGTTGCAACGGCCATCCGAAGGGCAGCGGAAGCAGTAGAGGGATCGATAGAAGCGCCGGATGAAGCGGACTATCAGGAGCTCTCAGGAGAGGGCATTGCTGCCACTGTGGGGGGGAAGCGGGTTTACACCGGTAATGAAAAACTGCTCTCCCGCTTCGGGATCGAAATTCCGGAAGTGAATGGGGCTCTGCAGGGGATGGGAGGAACCACCGTTCATGTTGCCGGCGACGGTTCCTACCTTGGCAGGATCACCATTTCCGATCGGATCAAGGCTGGTGCTGTGGGGATTGGCGAGGCTCTGAAAGCTGTGGGGGTACGAAAGAGCATGATGCTTACCGGCGACACCGAGGCATCTGCAAAGCGCATTGCCGGGGAGGCAAAGGTCGATGCATACTACGCCTCCCTCCTGCCGGAGGAGAAGCTCGGCAAACTGGAAGAGTTGATGACCTTGCTCCCTCGGAAGAGCAAATGCGCCTTCATCGGCGACGGTATTAACGATGCTCCCGTCCTTTCCCGGGCCGATATCGGTATCGCCATGGGTGGCATCGGTTCTGATGCAGCCATCGAGGCCTCCGATGTGGTACTCATCGACGACAGGCCTGAGAAAGTGATTACCGCTATCCGGGGTGCTAAGGCTACCAGAACCATTGTAGTCCAGAACATCATCTTTGCCCTGGGATTTAAAACAGTGGTAATGGCCTTTGGAGCTTTTGGCCTGGCTGGAATGTGGATGGCGGTTATTGCCGATGTGGGGGTTGCCCTTCTTGCGGTTCTTAACTCCACCAGAGCGCTGAAAGCCTTTTCTGCTTAAATGTTAACTAGTGTCCCCGAAATAGCGCAAAAATGGAGGACCAGGATTCTGTAAGTCTCTGCATGGAATGGGTGTAAAGGTAGTTTGTGCAAAGCTAAGCGCGTCAGTTTCTTTTCATTGCTGTAAGGCGTTGAAAGTTAAGCATTTACCATGAATATTTGCGCTATTTCGGGGACACTGCATAAGTTTTACTTGGGGAGTGGGGCGGCGGGAGTGGGCTGGCGGGAGGTGCGGCGGCCGCAGCGGGGTCAGCTGGAAACAGGTGCGTCGGCAGAGGCTTCCGCCGGGGCGGTGACCACCCGGTTTCGCCCCGCTTCCTTGGCCCTGTACAGCATCTCATCCGCCCGGGAGTAGAAATCCTGCCAGGTTTCCTCCTTCTCCAGGAGGGCAACCCCAAAACTGCAGGTGACAGGATCGGGAAGATCCATAGGGTACTGCTCTATTCCGGTCCTGATCTTTTCTGCAAACTGCCGGGCTGAGTTGATATCGGTGTGGGGAGCAATAATCCCGAACTCCTCACCCCCGGTTCTGCACAAAATATCACTGCTTCGCAGAAGAGATTGTATGTGTTTCACCAACTCCTTTAAAACCCGGTCCCCAGTAGTATGGCCATAGCTGTCATTCACCTTTTTGAAGTGGTCAATATCCAGGGTGATAAGAGAGAGGGGAATAGCATAGCGCTCACTCCGTTTTATCTCATCCTGCAGTTCATTATGAAAGACATTGCGGTTGTATGCGCCGGTTAAAGGATCGAGCAAGGCATCCGGTTCGAGTTTCTGCCGCACTATCCGGATGATCAGAAAAAGCAGAAGCAGGCCGAATATCAGTTCAAGAATGATGATGATGATGATAGAGCCCAGACTCCGCCGCCCCTCTTCGGCCAGAAGCTGACCCATAAAAACGGAGGCGTTGGCACTGATCCAGAGCTTTTCACTGGCCGTAATCAAGCGATCCTGCTTTTCAGAGCTTGGGTCGAGGGAGTAGGCCCGCAAAGCCTCTTCCAGCTCCCCCCAGTTCCGCTCCACAACCGTAATGATACGATCCAGACCGCTCTTTTGCAGTTTTTCCCGGTAGAGGGTAAAGGTGTCATCTATCTCCTGGACATACTGTTCATAATCCTTGCCTGCCAGGACCAGTTTTACCACCCGTTGGCTCATCCCCCGGATGATACCAAGCTGATTTATCACCATTGCGTCGGTGGCGGTCTGCCGTCGGGTGTAGATCACCAGGAAGAGGTTTCCGAGAAGAATGATTGTCAAGAGAGCGGCTACCAGAAGCATGCCGCCGGTTTTTCGTTGCTTCATAGTTACTCCGGCGGCATTGTATCACATTCTTTGCTTTGTGCCACCGTTTAAATAGTGTCCCCGAAATAGCGCAAACTTGGGAGTCTATTTGTGCGCAACCTCTTTGCAGGATAAGATTTGTGAAAGCGCCACGACAGTTGTTATTCAAACTATCCTTTTTCTACAGCTAACATGATATGGTATAAGTACTTTCCAGATAGTTTTGCGCTATTTCGGGGACATTAGCCCCCGTTTTGCAAAAATGCTTCGCAATTTTGCAAAACGGGGCGGCGGACAAGCCGCAGCCCCGCTAAACAAAACATGTATAAGCGCATTTAAAAGAGCAATCCTTTCCATAGATAATCCAGAAAGGATGCGTAATGCAGAACCAGGATGCCGTCTTCTGTTTCTCTATCATGACTATCCATGGATACCAGAAGCCTTTTCTTCACCTCCGGATATTCCTTTTTCAACTCCCGTAAACCCTTTAAGTGCCGGGATGTTACTTTTTCAGATGATTTTGACTCAATCGCACAATCGATATGATTCACAATAAAATCAACTTCAATCCCGGAGGATAATCGCCAATAGCATAGATCAGCACATTGTTCCCGGTATTCATTATAGCAGCACAGTTCATGAAAGACCCAATTCTCAAAGGCTTTACCCATCAGTTCCGATTTAACCTGAATCTCTCCTCGTTTTGCCAGGAAGTTAACAACTCCAAGATCAAAAAAGTAAAACTTGGGCGCAGTCATGATTCTTCGTTTGGGTCGTCTACGATAGGAAGGTAAAAACCTTCCAAGCAATGTATCAGTCAAAATCTCAAAATAACCTTTAACGGTTGAACTTGCCACACCGACATCTCGAGCAATGGTTGAATAATTCAATAACTCCGTATCAGAAAGGGCCGCAATCTGTAAAAAATCGGAGAACCCAGGGAGATTCCGAACCAACCCTTCTGCTGCAATCTCCTCTTTCAGGTATTGGGCGATATAGGCGTTGAGGTGCCTTTTTGGATTACTGCTTTGATAGATCGGAGGGATATAACCCCGATTGAGTAAGACCAGAAAATCAAGATCATCAGCAATTTCTCTGGCAGATAATCCGTAGAGTTCAAATTTCACCCCCCGTCCTCCCAGGAGATTAGCATGGCCCCGTTTTACCTTCCGGGCACTGGATCCACATAGGGCGAAATGGATTCCCCTGTTTTCAATAAGCCAATGTGCCACATCAAGAAGCTGTGGAAGTTTCTGGATTTCATCAATAACCACAAAATCTGCTTTTTTTAGCCTCAATTCCTCTATCAACTGTTCAGGATTTGTAAGATAGGTTCTGTAGACATCCGGCAGCAATAAATCAATCCAGAAGGCATCGGGAAAGCACTCTTTCAAGAGAGTAGATTTTCCCGACTGCCTGGGCCCCCAGAGAAAGAATGTTTCATTGCGGGGTAATTCCAGCAAGCGTTTGTATTTTGCATTCATTACACTAAAATATCATGTAAATTTAGTTTTGTATACTAAATTTACATGATATTTGGCACTGAGGAGAAAGAGC
>CAYMWV010000193.1:0-6365 GCA_964394395.1 uncultured Sediminispirochaeta sp.
CCCGCCTCTATCTGCTTGCGGCCAATGATCCGGGCGGCGATATGGGCGGTTGTGAACCTGCTTCTTTTGACCTCCCGAATGAGGGCATTACTGATATCAGGAGTTACCTCCATCCGCTCCAGTGCCCGCAGCACCCTTGCACGGATATAGAATCGGGGACTCTTCAGCTTTTCCAGAAGATCCCCGGAAGCAACGGAACTGCCGGTACCGGCAATATCATCCAGGACCCGGATCTCCTCTACCGTATCCCCGGACTTTTCAAGCCGGTCTAAAAGCACAACGGTGCGAAGATCCCGGGGAGAAAAAATAATCGACAGGGCGCTGCCCACCGAATATCTGCCCACATCCCTGATAAAGAGGGCGCTTACCATCATCACCATAAAAAGAAAAAGAAGTATCCCGAAGTAGACCCGGTAGGCATCGGTCATAGAAAAGAGGGTTCCGGAACTTAAGGAGCGGAGAAAGGCACCCCCTCCCAAGGCTCCCAGAGCGTTTCCCACTCCCATCATAAGCTGGTAGACGATACCAAGATTCAGATGTTCCTCCTTCCGGGTGATGGAGAAAAGATAGTTCCGGCTGGAAATTTGTGCCCCCATCTGTCCAAAGTGATAGAGAAAGAAAACCAGCCCAAGCATGAGAAATAGAACACCCCCGGCAATAGCAGGGGCAATCACCAGAGGAATCAACGCCACAGTAAAGAGGAATGTGTAGAGGATGTAGAGGGGCTTGGGGCCCAGCCTATCCATAAGAACTCTGGAGACTATCCCCATGGTGACAGCCCCCAGGCCGCCCAAAACAGTCAGGAACATCACATTCTGATCGCTTTCCTGGTACACCTCCTTTGCGTATACCAGAACAAAGGGAACCGCCATCCCGGTAACCAGGGAGAGGAGAAAAAAGTGGATGATAAAGCGCCGAAAATCGAGTCGTCCCAGAGCATTCCTGATACCCCCCAGAAAAGAACCACGCTTTTCCTGCTCCAGTTCCGGGTCAGGAAGCTTTCCAATCAGGGAGCTTCCCCAAAGACCAAGGATGATACCCGCACCAATTGCCAGAGCGTAACGCCAGAGAGGAGCCTCCTTTCCTATCGAAAGGGCGACAATAATCGCACAAACTATGCTGACCCCATGGTAGACCACCTGAAGGCGGGAGAGAAAAGCGCCCATACTTTTCTGCTCCGAGATGGCCCCTAAAATCGGGTTAAAACCGATGATCGCTATTCCCCGGGCGATATTAAAGCCTCCCAGAGCCAGGGCAATGATAATGAGCGCTATCCCCTGATGGTCACCATAGGCAAGAAATGGGGATACAAGCACGGGAACCATAAGCAGATACCGGAGTGTCCAGAAAAAGCGCATCATTCGGCGCAAGCCCATTCGGCCTACCATCAGTCGTCCCAAGAGCATGAAAAAAAAAGAGATGTACTGGAATGAAGAAATTACCCCAATAAAGAAATTATCAGCCCCAAGTCTGAGGGCGTAGAGCATCATTACCTGACCGCTGATCAGAACAAAGGAAGCCGCATTGATACCCTCAAACCAGGCAAGGTATCCCCGGGCTTTTCGTTTTACTGAAGATGGGAGATCCGCTTTTTCCATACTGGAAGTATTACATGAAGGGGAAGCTCCTTCAAGCTCCTTCATGCAATCTAAAAGTAATGCCTATCGATCCCAAGTGATGCGAAATTGTGATGTCAAAATTGTGGAAAAAATATCGCTCTTCCGGTATACTCGTATCATGAATGATTTTACTCAGCTACTCTTGAACCGAAGAAGCAAACGACGGTACCTCGACAAAGCAGTTCCACCCGAAATTGAGGAAGAGCTGATGACTACTGCCCTGGCATCCCCCAGCGGTAAAAACCGCAGACCCTGGGAGTGTATCCTTATCCGGGACAGAGCCAGCCTTGAAGCCCTGTCGGAGGCCAAAGCCCACGGTGCCTCCTTTCTTGCAGGTGCACCTCTTGCAATTGCGGTGGCGGGCCTTCCCGAAGTCAGCGATACCTGGATCGAAGACTGCTCTATCGTCTCGATAAACATTCAGCTTGCCGCCCAAGCTCTGGGGCTTGGATCGTGCTGGATACAGATCTACAAGAGAAGAAACCGGAATGGGGATGATGCATCCCGAATAGCTGCAGCACTGCTGGGATTACCCGAATCAGCAGAAGTGCTTTCTGTCATCGCCCTGGGTTATTCCGATGAAGAGCGGCCTGCCCTGACCAGGGAAACCCTTTCTTGGGAGAAGGCGCATCGGGAGCAATCTGGCAATCCCTGGTAGCGCCCTGAAAAGGTATACCCGGGGACGGATTTTCTCCTTCCAGAGGAGCTGCTATTTCTCGTAGTAGGTGTATCCCTGCATGCCGTCCATGTAGGCCTTCATAATTACCCTTCGCTGCTTGGCACTGATGGAACGCTTTCGAACCGACTCCTCAGCCAGGTTTCGGAAACTCTCTATCAGCTGCTTGGGTTCATACTCCACATAGCTGAGCACATCCTGTACAGAATCACCCTCCACCTCCCTGCTGCAGGCGATCTCCCCATCATCGTCCAGAACGACACTGACCACATTGGTATCACCAAAGAGGTTGTGCAGATCTCCCAGAGTCTCCTGATAGGCTCCTACCAAAAAGGCTCCCACCACGTAGCGAGATCCCGGTTTAAAGGTGTGGAGGGGCAGGTACTCCCGCACCCCGTAGAGATCGATAAAGCGGTCAATCTTTCCATCGCAGTCGCAGGTGATATCTGCCAGAATCCCCTTCCGGTCCGGCTCTTCCAGGAGCCGATGAATCGGCATTATCGGAAAGAGCTGATCGATAGCCCAGCTGTCAGGAATACTCTGAAAAAGGCTGAAATTCCCATAGTAGATATCCGCCAGCATGGCATCCACCTTCTGCAGCTCCTCGGGAACAAATCGCAATTTTTTGCTCAACTGAACAATTCTGTCCAGGGCAAGCCAGAAGATGGCGTCTCCCATACTGCGGTCCCTGAGGCCCGCATTCCCCACGGTGAAGAGATTTCGCAGCTCATCCCGGTAGTAGATAATATCGTGATAACTTTCCTGTAGGTTTTTAACATTGAGTCCCCGGAAGGCTTCCATCATATCCCTCAAGGCATCCGGAGCATCTTCAGGAAGTGATTCGGGTAAAACCTTATCATGAATGCTGTTTACATCAAGAATGTTGAAAATGAGAACCGAGTAGTAGGCGACAATAGCCCGCCCTGACTCACTTACAATAGTGGGATGGTCAATACCCGCCTCATCCATCACAAGCCGCACCACATCCACCACATCAGCGCAATACTCCTGCAAGCTGTAGTTCTTGCTGCTTACGAATGTGGTCCTTGATCCGTCGTAATCAACCCCGAGGCCTCCGCCAATATCAAGAACGCCCATGGGCGCTCCCTCTTTTACCAGTTCGGTATAGTAGCGGCTCGCCTCGTGGACCGCACTGCGGATGTCCCGGATATTGGGAATCTGGCTGCCCAGGTGGTAGTGTAGGAGCTTCAGGTACTCCAGCATCTCATGCCGCTTCAACTCTTCCACCGCATCAATCAGCTGACCCGCAGTGAGACCGAAAACCGAATGGTCCCCAGCAGTTTCCGACCATTTTCCCCCCACTGTGGAGGAAAGTTTCACCCGAAGTCCCAGAGTAGGCTTGATACCCAGCTCTTCCGAACGGCTGATGATGGTTGCTATCTCCCCGGGCTGTTCAATAACCAGCACCACCTTGAGACCCATCTGTATCCCGTAGAGGGCAAGATCGACGAACTCCTCATCCTTGTAACCGTTACAGATGATGAGGGTCTCCGGATCCCGAACAACCGCCAGGGCAATAAGGAGTTCCGGTTTACTACCCGCCTCAAGGCCGTGATGATAGGGAGAACCGTAACGGACCACCTCTTCTATCACCTGCTGCTGCTGATTAACCTTGATGGGAAAAACGCCCCGATATCCGCCCCGGTAGGAGTATTCCTCCATCACCGAAGCAAAAGCTTCATTGAGTATCTTGATCCGCTCACCAAGTATATCGGGAAAACGAAGAAGCACCGGTAGGCCGTAGCCCCGCTCTTCTATCCCGTCGATAATCTCCAAGAGGCTTACCTTCCTGGGACCCTCGGGACCAGAGAGGTTTACCTGAACCTCCCCTGCTCCGGAGAGATCAAAAAAACCGTGACCCCAGTTATCGATGCCGTAGAGTTCCGCCGCATCTTTTATTGTCCAATTATTAATTCCGCTCCTACGATCCATGGGGAGATAGTATCGATTTTTTTGAGTCCGGACAAGGAGGGTTTTTAGTGTCCCCGAAATAGCGCAAACTTTTCTTGGAAATGCTTACACCTTTTGACTTTAAGGCTGGAAATAGCAGCTATTGCCATCAAATTTATATAGATCGTATATATTGCCAAGGCATACAAGCATTTAGCTGGCATTGGTCCTCCATTTTTGCGCTATTTCGGGGACACTATACAGGCTGTACAAGGGAGGCGCCAAAAACCTTCAAATCAACCTTCCAGTTAGCATCTATTTCAACCCCCTCCCGCCGCAGGAGAGCCGCCTGCTCCTCCCTCCCTTCCCCTTCAGGAAGACGAATTACACCTCCGGATCCTACAATCCTATGCCAGGGCACATGATACTTTTTGCTTGAAGAGTGGAGCAGCCGGGCTACCTGACGGGCTCCCTGACGATTCCCTGAAGCTGCGGCCACCTCGCCATAGGTGGCAACCTTTCCCTCTGGGATCCGGAAAATCACCTCCAAAACCCGGCGGCTGAAATCGGTCATCCCAGAACCTGATCCGCCTCTTTCATCAGTTCGATGATAGGAAGCTTCTGGGGACAGGCATCTTCACACTGACCGCAGGCGATGCAAAGCTGCGCCCCCGCATCCTCTTTGATATTGAACCCGTAAGCCCTTGCGGCGGATTTAACATCATCAAACATGAAGGCGTTGTTGAGGAAACGGAACACCCCGGGGATATCCACCCCCGAAGGACAGGGCATACAGTATCGACAGGCGGTACATCGAGCCTTCTGACGCTTTTCATAGATAGACGCCACCCGGTCATACCGGTCCAGATCCTCCAGGGAGAGGCTTCCAGACTCTACATCTCCGGCAATCCGGATATTCTCCTTCACCTGATCGAGATCACTCATTCCGCTCAAGACAACCTGCACCCGTTCATCATCCCAGACATAGCGGAGGGCCCAATCCACGGCAGAGCGGGGAAGCTCCTCAGACCAGATTGCTTCTATATCCGGCGGGATATTCTTCGCCAGACTTCCTCCCCGCAGGGGTTCCATTACCACGATTCCCATCCCCTTATCTGCCGCTGCTTTCAAACCTTCCAGTCCCGCCTGATACTCGGTATCGAGAAAATTGTATTGAATCTGGCAGAAATCCCAGGAGTAGGCGTCAAGGATCTCCTTGAAAACGGAAAGCTCATCATGAAAGGAGAAGCCGATCTTACCGATGAGACCCTCTTCTTTCAGCCGGTCCATGAAAGGGAAGATATCTGCCCGCTTCAACCGGTCCCAGTTATCCCTGCTTAAAGCGTGGAGTAGGTAAAGATCAATCCGGTCTGTTCTCAGTCGTTCAAGCTGCTGTTCAAAGTAGCGCATCGGGTCGTCAACTTTCTTGATAAGCCAGCTGGGAAGTTTGGTAGCTATCGAGACCTGATCCCTGATGCCCCGTTTTTCCAGGAAATCCCCAAGGAAAGGCTCACTTTCGCCGCCATGATAGGGCCAGGCTGTATCAAAGTAGTTCACCCCGGACTGTAAAGCCTCATCAAGCATCGCTTCCGACCTCTCCCGGTCAATCTGTTCCCCCTCCCCTTGAATGGTGGGAAACCGCATGCAGCCGAATCCGAGAATGGAGTAGTTATCTGTATTGCCGGGAAAAGCTCTGTAGTTCATTGCTGATTACCTCTTCAGTGGTATGGTTGGTTAGATTCTACCATATATTGAGGGGTTTGAATATTCCAACTCTGGAGGTTTTTGAAGCTTACTCTTCCCCAGGCCAGGGGCGATGGCTCTCAGGGACAAGACTGGGAAGGGGGTAGCTCCAAGCGGAGGCATCTCGGCAGCTCGGTCAAGAGTGGCTCCCATCGGGAGCAGCTCCGTCAGGGGACGGTATCTCCCAGGGGCAGCCCCGGGCAGGCGGCAAGGGAGCCCGACCACGGGCAGCCTTAATAGGGGCAGATAGAGGCAGCATCGTTAAGCCCGTATTGGCTTTCACCTCCCGGATATTGACACAAAACGCTCTGCCATGCTACTTTGAGCGTCGATATCGGGCTGTAGCGCAGGGGTTTAGCGTACTTGTCTGGGGGACAAGGGGTCGGCAGTTCAAATCTGCCCAGCCCGACTATAAA
>CAYMWV010000194.1:0-6248 GCA_964394395.1 uncultured Sediminispirochaeta sp.
ATCCTCTCCAGGATGACAAGCATCGACGGGAAACCCGCATTTATTGTGGTTTCCCGGGAAGAGAGCGGCCGGAGAGAGGCTGTTCTCATCACCATGAAGGATATCAGGGAAGTGCAGCTTGCCAAGGCTGCAATAGCTGCGGGGATCAACTCCCTTCTGGAGACAGAAGGGATACCCCTCTCCAGGGTAGATCGTCTCTTTCTGGCCGGAGGCTTTGGAAGTTATGTGAGAACCGAGAGCGCCGGGGCGATAGGGCTTATCCCTTCCGAACTGGTTGAAAAGAGCGTTGTTGCGGGGAATGCCGCCGGAAAGGGCGCCCTTCTGGCTCTTTGCTCCCGGAAGGAAGATCTTCTTCTCCGGGAGATCCTGGAAAAAGCTACCTATTTCGAACTCTCCGGATCACCCCTCTTTCAGAACTATTTCATTTCTCTTATGGGTTTTTCCAGTTAAGGTGAAAAATCTGACCTGAAAAATCTGAGCTGAAAAAATAGGGGCGCACCCCGAAGAGTGGTGCGCCTCAAGCCCACGGCTTCCCCGGTGACGATTCTTAAAGACCCATCTCCTTCATCACCTTCTCGATCTCTTCCGTCAAAGCGTCGCTGCTTGGGATGATGGAGGACCATTTCAGCTCCCCATTGATAAAGATGGTCGGCAGCTGCTTGATTTCCATCTTCTGTGCCCTGATGATATTCTCCATTGACTCGGAAGCTTTGTATTCCACCACATCGATCCCTTCCCCGTACTTTCGTTTGGCATCCATGGCCGATCTGTACATGTAGGTACAGGCTGCACAGGTGTCCGAGTCGATGGTGAACACCTCTACCAGGGGGCGTTTCAGGTTCTTGTAATCCGGTAGTTCAATGGCAATATCCAGATCCGCTCTTTCGTAACCGGAAATCAGCTGCCGGGTCTGTTCCGGCTGATGGACCGCCTGCTCGCACCCTACGCAGTTCTCTACCGGGGTGTCGTAAGGCATATCGCAGCCCGGGGAGACGATAAGATTGTGATGATTCACCTGCTCCAGCTGATCGAAGACCGCTTTCATGTTGTCCTGCTGGTTTCCGAAAAGCATTACGCTGGCCAGGGGAATATTTCCTCCCAGGACCACATTGTACTGATCGGTCACCTCTTTTGTCTTTGGAAGGTTCAGATTTTCATCCACCGAGATCCCGTCGGGACCGGTTTTACACATCACTTCGATATTCTTGGTGGCATCACCACAGACAAAGAAGGAAGAGACCTTCCCAAGTTTCCTTATTTCGTCAAAGAGTCTCTTGTATGGTGCGTCCATGTGGGCGGTGAAATGTTTTGGAGAGATCTGGGAGATCAGGGGGTCTACCGGGGCAAGAACATCGGCTCCAGCTTCGGCGTAAAGCCGGGCCATGGCTATATTTACATCTGTGGCGTATTCAATCAGCGCATCAAGGTAATCGGGATTCTTCTTAAAATCCATGATGATCCGGGTACCCCGGAGGTGAGAAGCGAGGGTAAAGGGACCGCAAAAGAGACCGTAGAGGGCGGTCGACTCTCCCACCGCCTTTTTCAGGTTTCTTGTTGCCTGCAGGGCCAGGTCGATTCTGCCGTCTCCAGGGCCCGGGATCTTGTCCGGAATTTCCGTACCTCCCTCCAGGGGGTGGCTGGTGACGGTTGCAGGGGTGTTTTTAGCCCAGACCAGGTCGCAGCCCAGAGCTTCTGCCTCTATCTGCAGGTCAAACATTACCGTCTGACCGTCGGGGCGGTAGAGCTTATGCACCTCCAGGAGCGCCTTATCCAGGGTCTCCTGATCCGTATACACTTCTGTTGCATCTGCGCCAATGAGCTTACCGGCATGGACTCCTGCAAAGGGAACCCAGGGTGGCTTTTCGGTTTGTTCGTGTCTGAATGTTGCAAGTACCAGTTCTTTTCCTGTCATGATCTCTCCTTTCTTTCCTGTTTTCGGAGCAGCGGACCGCACCGGTGTTTGGTTTTCTCTGACTATTCTTAGTATAATGCTATTCTTTATAAAATGCAATCGTTTGTATTTGTAAAATCGGCTAAAAAAGTGTTAATCTACCCCGGTCTGAAGGTTTTTCGAAATGCTCAGTAAAACATTGCAGGATATTACTTATCCGTATAGATTAATGGTATAGGAGTGTGGTCATGCTCATGTCGCTTTGTATCCTCCTCGCTTTCCTGTTCGCCGGCGACGTCATCGCTTCCACCGGCTTTCTCCTGCCGGGGAACGTCACCGGGATGCTGCTTCTTCTGACCGCTCTTTTTATCGGCCTGGTAAAGGAGGAGTGGATCGAGGGAGCTTCCGGGACCCTTCTTGCAAATATGGCCTTCTTTTTTGTACCCGCCGGTGTCGGGATGATGGTCCATACCCGGATTCTTGCCGCCTACTGGCTGCCCATCAGCGGAGCAGTTCTTTTCAGTACCCTGGCGGTACTTCTCTCGGTGGGGATGATCCACCGCTTTTTTATCAGGATCATTGAGGGTCGGCGCGGAAGCAGCGTGACCGGCAGCGCTGGAGAAGTGCCCGATGCGGGGGGTGTTAAGGCTGGCGCAGGAAATGAGACTGGTAACGGAGTCGAGTCTGGCGCCGGAGTCAAGGCTGGCACTGGAGATGAGGCCGGGGCCGGTAGCTCCGGAGGGAACGGTAGCTCCGGAGGGAACGATGAGTGACCTTTTCACCTCCCCGCTCTTTTTTATCCTTTTGACCCTGGGGATCTATACAGCAGCCGGTGTAATCCATAAAAAGAGCGGTCTGATTTTCCTTCAGCCGGTACTGGTCACGGTCTGTCTGCTTATAGCTTATCTCTCCCTCTCCGATACAAAGTACGAGACCTATATGACCGGCGGCAGGCTGATCCACTTCTTTCTCGGCCCTTCTGTGGTTGCTCTTGCTCTGCCTCTCTACCGGAAACTGCGGCAACTTCGCCGGGAAGCTCCTGCAATCCTGGCATCGGTGTTTTTCGGAAGCATCATCGGTATCATCTCTGTCACGGTGCCCCTGCTGCTTTTGGGAGTTCCCACCGAGCTCGTTGCCTCCCTGGCTGCTAAATCGGTTACCACCCCCATCGCCATGGCTATTACTGAAGGGGTAGGAGGCATCCCTTCCCTCTCCGCCGGGGTGGTAGTGCTTACCGGTATTCTCGGAGCAGTGATCGGCCCGCCGGTACTGCGGCTCTGCGGGATTGTCACCGGAACTCCCTTCGGCCTCGCCATGGGAAGTGCCGCCCACGGTATCGGTACTGCCCGGGCCCTGGAAGAGGGGGAGCTAGAGGGGGCTTCATCGGGGCTTGCCATTGGGGTGAACGGAATTATGACTGCGGTGCTGGTGCCTCTGCTGCTGCCTCTGTTGTTGCCTCAGTTCAGTACCCCTTCCTGAGGAGCCGGTATAGGCTGTAGAGCTCCAGGATGAAGTCCTGTCCCGTTGCCTGGCCCCCCTCGGCGATATGCCGGGCCAGCCGGGTCCGGTACCAGGTGATCAGAGGCGCTTCGGGAAGGTAGGGTTCCAGGATGGACCACGCCTTTTCAAGTTCGGCGCTTCCCTGGGCAAACTCCTTCTGGTCAAAGGCCGATGCCGCCGCCTGCAGGCTGCGCCGGACCGATTTCAATTTTTCCTTCTGGATCTGTTCCTTTCGCTGGGGTAACAACACTTTTCTCAGAAAGCCGGAGGCAAGACGCTCTACCCCTCCTGCCAGACGGTAGATCATCTGGACATTCCGGGAGAACTCGCCGGTCATGTAGTGGTAAATCTCCCCGGGTACCCCGAAGAGATCTCCCATGGCAATGGCCAGCTGGCGGCGAAGGATCCAGTTACTGGCTCCGTGCATCAGAGTGAAGATCTCTTCCGCCGCCTCGTTTAGCCCCATCCGGGCTGCCGCTTCGGCGCTGCTTATCCGTACCCGAAGGCTTCCTCCCTCCCGGAGACTCTTTAAAATGGGTTGAGAACTCTCTTCTACCCGGATTTTCCCCAGGGCGGAGGCCGCCTCCACCTGAAGATCCTCAGATCTGTCCTGCAGGGCATCGATCAGAAATGGGACCGCTTTAGCTGATCCCGCCTCTCCAAGGGCCCGGGCGATGAAGGGCCTGCTTAAGGCATCGGGGTCCTGAAGCCGTCGGATAAGTTCCCCCTCGGCCTCTTCGCTTTTCAGCCGGGCCAGGGCCATCGCTGCCGCCTCCCGCACCTCCGCATCCGGATCATCAAGGCGGATAACAATCTCGGAGAAGCTCAACGAGTGGGCGCTCCCCCGGACCTCCCGAAGTGCCTTCTCCACATCCTCCGCTCTGGTCGGTTTCGCCAGAAGGCCGATGTTGGTAACTGCCCGAAAGATTCCCGGGTTGAGGATGGTGGAGATTACCGCCCGGACACTCTTTTCCTTCGGGACAGGAATACGCCCCATGTGGGTCAGACTGAAAAGCACCATTAGAATTGAAAGAGAGGCGAGGACCTGAAAGGGTCCGGGCGTGATTGATCCGATTACGATAGGATGGGCAGCCAGAAGATCGTACAGTGCTCCTCCCAGGAGGGGGCTTATCGAGGCGCTTACTCCAAAGGCGGTCCAGTACCAGGCTGAATAACTGGTCCGGTACCGCTCCGGGGAGAGGCTGAGCATAAACTGACTGATCCCCTCCCAGAATGCGGGGGCCAGCAAGCCCCCGGAGACAGCGATTATCGGCAGGAGATATTGATAGTTCCCCGGGTCGAGAAAAAGATAACCGGTCCAGGAGAGGATGTAGAGTCCGCCGATGATCACCACCGGCTTCTTCCCCATCCGGTCCATCAGCACCCCCCAGAAGGGGGCGGTGAGAATCCAGGTCAGCTGGGAGATAACGAAGGTGACACCAAGCCACACCGCCGGTGCACCTCCTCCCGCAGGATCGATGGTGTAGGAGGCGATAAAGGGGGCTGCCAGGTTGAAGGAGAAGAGGTAGAGGCCGAGGATGATACAGAAGCTGCGGAACTTCTTGTCCCGCAGGGGGCGGAAAAAGTCCTTCCGGGAGAAAGCGCTTCTATCCTCCACCTTCGGTTCGGGGATGGAGAGGTGAATCATCAGATCCAGGAGCCCCGCAAGCCCAGCCAGAGTGTAGAGAATCCCGTATACAATAAAAACCCGGTCCAGGTAGAGGTCGATCATCAGGGTGGCGGTGAAGAAGAAGGTGAGGTTAACTACCTGGGTTATTGAAGAGCGGTGCCCGAAAAACCGGGCTCTGCTCCCCTCGGGGATGAGGTCGGCCATCCAGCTCCACCAGACTGAGCCCCCAATATTCCCGAACAGCGCTGCTCCCACCGCAGCTGCAACTACCAGGATGATTCCCTCTTCCCTGCTCCCCCCAGCTGCTACCCGAAAAGCGGCGAAGGCGATGGGAAAGGCCATCAGACGCTGGAAGAGGGCAGTTAGAAGATATAAGGGTTTCCGTTCCCCCTTTAGCTTTTTTACCATCCGGATCGACAGGAGGTTGAGCACCGCCATCAGGTTGACCAGACCCACCATCAGCCCAAGAATGGTAGAACCGGCTCCCAGATGGTTTCGGACAAAAACGGTAAGAATCTGCAAAGGGGTGCAAGTGACGATCCAGAGGATGCTTAAAGAGCCTCCCAGGTAGCTGGCTTTCATGGAGAGATCTATTTTTCGAGCTGTAATGGTGTGGCCTTTACAATCCTGCATACAAGTTGACGTTATGTCGCTCTCAGGTTTGTGTCAATCAACTTTTCCGAACTTCTTTTCACTATTTCCACGTATGTACCCGGAATCGGTTTTTGTGCAAAATAGGGGCATGATAAAAGCAGAATCGATTTCAAGAGCCTTCGGCACGCTGAAGGCGGTTCGGAATATCTCCTTCTCCGCCGAGGCGGGAAAGATTTTCGGTATTATCGGACCCAATGGGGCGGGAAAGAGCACCACCATCCGGATGGTGATGGGGATCTACGCCCCTGACAGCGGGCGTATTCTCTTCAATGGCCGGGAAATGGGGGGGGAAGATCGAGACCGCTTCGGTTATCTCCCAGAAGAGCGGGGACTCTATCGCAAGGTGAGGGTGCGGGATATGCTCCGTTACCTGGGGGAGCTGAAAACCGCTTCCCGCTCTGATTGCGACCGCCGGATCGACAGCTATCTCAAGCGCTTTGATCTCGCTGATGCAGCGGATAAGCGAACCAATGAGCTTTCCAAGGGGATGGCCCAGAAGGTGCAGTTTATCGGTGCGGTGATCCACGATCCTGAGGTGATCATCCTGGATGAGCCCTTCAGGATCGTGGATCA